>JAWVYU010000015.1:0-30747 GCA_033722575.1 Ketobacteraceae bacterium | reverse complement strand
CATTGCCATCGCGTTCGAGTCGCTGATCAAGCTGGTGGCCATGGCCACCATCGCCATATTTATTCTGTTCAATGTTTTCGGTGGCCCCATGGGGCTGAATGACTGGCTGATGTATCACCCGGAAGCCACGGATCAATTGTATGAGCCCCTGAAGGAAGGCCCCTGGCGCAGTATTATTGCTGCTTTCTTTGTGGCGGCAGTCACCACCCCCCACATGTTCCATATGGCATTTACGGAGAACCTGAACCCCCGCGCCCTGCTCACCGCCAGCTGGGGTGTACCGCTTTACTTGTTCATACTGGCCATTACCATTCCTATTATTCTCTGGGGTGCCCAAGTGGTTCAGCCCGAAACCACTGCCGAGTATTTCACCCTGGGTATTCCCCTTGCCATGAACAATCCGGCGCTGGCTATTCTGGCCTTTATCGCCGGTCTGTCTGCGGCCAGCGGGGTGATCATTGTCTGTACCCTGGCCTTGTCAGCCATGTGCCTTAACCATCTGGTAATCCCGTTATCGCCGGTCAATACCCAGCGCAACCTGTACAGCTGGCTGCTCTGGAGCCGCCGTGCCCTGATCGCCGCCATTATTATTGCCAGCTACGGTTTTTATTATGCCCTGGCCAAACGCCACAGCCTGTCGGAGCTGGCTTTTCTCACCTTCGTTGCCACAACACAGTTTGTACCCGGTCTGCTCGGGGTTCTGTTCTGGCCCACAGCCAATCGCCGGGGATTTATCTGGGGGCTGGTGGCCGGCATGGCGGTGTGGCTGTTCGGGCTGCTGCTGCCACTGATTTTTGACTATCAGATAAACCTTCACATTCCGTTTCTGATTCAGGATACCTTCCCCACACCGGACAACAGTTATCTGGCCGCCACCTTCGCCCTGTTCCTGAATGCCATGATCTTCGGCGTGGTTTCCATCGTTACCGACGCCACCCCCCAGGAAAAACAGGCAGCTGAAACCTGCAATGTGGACAGCCTCAGGCGATCTTATCGCTGGGAGTTGTCGGTGGGTTCCGCCCGCGAGGTAACTGAGCGGCTCAAGGGCCCGCTGGGGCCGAGCACCGCCGTGCGCGAGGTGCAGCTGGCATTGCACGACCTGGCCATGAGCGCGGATGAAACCCGGCCTTATGCCCTGCGACGTCTGCGGGATCAGCTGGAAACCAACCTGTCCGGCCTGCTGGGCCCCTCGGTGGCGCACGAGATTATCGACCAGGCCATACCCTATGTGATTCATTCCGAGGAAACGGCTATTCAGGATATCCACTTTATCGAAAGCCGCCTGGAGGAATACCAGCACAAATTGACCGGCCTGGCGGGCGAACTGGATTCGCTGCGCCGCTTTCACCGGCAAACACTGCAGGATCTGCCCATCGGTGTTTGTTCCCTGGGTAACGACGGCGAGGTACTGGGCTGGAATCATGCTCTGGAGCATCTTACCGGGATCCCCTCCACCAACATCGTTGGCTCCAATATTTCCCATCTGCCTCCGCCCTGGAACGACATCTTTGAGAGTTTCGTCATCGAGAAAGACGTGCCCGCCCACCAGCAGTCACTGGAAATCGATGGCCGCCAGCGCTGGCTCAGCCTCCACAAGGCTGCTATCAAGAGTGACGGTTACCTGAATGACGGCGTGGTGGTGGTGATTGAGGATCAGACCGAGATGCGGCTGCTGGAGCAGCAACTGGGCCACAATGAGCGGCTGGCATCCATCGGGCGCCTGGCGGCCGGGGTAGCCCACGAGATCGGCAACCCCATTACCGGCATCGCCTGCCTGGCGCAGAACCTCAAATACGACACCGACAACGAGGAAACCCTGGAGACCTCACAGCAGATACTGGAGCAAACCCAGCGGGTTACCCGTATCGTGCAGTCACTGGTCAGTTTCAGTCACAGTGGCCACTCCCAGATCAAGCTGGAACCAGTGGACCTGCACCATGTGATCGAGGAAGCCGTTGGCCTGATCAAGCTGAGCCGGAGCGGCAAAGACTATGTCATCATCAACGAAATTCCCCCGGAGACCCTGGTGAAAGGCGACTCCCAGAAGCTGATTCAGGTGTTTATCAACCTGCTGAGCAATGCCACCGACGCCTCCCCTGTGGGTAGCCCAATCCGCATATCCGGCGAACTCTCAGAGCACTCACTTACCGTCAGCGTTGAGGATCAGGGCACCGGCATTCCCCAGGAGGTCATGGAACGGATCTACGAACCCTTTGTGACCACCAAGGATCCGGGGAAAGGAACCGGATTAGGTATGGCGCTTGTGTACAGTATTGTGGAAGAACACCAGGGGCGAATTACAATTGATAGCCCCATTAACTCCGCAAGTGGCGGAACTCGTGTTACTATTATCCTCCCAAGGTATCAAACCGTAACACCGGTAACACCCGGTGGCACGCAGGTTGACGGGCCCGGGCCACAGGAACAGCCGACGGGATAGGTCAGGAGAGTACTGATAGTGCGTGAGAGCGAGGAGCAGTCGATATCATGAGCCACATACTGATCGTGGAAGATGAATCCGTCATTCGTTCGGCGTTGCGCCGCCTGCTGGAGCGCAATCACTACGAAGTCAGTGAAGCCGGCTCCGTTCAGGAGGCCACGGAACAGTATAAATTCCATGATTTCGACCTGATTATTACCGATCTCCGCCTGCCGGGTTCTCCGGGCACGGACATTATCCCCATTGCCGAAGGCACACCGGTGCTGGTCATGACCAGCTATGCCAGCCTCAAGTCGGCGGTAGACTCCATGAAAATGGGTGCCGTGGACTACATCGCCAAGCCCTTCGATCACGACGAAATGCTGATGTCCGTGCAGCGCATCCTGAAGGAGCGCTCCCTGGAGCGCCAGAACGAAGCCCTGAAAACCGAACTGCACCGCCATTACCCCCCCATGACAGGTATGATCGGCGAATGTGCGCCCATGAAAAACCTGTTCAAGATGATCGGCAAGGTGGCACCCACCGACACCACCGTACTGGTGCTGGGGGAGTCAGGCACCGGCAAGGAGCTGGTGGCCCGCGCCCTGCACGAGCAGAGTCAGCGCAATCACGGCCCCATGATCTCGGTGAACTGTGCCGCCATTCCCGAAACCCTGATCGAGTCCGAGCTTTTCGGCCACGAGAAAGGCGCCTTTACCGGTGCCAACACCAACCGCAAGGGGCTGGTGGAAGCCGCCGATGGCGGCACACTGTTTCTTGATGAGATCGGCGAGCTGCCCCTGGAGGCCCAGGCCCGCCTGCTGCGTCTCCTCCAGGAAAAGGAAGTCCGCCGGGTCGGGTCAGTACAGGCCAAAACTGTGGATGTGCGCCTGGTGGCAGCCACCCACCGGGATCTGAAGAGCCTGGCAAAAAGCGGCAACTTCCGTGAAGACCTTTACTACCGCCTGCACGTGGTGGAATTACGCCTGCCACCCCTGCGGGAACGGGGTTCCGATATTGAAACCCTGGCCCGGGCACTGCTGGAGCGAACCAGCCAGAAGCTGAACAGGGGGGACATGTTTTTCAACGAGGACGCGCTGCTGGCCATAAACCACTATGACTGGCCCGGTAACGTCAGGGAACTGGAAAATGCTGTGGAGCGGGCCGTTATCCTGTGTGATCAGACCATGATTACCCCCGATCTGCTGGCCATTGATGTGGATATGGCGGAAATCAAGGGTCACAAGCCCCGGTCCGCCGACTCAGCTGTGGCCGGCAATGTCACCCGGTTACAGAAAGAAGACATCACAGATCCCGGGGAAGCAGAAGGTGATGGCAGTGAAGAGGACCTGTCACTGGAGGACTATTTCCAGCGCTTTGTACTGGAACACCAGGATCAGATGACAGAAACGGAGCTGGCCCAGAAACTGGGTATTTCCCGGAAATGCCTGTGGGAGCGCCGCCAGCGCCTGGGAATACCCAGAAAAAAGCCTGCCGTGAAATCCCCCTACGCTGACACCTGAGGTGACATTACCGTTACCCTCCCCCCATGAAGCGCCAACCAATTGAACGACAAATTTTCGTCACAGGTTTTTTTGTCACAAAACCGGCAAAAATGGTTCAAAATTCCGCCTAACCGGAATTTGCTGTCTCTCAAATTTCTGACGTATACATGGCATTACCCGGAAACACCTTACAACCCAGTGAAATTACTCGGTTTTTTTAACGTCAGAAATCGGCTGGTAACACTATAAACACCGCGACTACTTGTTACCTTGCTACCCACGAAGGGAACACTTGCTGATAAATCAGGTAACAAATTATTGACTGAAATCAGCATCTGAAAAGCACTGCCTTTCTAACTTGTTGTTTTTACACTATTTTATTTTTTTATAATTTTTTGGCATGCATCATGCTACTTCTTTAGTGTCTAAAGGGAATATAACAAAAACAAAAATGTTTCCCTGCGGGCAAACTAAAACAACGATAAAAAGCACGTTGAAGTAACAAGGCGACAATAAAAAGAAGAAGTAAGAATAATAAAAATTCAAACAGCCAAGTTACTCAAAAACTTAAAATAATAATAAAAAACAGAAAGAAACAATAATAAAAAGGTAATAAAAACACTCTATAACTGATTAAAATAATAATAAAAAAGAAACAATAATAAAAAACGCTGAAAAACAATAAAAAGAGTCGGCACAATGGACCGGGCCACAGGCCCGGTCCGCTAAAAAAGAATTCTCGATTATCAAAATAAAACGAGATTAAGCGCAAGGGAAAGTCACTGACTTTCCCTTTTTGCTTTTACAGCCTTTTTCAACGCCAGCCTGAGACGAAAGCCATCACCGGTGCTAGAATAGCAGCAATCTTGACGATAACCTGCAGGAACGACCATTTTCGATGCCGAAGCGGCTATTTTCAAAAATCAAAAGCCTGATTTCAGATAGTCCCCGCGTGACTGCTCCCTCCCCCAGAATTATCGGTCCCGAGGAACACCAGTTCCGCCCGGAAGCGATAAACCGCAACGCCATCAAGGTCGTTGAAACCCTGACCCGGGATGGTCACGAAGCCTATATCGTGGGAGGCTGCGTGCGGGATGGCCTGCTGGGAAAAATACCCAAGGATTTCGACGTCGCCACCAGCGCCCATCCGGAAGAGATCAAGGCCCTGTTCCGCAATTGCCGCCTGGTGGGGCGCCGTTTTCGCCTGGCCCATGTCAGGTTCGGCCGGGAAATCATTGAAGTTGCCACTTTCCGTGGCAGTCACAGCAACGCCGGCAGCGACGACAAACACGAATCAGCTCAGTCTGATGAAGGTCTGCTGCTTCGGGACAATGTGTTTGGCACCCTGGATGAGGATGCCATTCGCCGGGATTTCACCGCCAATGCGCTGTATTACGACCACGACCGGCACAGCATCATCGACTATGTCGATGGTTATCGGGACATCGAAACCCGCACCCTGCGACTGATCGGAGACCCGGAGCAACGCTACAAGGAAGACCCTGTTCGGATGCTGCGGGCGATTCGCTTTGCCGCCAAGCTGGAATTCACCATGACGCGGGAAACCGAGCAGCCGATTTTTGAACACGCGGACCTGCTCAACCTGATCCCCGCTGCGAGGCTGTTTGATGAGATTCAGAAACTCTTTCTGAGCGGTGCCGCAGCCGGCGTCTGGCAGCTGCTGAAGCATTACGGGGTGGCCGGGTGCCTGTTCCCCAATTCCACCCCTGAAGAAAACCCGCTCCCGGCACACCAGGCAATGATTGACCAGGTGATGATCAATACCGACCGGCGCATCGCCGACGACAAACCGGTAACGCCGGCCTTTCTGTTCGCGGTAATGCTGTGGGGGCCCCTCAACCGACGCTGGGAAGAGATCAAAGCCGAAGGCATGCCACCGGTTCCCGCTTTCCAGAAGGCCATGCAGCTCACCATCAGCGAGCAAACCCAGTTCACCTCCATTCCCAAGCGTTTTGTTATTCCGTTACGGGAAATCTGGGAGCTGCAGCTGAAACTGCCCCAGCGTGGCGCCAAACGCATTAATCGGACCTTTGAGCATCCCCGTTTCCGTGCCGCTTACGATTTGCTGCTTCTCCGGGAAGACGCCGGTGAAATAGAACCGGGCCTGGGTCAGTGGTGGACGGATTTTCAGGAAGCCGACGAAGACCAGCGTCAAACCATGATCAATGCCCAGGGCGGTGAAAGCCGAAACCGCAATACCCGGCGCCGGCGGCGCCGGCGTTCCGGCAGGAAAGGTTACAATAACCGCCCCGATAACAACGGCACATGATCAGCGCTTATATCGGACTGGGCAGCAATCTGGGTGACTCCATTGCCACCCTGCAGTCAGCACTGACTGCACTTTCACTGCTACCACAAAGCCGCCTCGAGGCAGTGTCACAATTTTATCAGAGCCGCGCCATCGGCCCCGGCGAACAACCCGATTATATTAATGCCGCTGTCCGGTTGCTGACTGAGCTTACGGCAGAAAGCCTGCTCGATGAACTGAAGCGCATTGAATCAGATCACTTGCGTACCCGCGGGACCGTTCGCTGGACGGCACGCACGCTGGATCTGGATCTGCTGCTTTACGGCTATGAAAACATTAACACGGAACGTCTGACCGTTCCTCACCCCCGTATCGCAGAGCGCAATTTTGTGCTCTTGCCATTGCATGACCTTGATCCCGGCCTGACATTTCCCAATGGCGTTTGCCTAACAGATTTGGTACAACAGACTCCTCAGACAGGTATCACACCGTTATCGGATTACCCTGCCTATCGTGTTTCATAAGCCGGTCAGTTGTTGACCGACCTTTCGATTTTGCAAGGATACTTCATTATGCCAGTAACCCTTAGCACCCTTAACAAACTCAAAAACGACGGCGAAAAGTTCACCTGCCTTACGGCGTATGACGCGACCTTTTCCCACATGGCCAGCAGTGCGGGCGTTGAGGTGTTATTAGTGGGTGATTCCCTGGGCATGGTGCTGCAGGGGCATGACAGCACTATTCCGGTCACCAACGATGACATGGCCTATCACACGGCCTGTGTTGCCCGTGGCAACCAGGGTGCACTGATCATGTCGGATCTGCCTTTCATGGCTTATGCCACCAGGGAACAGGCCTACAGGAGCAGCATGCAGCTGATGCAGGCCGGAGGCCACGTGGTGAAACTGGAAGGCGGTGAATGGCTAACGGAAACCGTCAAAAAACTCACTGACCGGGGTGTACCCGTGTGTGTTCACCTGGGGCTTACTCCGCAATCCGTCAACAAGTTCGGCGGTTACAAGGTTCAGGGGCGCGATCCCAAAGCCCGCAAGGCGCTTATCGAGGATTCCCTGCGGGCCCAGGATGCCGGTGCCGCTATTCTGCTGTATGAGTGCATCCCCTCTGATCTTACTGAAGAAATCATGGAAAAGGTGGAGATCCCGGTGATTGGTATTGGCGCCGGCCCCGCCACCGACGCGCAGGTACTGGTACTGCATGACATGATTGGCGCCACTCCCGGCAAGGTTGCCAAGTTCGTTCACAACTTCATGCCGGATGGTAACGGCACTATCAAGGGCGCCATCGAAGCCTACGTGAAGGCTGTGAAAAGCGGTGATTTTCCCAAACCAGAGCATGGGTTCGAATAGATGAAGACAGTACATACAGTTAACGAGTTACGACAAATCGTTGGCGAACAGCGCCGCAATGGGAAGCGCATTGGTTTTGTTCCCACCATGGGCAATCTGCACAAAGGCCATTTGTCGCTGGTAGAACAGGCAAAGCAAAAAGCGGATTTCGTGGTCTGCAGTATTTTTGTCAACCCCACGCAGTTCGGCGCGGGAGAAGATTTTCACCGCTACCCCCGCACGCTGGAAAACGACTGTGAAAAGCTGGAAACCGTGGCTTGTGATCTGGTGTTCGCACCGGATGTGGATGAGGTTTACCCCGGCCAGAGCCAGGACTGGGTAAAGGTGTCCGTCACAGAGGTAAGCGAAAACCATTGCGGACAAACCCGCGAGGGGCATTTTGATGGCGTTGCGCTGGTGGTGAGCAAGTTGTTCAACATGGTGCAGCCGGACCTGGCTGTATTCGGCAAGAAGGATTTCCAGCAATTGGCGGTGATTCGTCGCCTGACCGCAGCTCTGAATTTTCCCATCGAGATCATCGGTGGTGAAACCGTGCGCGAGGCCAATGGCCTTGCCATGAGTTCACGCAATGGCTATCTCAGCGATGAGGAAAAAGAAAACGCTGCGGTGCTTTACCAGCAGCTCAAACGGGTCAAGGATCTTGTTGTTCGTGGCCGCAGGGACTATGAGCAACTGGCGGAAGACGCTGAAAGGCACATGGCGGAATACGGACTGCAATATGAATACTTTAATATTGCTGACCAGGATACCCTGAAGCCGGCAACACCGGATACCAGAAAATTCGTCATATTAACCGCCGCGAAGATGGGTAGCACCCGACTCATTGACAATATCGATTTTGAAGTGAGCCAGTAATATCCGAACCCAATAAAAAAAGTGTCATCACAGGATCAGAGGAGAGGGCTATGTACGACATCAAGAACCATCCGGTAAATCCCGAGTTCGCCAAAGGCGCCAACATTAATCGTGAGCAATACGACGCCTGGTACAAGGAGTCCGTCGAATCCCCCGACACATTCTGGGCGGATCGCGCCAGGGAGTTTATCGACTGGTATGAACCCTGGAGCAAAGTCAGCGAATGGGATTTCAGCAAGGCCGAGGCCAAATGGTTTCTGGATGCCAAACTCAATGTCACCTACAACTGTATCGACCGGCACCTGGACAGCCGCGGTGATCAGGTGGCCATTATCTGGGAGGGGGATGATCCCAATGATGATGCAAAGATCACTTATCGGGAGCTGCACGAAAAAGTTTGCCGGTTTGCCAACGCGCTGAAACAGCGCGGCGTCCGAAAAGGCGACCGAGTCTGCATCTACATGCCCATGATTCCGGAAGCCGCTTACGCCATGCTGGCCTGCGCCCGCATCGGCGCCATTCACTCGGTGGTGTTTGGCGGTTTTTCTCCCGACTCCCTGCAATCCCGCATTCTGGATTCCGACTGCCAGACAGTGATCACTGCCGATGAAGGCGTGCGCGGCGGCAAAACCATCCCGCTAAAAGCCAATACCGACAAGGCACTGGAAGGCTGCCCCGGAGTCCACACCTGCCTGGTGGTAAAACGCACCGGAGGCAACATTGACTGGAACGAGCAGCGGGATGTCTGGTATGAGGAGATCAGCCAGCAGGTGAGCGCGGACTGTGAACCGGAACCCATGGACAGCGAAGATCCGCTCTTTATTCTTTATACCTCCGGCTCTACCGGTAAACCGAAAGGCGTGCTGCACACCACCGGCGGCTATATTCTCAATACCGCACTGACCCACAAATATGTCCTGGATTATCGCGAGGGCGATATCTACTGGTGTACCGCCGACGTGGGCTGGATAACCGGCCACTCCTATATCGTTTACGGCCCCCTGGCCAATGGCGCCACCACGCTGATGTTCGAAGGCGTGCCCACCTACCCCTCGGCTTCCCGTTGCTGGGAAATCTGTGACAAGCACCAGGTCAATATTTTCTACACGGCACCCACCGCACTCCGCGCACTGATGGCGGTTGGCAACGACGCGGTGACCCGCTGTGACCGAAAATCCCTTCGCCTGCTGGGCACCGTGGGTGAACCCATCAACCCTGAAGCCTGGGAATGGTACTTCCATGTGGTGGGTGAAAGCCGCTGCCCCATTGTGGATACCTGGTGGCAGACCGAAACCGGGGCCATCATGATTGCGCCCTTGCCCGGTGCCTTTGAACTCAAACCGGGCTCCGCCACACTGCCCATGTTTGGCGTGCAGCCCGGCCTGGTGGACAACGACGGCAACTTCCTTGAAGGGGCTGCTGAGGGCAACCTGGTGATCAAGGCTTCCTGGCCAAGCCAGATCCGTACGGTGTTTGGTGATCACCAGCGCTGCAAGGAAACCTATTTTTCCACCTACAAGAACCTGTATTTCACCGGCGATGGTGCCCGGCGAGACAAGGATGGCTATTACTGGATTACCGGTCGCGTGGATGATGTGCTGAATGTGTCCGGACACCGGATGGGGACCGCAGAAGTGGAAAGTGCCCTGGTGCACCATGACGCGGTGGCAGAAGCCGCCGTGGTTGGCTACCCACACGATATCAAGGGTCAGGGTATTTATGCCTACGTGACCTTAATGAAGGGCGCAGAGCCCAGTGAGGAGCTTCACAAGGAACTGATTCAGATCGTGAACAAGGAAATCGGCCCCATTGCCAAGCCCGATGTGATTCAGTGGGCACCGGGCCTGCCGAAAACCCGTTCCGGGAAAATCATGCGGCGAATTCTGCGCAAGGTAGCCGCTAACGAGCTGGATACCCTGGGAGATACCTCCACCCTGGCAGATCCCTCGGTGGTAGACGACATTATTGCCAACCGGGCAAATCAGTAACCAATACCGTGCGGTTTATTGCAACAGCGCCATCTGGCCGGTTCACCCACCGGCCAGGCGGGGTTTGTTGCCCTCAGAGCAGAATCATCAGGCTGAGCACCGACGCAAACGCGGCGAGCAGCGGCAACCCCTGAATCACCTGGCGATAATATTCCCTGTCGCTCTCCTGCACATTGCTCATGGAGTACAGCTTCACCTTGTACTCAATCATTTTGCATTCAAAGCTGAGCCACTGGGCAAGAATGAACAGACCCAGGTGAATACTCATCACGTAGAGCATCACCTGATGGCCGTTTTCCAGCGTCAGCGAGTACACTGGCAGAGCAAACGCCAGCAGAAAAACTCCCGCAGACACCAGCGCCAGACGCCGTAAGGTTCTGATTTTAGGTAGTACAGGAAAATATTGGCTGGTTTCCATGGTCATCATCCCCTGATGAATATTTATCCCTATTGTGGCCCTGATTGGCGGAACACCCCACCCCCCATTCGGGGGCTTCAATCAGGGTTAAAACCAGACTTCGGTCTGGACACCCAGCAAAAGTGCCTCGTTATCGGATTCCGCCGGAGCCCCTAACCGGGAAATCCGGCGGGCAGCGTCATTCCAGTGAAACTGGCTGATATAGAAACGCAGCGCGGGCCGTTTCCAGAAATCATAGGCATCCGGAGTAGCCTGCAAGGCAAGGGTTGCCTTCACCAGCCGCTGCCCGGCGGTGTCGTCTTCCGGCCCTTCCAGGCTCTCTTCCACCTGACTGAGTTCCGCCACCAGGCTCCAGTATCTGCCCAGCACATAATGGGGGCGAACACCCACGGATGTCAGTTCACGGTGATCTTCGGACTTTTCGTACACCACCGTGTAGTTCATGATTACCCTGGCACTGGCCTCTACCATCCCGTGATTCGCCACCCGATAACCCCTGTCACCCCCCTCTGCGGAGAGATCAAAGCAGCCCCCATCGGTACCGGCACAACCCGGGTTTTCGGCCATGGAGCCCGTGCCCACCTGAACCAGGGTTTTTTGATCCACAAAACCAAAGGCTTTTTCCCACTGAATTGTCAGCGTGGTGCCGGGCTCACGTTCGATGTCATCGAATGCCTCCCGCGGCTCCAGATGCTGCAGACCCAGCTTCAATACTCCCAGCGATCCGAAATCTGTCTCTGATCTCAGATCAAACAGCAGGTTCTGATAATTGAAACTGTTGTCTTCCTCCTCGGAATCGTCACCATAAGCCACCAGGGCAAAGTGAAGGCGGGTGTCTTCGCCGTACCGAAAGTCCGTAATACCCACACCATTACCCGAACTCTGCACCGGGAACATATCCACCATGTGCAGATCACCAAACACCACCGAGTGGTAGTAACGTCGCCCGATCCACAGAGTGCCGTTATCGAGAAGCCCTGTCACATCGACGTAAAGTTGCCGGGAACGACGGGACCATTCCTCTGTACTGGTTGGCGATCGGGAATCTCCCGCAATATCGATCATCCAGACCAGATTAAAATCCAGGTCATTCTCTTTCAGGTTCTTGGCGAACCTGAACTCGGCATAATCACGGCATTCATTACCCAGGCGGTAATGAAACCCGTCATTGGATGGATGTATCAATGCGTAACAGGAGCCGCCGTTTTCGGTTCCACCACCGGTTAACAGATTCGTTCCCGCTCTGAAGTAGCCACCGAAACTGAAGCCCTCCTCGGCGTAACTCCAGGCCGGATTCATCATCAGAAGCAGCAGGCAGAGGTTTTTATATGAGCGCAGCGTCGGTTTCATGGCGGGCACCGGGTCAGGATAACACTAGTTTGAAAAGTAGCATGTATTGGTGGAGTAGCCAGCAGAGCTTCATCTGCAACAGCTGCCCGGCAGACAGAAAAGCCAGACAGCAAAACTTGTACTTTACATTCCTCTCGCATACCGCCACACTACTGTATATACATATAGCACCCTGTCGAGAACCCGTGGCTTTTGCCCTCTATGGAATTGATCGAAAAGCTGTCCATCCTGTCGGATGCAGCAAAATATGATGCTTCCTGCGCCTCAAGCGGGACCCGGATTCGTGACTCAAAAAACGGCCCCGGGCTGGGGTCCACCACGGGCATGGGGATCTGTCACAGTTATGCACCGGACGGCCGCTGTATTTCCCTGCTGAAAATTCTGCTGACCAATTTCTGTGTTTACGACTGCGCCTACTGCGTTAACCGGCACTCCAGCAATGTGCGCCGAGTCCGTTTCAGCATTGAGGAGGTGGTAACGCTTACCATAGAATTCTACAGGCGCAATTACATTGAAGGGCTGTTTCTAAGTTCCGGCATTATCCGTAACCCTGATTACACTATGGAGCAGCTGGTGGCTGTGGCAAAACAGCTCAGGGAAAATCATCATTTCCGGGGTTACATCCATTTAAAAACCATTCCTGACGCCGATGAGCGTTTACTGGAACAGGCAGGGCGCTATGCAGACAGGCTCAGCATCAATATCGAACTGCCCAGCGAAAGTACACTGAAATCCCTGGCACCTGAGAAGAATGTCATCTCCATACGTAAATCCATGGGTGTACTGTCGGAACACATCGAAGCCTCGCAACGGGCCGCGCAAAACCGTTCAACCACCCTATTGCCCGCACCCACCGGCAACAAAACGTCCAGCCTGGCTCCCAAAGCCAGAAACAGCCGTAAAAGCCGCGTAACCTATGCACCCGCGGGCCAGAGCACACAGATGATTATTGGCGCCGACGATTCTGATGACCACCGGATTCTGTCCACCAGCCAGCGGCTTTATCAGAGCTTTTCCATGCGCCGGGTGTATTACTCGGCGTTCAGCCCCATTCCGGACGCCAGCAAAAAACTGCCGCTGGCGGAACCGCCGCTGCTGCGGGAGCATCGCCTGTATCAAGCCGACTGGTTAATGCGTTTTTACGGATTCGGAGTAGCTGAACTGGTGGACCCGAAACGCCAGCCTAACCTGTCACTGGATATTGATCCCAAGCTGCAATGGGCGCTCAATCACCGGGATTATTTTCCGGTGAATATTAACAAGGCAACACGGGAACAACTGCTGAGGGTACCGGGGCTGGGCCCACGGAATGTCCAGCGCATTCTGCAGAGCCGCTGCTTTCATCGCTTGCGGCTGGCAGACCTGCAGCGAATGCGGGTGTCACTGGACAAGGTGCGTCCCTTTATCATCACCCGGGACCACAATCCCAGAGGCCTTGAACAGGAGAGCCAGCTGTTGAAGCAAAAGTTCCTGCGGCAACAGCAGTCGCCTCAGCTGAGTTTGTTTCCGGTGTAGGCGATGTACAGTATCACCCTGGATGAAGACGCGGTGTTCGATGACTGGCAACCCTATGCTCGCCACCTGCTTAATCACAGGATTCCACCGGAGCAGGTGATCTGGCAGTCCGCACCCACCGGCGATCTGTTTGGAGCGAATACGGCACGCTGCCTTGGCAAAGCAGATCTGTCTGCAGAAACAGGAACGCCCACGTCCCCGGTCAGGGTGAACCGACATTTTTTCCAGCTGGCACAATATGCCGCCTGCCACCGGGACTCGCGACGCTTCGACCTGCTTTACCGCATCCTGTGGCGACTGGCGTTTGAGAACAGATTGCTGCTGGCGGACGCCACCGACCCCATGATTCACCAGGCTAATCAATGGGCGAAAGCCGTTGGCAGGGACCGCCATAAAATGAAAGCCTTCGTGCGCTTTCGCAAGGTCACCGTAAAGGACGTGTGCGCTGGCCAGACCGAAATCACGCAGGACGCCAAAGAACACTATATCGCCTGGTTCGAACCGGATCACCATATCGTAAAGCTGACAGCAGACTTTTTCTGCGGGCGTTTTTCCAATATGGACTGGACGATCATGACACCCGGTTTGTGCGCCCACTGGATTGACAGGGTGCTCACCTACTCCCCCGGTGGTCACTGGAAAAACGCTCCGCCAGCAGACGAGCTTGAAACCTACTGGCGGACCTATTACGCCAGCATTTTCAACCCCGCCCGTCTGAAGATAAAAGCCATGTGCGCCGAAATGCCAAAGAAATACTGGCGCAATTTGCCGGAGGCCGGGTTAATCAGGCCACTGATCGAGCAGTCGGAACTGGCCAGACAACGCATGCTTGAGCAGCCTCCCACCGAGCCCGCGTTGCCAGAGAGCAGCCGTTTTCAACGGGAACAGTGGCTATTGATAAAATCGAACGCCCGCGACAGCACATCATAACGAACCGGCATAACCCGCCGCATGCCGTTGATCGTCATCAGCCAGCCAGAAATCCACGAAACGTCCATCCGGGTCATACTGGGCCTGTTGCTTGTCGATATTGAAGCGCCGCTTGCCCCTCGGGTCAGCTCCGACCCCGGCCAGATACTGCCAGTTTCCCCAATTGGATGCGCAATCGTAATCGATCAGCATTTCCTCAAACCAGGCAGCACCGTACCGCCAGTCAATACCCAGCTCATTCACCAGATAGCTGGCCACTACCTGTCTCCCCCGATTGGACATCCAGCCCGTGGTCTTCAGTTGTTTCATAAAAGCATTCACGAACCGGGAATTCGTGTTGCCCTCGCGCCAGGCCATAAAACCTTCAGGATAAAATGTTTGCAGCGGGTTTATTCCCTGAATGCCCCGCAACCTGAACATCCTGGCGCCATGCGCTTTCGCCATCCACTGAAAGTATTCCCGCCACAACAACTCCACCAGCAGCCATTGTGTGGACTCGTTGCGCCCGAACCGGTCTTCGTGGCGCAACACTTCGTGATATACCAGCCGCGGAGAAAGGCACCCCTGTGCGAGCCAGGGGGACAATTTAGAAGAGAACGACCAGCCGTACAATTCGTTGCGGGTTTCCTTGTAGTGGCGAATCGCCCCGTTACCGTGGATATAGCCATTCAACTGATCCAGTGCCGATGACTCGCCCCCCAGCATTCCCCGGATGGATTCGTCTTCCGGTGCATGCCGCTGCCAGCGAATCAGGGCCTGAACCAGCTTCTGGTCGGTCACGGGGTCGGAAAAAGCGCCACTGAATCTGGGGCGAGGCGGCAAAGCACCCAGAATGTCCCGGGGCCTGTCCGGTAGCAAACCCTCAACCCGCTTACGAAACTGTGAGAAAGTGCCCGGCAGGTCGCACAATTCAAAAGGCAGCTGCTCCTCACGGAACAGCGTAAAATCTTCGGTGATGTGCCAGGTAACACCACTGAAGCGTTGACGCAATTGCGCGAGCTGCTGCTGTTCGTAGTGCCCGGGATGGTCGGTTAAACCGACATGTCCATAAGCACCCCGAGTAAGCATCAGAGCCACAGACTGAACAAAGTCACCTGTCATCAGGGTTAGCGTTGAGCCGCGTTTTTCAAGCTGCTCCCTCAGGTCATACAGTGATTGCCAGAGAAACCGCTTGCGGTGTTCACCCATCTTTGGCCGGTACCCATGCCGTGTTGGCATGGAAGTGCCCCCATCACCCTGAATCCACAGGGGGTCAATCACAAACACAGAGTCAAGGTGCTCCACGGACTTCATGAGCCTGCGCAATGCCAGGTTATCTTGAACCCGGAGATTGTAACGGAAAATCAGTAACCCTTTACGATTACAAGTGCGGCTTATGGCCATACACTTACCTCTACAGTAACCTGGACACAAAAACAGAAGCACTTTTCAACTGCTTTCGAGGTCGTTGACAATAGCTCTACTTATCCCTTATTAGGAACTGTCTCATGCGTGTTTGGAACCGGGAATTGCGGATGTTATGGCTGTGTCTAAGCTCTCTGCTGTTCATGTTGAGCAGCCCCGCGGTAGCAGAAAACCCGCCGCAGTGCCCAGCCCTGCTTGACCATGAATTCAAGTTGCTTAGAAAGCCTGAAACTGAGTCACTGTGCCGGCATGCCGGCCGGGTATTGCTGATCGTTAACACCGCCAGCCGCTGCGGCTACACACGCCAGTTCGAAGGGCTCGAGAAGCTCTACCAGACCTATCAGAACAAGGGCCTGACGGTGCTCGGATTTCCTTCCAATGACTTCCGCCAGGAACTGGAGGACGATACATCGATCGCCAGTTTTTGCCGCATTAACTACGGCGTGACATTTCCCATGTACAGCAAAAGTGCCGTCAAAGGCGCTGATGCCAATGGGCTGTACCAGGGATTGATCCAGGATTCAGGTCAGGCGCCCACCTGGAATTTCAACAAGTACCTGGTGGATCGGGAGGGCACCGTGGCAACTCACTTCCCGAGCAGCGTCAGGCCGGAAAGCGACACACTGATCCGCCAGATAGAATCGTTACTCGGACCTGAGGAACGCTAGGCTTGCGCCGTTTCGCCCAGAATGGCCTTGATATGGGGTCCGGCTTCCTTGCGAACCCGCTTCCATGAGGGGTGTTCCTGGATCCGTTCCCAATAGGCACCTATCTGCTCGAAAATGGAAAATTCTGCAAAGCTGCGGGCATAATAAAGCGCAGGGATGGCCGCACAATCCGCCATGGTAAAGGTGTCTCCGGCCAGGAACTTCCGGCCGGTCAGTTGCTGGTTCAGCAGACCATAGAGCACGCCAATCAGCTCCGAGCTCTTTTCTATCAGTTCCAGGTTCTGGCTGGCTTCCGGTTTCATGGATTCAAAAATCAGGCTCACCACCGGGTCGTTAAGATACTGATCACACATGCGATCCAGAAAACGTACCTGGCGAGCGGCCTCGGGATCTTTGGGGATCAGCGGCGGCTCGGTGGGAAAGGTATCTTCAAGGTATTCGATGATAATGGTGGATTCCGGGATCAGACGACCATCATCACGAATCAGCAAGGGGATCTTGCCGAGGGGGTAAAGCTGCCGGTAGGATTCGCGCTCGGCAGGGTCCCTGAGATTCACCGGTTTCGGGGTAAAATCCAGCCCCTTTTCATACAGCGCAAGCAGGGTTTTCTGGGAATACGTTGAAGGGTAGGCAAAGTAGAGTTCCATGAACGCCCCCATGGTTTATTGTTCTTATATCAATTATCGATAATTAACGCACAGTTTAGCACTGATTTGGCAATCCACAGGTTTTTGATCGGTTTTTCAGACTCACACCAAATGAACATGCGAAAGCGCTCCCGGCACGCGCTGGCTGCTTTTTACACGCTTTTTGGACCAACAGGACCCCATACACTGTGAAAAACCATCCCGAATTTCCCCCGGAGATGAATAAGCCCTGAAGTCCTCACATCTTAGCCCTAAATTTGCTAGGATCGCTGGGTCATAATTTGAACTATATTATATAAGTAGTTTCACTTTTACAGAGACCAGTTTGATCAAACGCCTCCAAGGTTCAATCAGTTATTGGAAACACCTGCCCGTTCTGGTGGTGTTGGGGCTTCTGTTTGCCTGGCTGCCAGTGGACGCTCACAGTGCCGCCGGTGTGCTTGAATTTGACGCTGGCATTACCAGCAAATCCCCCGGACTAATCACCGAATACTGGGTGGACCCTGATAACGAATCAGCGCTTGAAGACGCCATTGGCGTGCCAGACGACCGCTGGGTTCGCAGCCAACAGGAAGCACCTTCCCTCGGGTTCACGGCGGATACCTACTGGTTCCGTTTCAAAGCTCACAGCCTGGCCGATAAAAGCCTTCCACTGCTGCTGGAAGTCAGTTATCCCTCACTGGATGACATCCGGTTTTATGTTCTGGAGAACGGCCAACTCATTGACCAGTTCCATACCGGCGACACCCTGCCGTTTTCAACCCGTCGCGTGGTAAACCGCAATTTCATCCTGCCGGTGGAATTCGAGCCCCGGCAAACCCTGACTTTCTATATTCGCGTACATACCGAGGGTGCTGTGCAGCTCCCCATTGCGTTGCGCTCCCAAACGGACTACAACCGCCACGAGCAATTCTACCTGGTGTTCTATGGTATCTATTTCGGCGTCATGATCATCATGGTGCTGTATAACCTGACACTGTATTCCGTGGTCAAGGATATCAGTTATTTTTACTACGTAATTACCACGGGCAGCTTCGCCATGTTTCAGGCGTGCCTCTACGGCTTTGCGTTTCAGTTTCTGTGGCCGGAGAACCCGCAACTCAATCAGTATGCCATCACCCTTTTCATGTGCCTGTTCGGGCTGGCAGGCTCATTTTTCGCTGTGAACTTTTTGCGTCTCAAACAGCATTTTCCTCCGTATTTTTATGTTTTCATGGCTAATGCCGTCGTACTGACTGTGCTGATTATTGGCATCGTCACCGACACCCTTTCCTATAACAGCGCCATACGGGCCTCCACTCTGGTGGCTTTTCTGGAGAGCACGACCATTATGGGGATCGGCTTCCACCTGCTGGTTATCGGCTATAAGGAAGCACGTTTTTTTGCCCTGGCATGGACGCTGTTTCTGTTGTTTATCGCCATACTGGTACTCAACAAAGCCGGAATGGTGCCCCTGAATATGTTCACTGAGCATGCGGCACAGTTTGGCCATATCCTGCAGGTATTGTTGCTGTCTTTCGCCCTGGCAGACCGAATCAACATGGACCGCCAGGCGCGAGAGGAAGCACAGCAGCTGGCCCATGAAAACGAAAAAATGGCCCGCGAGGAGCAGGCCCGCTATCTGGAGCTGAAATTCAAGTCTCAGGAAGAGGAAATGCAGGCCCGCCAGAAGATCATCCAGGCGGAGGCAGAAAGCAAAGCCAAGAGCGAATTTCTTGCCACCATGAGTCATGAAATCCGCACCCCCATGAACGGTGTACTGGGTATGGCGGAGCTGCTGCAGGAAACCGAGCTGAAAACCGAACAGCGGCAGTATCTGGATGTGATTGAGAGTTCCGGTAAGGCGCTGCTGAATATCATCAATGATATTCTCGATTATTCCAAAATCGAAGCCGGCAAGATGGAGATTGAGGCGGTTGATTTTGATCTGGACAAACTGATACTGGATTGTGCCAGTGTGTTTTCTCTGACAGCAGAAAAGAAAGGTATCGAACTGTTATCGTCACTGCGGCCCGAGACACCGACGTTTATCAAATCTGACCCTACCCGCTTACGGCAGATCCTGCTCAATCTGCTCGGTAACGCGTTCAAATTCACCACACAGGGCAGAATCAAACTGCGGGTGGAAACCATTGCGAGTGATGCCGGCAGGCATACCCTGCGATTCGAGGTGCAGGATACCGGCATCGGCATCAGCGACGAACAGCAGCGTAAACTCTTCTCTGCGTTTTCCCAGGCCGACACCTCAACCACACGGCAGTTTGGCGGTACTGGCTTGGGACTGAGCATCTCCAAACGGCTAACCGAGCTGATGGGGGGTGAGATAGGCGTTACCAGCCAGGAAGGCGAAGGGTCGGTTTTCTGGTTCACCATCCAGTGTGAAGATGCCGAACAGGCCTTTGTTGAAGAGCATTTCTTTTCCGGCGAGGAGCTCAGGGGCAAACGCATTCTGTTTGTGGACGACTCTCCGGATTTTATTCAGGTGGTGAGTGAGCAGGCCCAGACCTGGGGCATGGAAGTGGATATCGCCTACTACGGTGAAGAAGCACTCGAGAAGATGGAACAGGCGGCCGCAGCCAATCGCTCCTACGATATTGTGTCGCTGGATATGAATATGCCGGGACTGGATGGACTTGAAGTGGCGCAGAAAATGTCAGCGTCACCCAGGCTGAATCGCATTCCCAGACTATTGCTGACAGCCCTGCGCCAGGTGCCGGACAGAGAATCACTGAAGGCCGCAGGTATTGAAGTGGCAGTGCAGAAGCCGGCGTCGGCCCGGGCACTGCGAGATACCATTCAGCGCCTGATCACAGGTCACTCCACTGATCGCGAAAAACGTCAGCAGGAACGCTCCACGCAACTGATCTCGGCGCTGAAAGGCCTGCATGTGATGATTGTGGAGGATAACGCCGTTAACCAGATGGTGGTTAAAGGCATGCTGAAACGGCTGGGAATGAGTTTTGATATAGCCGACGACGGCCTGAAAGCGCTGGCGCTGTATGAGGAAAACCCCCAGCGATATTCACTGATACTCATGGATTGCGAAATGCCGAATATGGATGGCTACCAGGCCACGGAAAGGATGAGGGCCTTCGAAACAGCCACGGGGTTACCGGCCACGCCCATTGTGGCGCTCACTGCTCATGCAGTACGGGAGCATCAGGACCGGGCCTACGAGGCAGGCATGAATGATCACATCACCAAACCCATAGAAGCAGAGCGCCTGAAACAGGTTCTGGCCGCCTTTCTGGTGCCGCCCGCCAACAGAGATAACGATCCCCGGGTTTCAGCGGGATAACCCTGTGAAGGATTACACCCGCCCCTTGGCATGTTTGATCCGGTTCTGCACTTTCTGATAATCGCTCTTCCGCAACAACACATACAAGGCGCCGGAGCCGCCATGGCGCAATTGCGCGCTGTGATAAGCCATTACCGCATCCAGTTCCGGCAGCCACTTGTTCACGTAGCTTTTCAGCAGCGCCGGCGGATCGCTCCGCTCGCCTTTGCCATGCAGAATCATGACTGTCCGGATCGAATTGGCCAGGCAGGCCTTGATAAACTCGAACACCTCTTCCCTGGCCTGCTGTACTGATTTGCGATGCAGATCCAGCACTGCCTCTATATCGTATTTGCCGAGGCGTAATTTCCGGTATACCCCGTCCTGCACGCCGGGCCGTTTAAAGGCAAGCACATCGTGGGGGTCCACCATCTCCACGTATTCGGTGGTCAGCAGGTTGTCGTCCTGCCCGGCTTCGCGGGTGGCAGCCTCGCGCCGCGCCAGTTGCGCCTCGGTAGGCCCCTGCTTCAAGGTAGCATCCGCCACCCGCTTGCGGCGAATGGGTTTGACTCCTTTCATCTCTTTTTTAAACAGATCAAAATCGTCTTCTGCCATAACGCCAAACACCTGCCATCACCAATCTGCAAAAACGGTCAGGGTTACTTCAAACCCTTATTAGAGAAGAAGACCGCTTTTCCAGCCACAAGTTTCACCTTGATATTTTTCTGGTCGTCTCCCCAGACACAGGATTCCGCCCCCAGGGCTTCCTCACACTTGTCGGGCGAACCAATAATCGCCAGCACCTCTTCCTTGTCCATGCCCGTTTCGAGTTTGTCGTAGTTTTCGGTGGTCAGTTTGCTGCATCCACTCAACGCCATCACGGCCAATGCAACACCCGCCGCAGACAATACCTTGCTGTTTTTCATAGTGACATCCTATCGTTAACTTACCAGGTTAGACTTAAAATCTAACCGACATTTTACCGAAGATTCATGTCTGTCGCATGTAAAATACCGGAAAATCAGGATTCCGGACTGCGCGGGCCCGCCAAACCAAGGTACACTTCACAGATGGCAAAAAAAACTCTGTACGTTTCAATCAGCGGCCATGGTTACGGCCATATCGGGCAAATGGCCCCTATTCTGAACAAGCTGGCCATGGACCATGGAAGGCAGCTGGAGTTTGTTATTCAGTGCCAGGCCCAGGAAAGATTTCTCTCCAACACCTTCTGTTTTGACTTCAGGCATATCCCCGGATCTGCTGATGTGGGGATGGTAATGGGCAACTCCATGGATGTGTTGCCGCAACAGTCCCACCAGGCCTACCGGGAGCTGTTTGACCACCGGGACCGGGAACTGACGCTGCAAGCCCGTGAAATCGAACGCCACAAGGCAGATCTGGTGTTAAGTAATGTGTCCTACCTGACACTGGCTGCAGCCAAACGACTGTCATTACCGACTATCGGACTCTGTTCCCTCAACTGGGCTGATATATACGCCACCTACTGCAGCAATTTTACGGGTGCGGATGCTGTACACGAACAGGCTCTGCAGTGTTACAGGTCTGCCGATCACTTTCTGATACCCACGCCCGGAATGCCTATGGCGGACCTGCCCAACAGGCGCATCATTGGCCCTTTGTCACGACTGAGCAACCGCTATCCGAATTTCAAAGCATCCCTCGGCCTCAGTGGCAAACAGCGGCTGGTGATGGTGTCCATGGGCGGCATTCCCCACCCGTTAGCCAGCAAACACTGGCCGGCCATTGAGGATGTGGTCTGGCTGGATGGCAGCAACGCTACGCAGGCGCGAAGCGACATCATTCCCCTTAACCGCCTGAATGTACCCTTTGTTGATGTACTGGGACACTGCGACCTGGTGATCTGCAAACCCGGCTATGGCCTGTTCGCGGAAGCCACCTGCAATGGCATCCCGCTGTTATACGTAAAAAGGGAAGGCTGGCCGGAGCAGCCATACCTGATCAGCTGGCTGGAAGCCAGCAATCTGTGTGACGAGCTGAGCCGCAAAGCGTTTGACGGGGGCGACTTTCAACAGCCGGTGGAGAACCTGCTGCAGCGGGCCCGGACAGAAAAGCCCACACCGGTAATGCCCACCGGTGTGGGCGAGGCCTGTGGCTATATCCTGGAAGGCCTGGGACTGGTTGGAGCCGGCTACTGACCCAGAGCTTTTACCAGCTTGCCATGAATGCCGCCAAACCCGCCGTTACTCATGATCACCAGGTGATCACCGGCCCGGGACTCCTGAACCAGCTGCGTGATGATGGCATCAATATCACTGAAACACTGCGACGGAGGCTCACAGGCTTCCGCAACCGCGTCCATGCCCCAACTGACGTTCCCCGGCTGATACCAGATCACCCGGTCCGCCTGACGGACTGAAGGCGCCAGCCGCTCCTTGTGAACCCCCATTCTCATGGTATTGGAGCGGGGCTCAATCACCGCAATAATCCGCTCGCCCCTGCCGACCCGTTCACGCAGCCCCGCCAGGGTGGTTTCAATGGCGGTGGGGTGATGGGCAAAATCATCATAAACCGTTATTCCCCTCACCTCGCCGATGACTTCCATGCGTCGCTTCACACCGCCAAACCGGGACAGTGCCCCGGCCGCGTCCTCAGGCCTGACCCCACAGTGACGTGCCGCAGCAATGGCGGCCAGCCCGTTATTGACACTGTGGTTACCGGTCATGGTCCAGGTGACCTCGCCCACGGTTTCGCCATCCAGCAGCACTTCAAAGTCACTGCCATCAGGCTGGCGCAGCCGGGCACCCCAACCTTTGGAAATGGCTGCCGGTGCAAAAGTCTCCACGGGAGTCCAGCAGCCCCTGTCCAGCACGTCCTGCAATGCCCCATCGCCTTGCGGCGCGATAATCAGCCCGTTTTCCGGAATGGTTCGCACCAGGTGATGGAACTGGGTCTGAATCGCTGCCAGATCCGCGAAGATATCCGCATGGTCAAACTCCAGGTTATTGAGAATAGTGGTACGGGCCAGGTAATGAACGAACTTGGAGCGCTTGTCGAAAAACGCGGAATCGTATTCATCCGCCTCCACCACAAAAAACGGCGAATCGCCGAGGCGTGCGGATACTGCAAAGTTTTTCGGTACACCGCCGATCAGATAACCCGGATTCAATCCGGCAGACTCAAGAATCCAGGCCACCATGGAGCTGGTAGTGGTTTTCCCATGGGTGCCGGCAGCCGCCACTACCCAGCGGCCCTGCAGTACATGATCCCGTAACCACTGGGGACCGGACGTGTACCGCAGGCCACGATTGAGCATGGCTTCCACACAGGGGTTGCCGCGGCTCATGGCATTGCCCACCACGATCAGATCCGGCTCCGGATCCAGCTGGGCGGGATCAAAACCCTCAATCAGCGCGATACCCTGGGCTTCAAGCTGGGTGCTCATGGGGGGATAGACATTGGCATCGCAGCCGCTGACATCGTAACCCAGCTCCTTGGCCAGAATTGCCAGGCTGCCCATAAAGGTGCCACAAATACCGAGAATATGAATATGCATGAACGGGTGATTATCCGGTTATTGTTTCAGATTCTGTTGCTGCTGCCGCAACTGCTCCAGCACCTCAGGCTCAAAGTGAGCCAGCAGTGACTGGTCCAGCATCATGATCAACAGGTTCATCATCAGGGAAAACAGGTTGCCCAGCAGCGGGCTCACGTTAAACGCCCGGTGAAAAATAAACCCTTTCACCAGCACATCCCAGATAAAGATTAGCAGCCAGAACGCGGCCGCCAGGGAAACCAGCACCGAATCCGGCGGAAACTGGCTGGCAATGTACGCCAACGGCAGGCTGAGAACACTCAGCACCACGTCAGTACCCAGTGCCGCGGTAAAGGTTTGCAGGAAACGTGCGGACAGTTTCTTGAACAGCAGCACGGAGTACACCAATCCCCCCCAGAAGCCGGTGATCACCGCCAGGCTGATGGCACTGTAGGCCACTGACAGCTCTCCGAAGACCACTCTCACCAGAAAATTGAGGGCCGCATAAGCCAGCAATGTGAGTACCGCCAGGGCCACCACAGGGGGCACCTCCTCGGGACCCGCCCGAAAACGGCAGATCTGCCAGTAAAGTCTCAGAATGGCTTTCATAAATGCGGTGTGTTAACTCCTGTAAAGACTGATCAGCGCGGCCTGCACAGCTGTACCAAACCTGCCGCGGTGTCGCCGGCAGCCCGTGCCGGCAATTAAAAGTTGTTGTATTTCAAGGCGTTTTTCAGGGTTTGATACCCGGATTTTCGCAAAGAGCGGGTACAAGTACCAGTGCAAAATCACGGTTTTGCCAAGGCCCATGAAAATAGGTGATATTTTCGCTATTATTGCCGCTCCTGGGAGCAACGGCACTAAAACAATTAGGTTGGGAGCATCTTTTCATGGCGAAAAAAAACGCGTTCTATGCGCAGTCTGGTGGCGTGACCGCCGTCATCAATGCCACTGCCTGCGGTGTGATTGAAACAGCTCGCCAGCATCCCGATACCATCGGCACCCTGTATGCCGGAAGAAACGGCATCATTGGCGCCCTCACAGAAGAGCTGATTGATACCAGCAGGGAGTCCGATGCCGACATCGCCGCCCTGAAACACACCCCCGGCGGCGCCTTTGGCTCCTGCCGCTATAAACTGCGCAGCCTGGAGGAAAACCGGGCCGAATATGAACGCCTGATCGAAGTTTTCGACGCCCATGACATTGGCTACTTTTTCTATAACGGCGGCAACGATTCCCAGGACACCGCCTACAAGGTATCACAGCTCAGTGAAAAACTGGGCTATGACCTGAAATGTATCGGCATTCCCAAAACCGTGGATAACGACCTGCCCATTACCGATAACTGCCCGGGGTTCGGTTCCGTGGCCAAATACGTGGCGGTATCCATCCGCGAGGGGGCGCTGGATGTAAAATCCATGTGCGAAACCTCCACCAAGATCTTTATTCTCGAAGTCATGGGCCGGCATGCCGGCTGGATCGCGGCCGCCGGGGGGCTGGCCAATCAGCAGGCCGGGGATGCGCCTCACCTGATACTTTTCCCGGAAGTACCCTTTGACCGGGAAAAGGTCATGCGGCGGGTTCGCCAGAGCGTCAAGGAATATGGCCACTGCGCCATCGTGGTGTCCGAGGGAGCCCAGTATGCCGATGGCAGATTCCTGGCGGATTCCGGTGGCAAGGATGCCTTTGGTCACACGCAGCTGGGGGGCGTTGCGCCTTTCCTGGCGGAGATGATCAAAAAGGATCTGGGCTACAAATATCACTGGGCCGTGGCAGACTACCTGCAGCGCTCCGCCCGGCATATTGCCTCTGCCACGGACCTGGAACATGCTTACGCGGTGGGGCAGAAAGCCGTGGAATTTGCAGTGGCGGGAAAAAACGCCGTCATGCCGGCGATTCTGCGCAACGAAGGCCCGGAGTACAGCTGGCGAATCGGCGAAGCACCCCTGGCTGATGTGGCCAATGTGGAGCGCAAAATGCCCCGGGATTTTATCTCCAGAGACGGTTTTGGCATTACCGATGCCTGTCGCCAGTATCTGCAACCTCTGATACAGGGCGAGGCCTACCCCCCCTATAAAGACGGACTTCCCGAGATCGCCCGCCTGAAACTGGAAATGGCGCCCAAACTGCTCAACAAGCCCTTTACCATAAAATAGAGCCCAACGGCCGGTGGCACTGTGTTGAAACATGCCGGTTTCAATATGGTGCATTTTTATCCACCCAGTATCAGGCAAAACACCGGCACCAGCCCTAATACAGTGAGTAACTTGCGGCCTTTGCTGCAACAATGGGCAGATTTCACCGCTTTTTAGCGTCTGGACCGGTGTGCACCCCTGCGTAAGCCCTTATAGGATTTCAGGTTTTACGGTGGCATAGGGATTGCAAATTCTTACCCTGCAGTCCACCAGGCAGGTAGCAAGAAGTCACCCATGAATCAGCAGACACTCACTCCCGTCAGCAAACCGAAACTTGTTGTGATTGGCAACGGCATCGCCGGGGCCCGCTGTATTGATGAATTACTGAAACTCTGTCCGGACAAGTACGACATCACCATTATCGGTGAGGAGCCCCAGGTAAACTACAACCGCATCATGTTGTCGCCGGTGCTAGCCGGTGAAAAGCAGCTGCAGGATATCGTGATCAATGATCTGGACTGGTACCGGCAGCATCGTATCAATCTGGTGACCGGCGACCCGGTGATTGCCATTCACCGCGGCCGCAAAACCGTGGTTACCGCAGGGGACAGATCGTTCGCCTACGACAAACTGATCATTGCCACAGGCTCACGCCCCAATATTATTCCGTTCCCCGGTCATGACCTGAAACATGTCATGGGCTTTCGCACCATGGCGGACGTCAATCACATGCTCAGTATCAGCCGATCCCACCAGCGGGCAGTGGTCATCGGGGGCGGCCTGCTGGGGCTGGAAGCGGCCAACGGATTGCGCCAGCAGGGAATGGCGGTGACCGTTATTCACAACAGTGACTTTCTGCTTAACCGGCAGCTCGATCCCCGGGCCGCCGAATTGCTGCAGCAGGCGCTGGAGCGAAAACAGGTTACCTTCCGACTCGCAGCACGCACTGAGAGCCTGGAAGGCAACAGCGAACACCGTGTGACCCATGTCCGGCTGACAGATGGCACCCGTATCCCGGCGGACCTGGTGGTGTTTGCCACCGGCGTGAAACCCAATAAGGAACTGGCCGAGCGTGCCGGCATTTATTGCGAAAACGGTATTGTGGTCAACGATACCCTGCAGACCTTTGATCCGTCAGTGTATGCGGTAGGGGAATGCGTGCAGCACCGGGGCGAACTGTTCGGCCTGGTTGCCCCCCTGTTTCAACAGGCCAGGGTGTGCGCCAACCAGCTGGCGGAATGGGGCTGCCAGCGTTATCAGACCACTCCCATGGCCACCCAGCTGAAGGTTACCGGTATCGACGTATACTCCGCCGGCGATTTTATGGGTGATGAAACCACCGACCTGCTCACCTACTACGACCGGGACCAGGCAATTTACAAAAAGCTGGTGATCAAAAACCAGCAATTGAAGGGCGTTGTGCTTTATGGCGATATCAGCGACGGCGCCTTCTACTTCGATCTTGTTCAGAACGGTACCAACATTGAGGCCATACGAGACCTGCTGATTTTCGGCCGGCAGCTGTGCCTGCGTGATACCGACCCGGAACCTGCCTTTGAGGCCGCCTGAACAACAACGAGGATGTTGATGTGAAGTCATCTATACCGGTAGTGAACACAACCTGTGCCTACTGCGGTGTGGGTTGCGGAATCCGGGTACGGGTTCAGGACCCGGGCCGGCGCCAGGTAACCCTGGAGGGCGATCCGGACCACCCCGCCAACTACGGCAAGCTTTGCGCCAAAGGGGCCACCCTGGCGGAAACCATAGGCCTGGAAAAACGCCAGCTTGCGCCTCAAATCCGTGGCCGCGAGGTGGACTGGAGCGTAGCGACCGATTACGTGGCCCGTAAAATAACAGAGGTATTGGAGAAGCATGGCCCCGACGCCATCGGCCTGTACCTGTCCGGGCAATTGCTGACCGAAGATTATTACGTTGCCAACAAGTTTGCCAAAGGGTTTCTGGGTACCGCCAATGTCGATACCAATTCCCGCCTTTGCATGTCTTCCAGTGTTGTGGGACACAAACGGGCTTTTGGCGAGGATCTGGTGCCCACCTGTTATGAAGATATTGATCATGCTGATCTGATGGTGCTGGTGGGCAGCAATACCGCCTGGTGTCACCCCATTGTTTATCAGCGCATTAAAAATGCCAGGCAGAACAATCCCAGACTGAAGGTTGTGGTTATCGACCCGCGCCGTACCGACACCTGTGATATTGCGGATCTTCACCTGCCCTTGAGAGCAGGGACTGATGTACTGCTGTTTAACGGCTTGCTTGCCAGGCTGTTTGAAAAAGGTTGCCTTGATTACGATTTTATTGAAGCCCATACAGATGGTTTTCGTGAAGCGGTCCGGCAGGCCATTGACGATACCACCGACCCTGCAGTGATTGCTGATACCTGCGGCCTGGCAACCCGGGATATTGAGACATTCTACAGCTGGTTTGAGCAGACCGGGAAAACCCTGACGTTTTATTCCCAGGGAGTTAACCAGTCAATCACAGGCTCGGACAAGGTTAACGCCATTATCAATTGCCACCTTGCCACAGGCCGAATCGGCAAACCCGGTGCCGGACCTTTTTCCCTGACCGGCCAGCCCAATGCCATGGGAGGGCGGGAAGTGGGTGGACTGGCAAACCAGCTCGCCGCCCACATGGATTTTGATGAGGATTCGGTGGACCGGGTAGCGCGTTTCTGGAAGGCACCAAATATGGCTCGCAAACCGGGGCTCAAAACCCTTGACCTGTTTGAGGCTGCCCGCCGGGGGGATATCAAGGTACTCTGGATCATGGCAACCAACCCCGCCGTGAGCCTGCCGGACAACAACCGTGTTCGCGAAGCACTGGAAAACTGTGAACTGGTTATTGTGTCGGATTGTATTGCCGATACGGACACCATGGCCTATGCAGATGTGAAACTACCGGCCCAGGGCTGGGGCGAAAAGGATGGCACAGTCACCAACTCCGAACGCTGCCTGTCGCGACAACGCGCTTTTCTTGCCAGCCCCGGTCTTGCCAAACCTGACTGGCAAATTGTGAGCGAAGTTGCCCGGGCCATGGGATTCGAAGCGGCCTTCAGTTTCTACGAACCGGCTGATGTGTTCCGCGAGCACGCCCGCCTTTCCTGTTTCGAAAACAATACCGGTCAACGACAACGCTTCTTTAATCTTGAGCCGCTGGCCAACATTCAGCAGGCTGTCTACGACCAGCTGAAGCCCACACAGTGGCCACTCAAGCCTGCCCTGAATGGCCGCCTGTTCAGTGACGGCCGTTTCGCCACGGCTTCGGGCAAGGCCCGCTTTATCAGCACAGCCCACCGGCCTGTGGCAAATGCCACCTCTGAGGAATACCCATTGCAGCTGAATACCGGGCGGGTACGCGACCAGTGGCACACCATGACACGTACCGCCTTCGCGAAACGGCTGAATGCCCACAAACCCCGGCCTTTCATGGAAATCCATCCGGATACGGCAACCGAATACGGTATCAGTGACGGGGACATCGTCCACGTGGAAAGCCGCTGGGGCGAAATGCTGGCAGCCGCCAGTGTCAGCGAAGGCGTGCAGCGGGAGCAACTCTTTATTCCCATTCACTGGAATGACCAGTTTTCCTCCCGGGGCCGGGTGGGTCCGCTGGTGAACCCGGATGTGGACGATCACAGCGGCCAGCCGGAGTTAAAGCACACACCGGTGCGGATCAGAAAAGAAACCTTTGCGCTGTATGCCCGCCTGTGGACACGCAGGGAAATCCGGAAGCCATCGTCAGACTACTGGGTGAAAGTGCAGGGAGATCACGCCATTGTTTATGATATGGCGCATCAACAATGGACGGAGTGGACGACACTACTGACTGGTTCAGATCCTGCCTCGGTACAGTACCAGGACCCCCGCCGGAATACCTTTCGCTATGCCTGGTTCAACGGCCCACGGCTGGAACGTTGCCTGTTTCTGTCTCCGGAACCACTCGCGCTGAACGAACAGTGGATCAACCAGCTGTTCAGTAAGGAAAGGCTGGAGCGTTTCGAACGCCAGGCGCTGCTTTCCGGAATGGCACCGGGCCATATTGAAGATACCGGCGCCATTGTGTGTGCCTGTCACTCTGTTGGGGAAAAAACAATTTTACGCGCCATCAGCCAGGGATGCTGCTCTGCCACAGAAATCGGATCAGCAACCAAAGCCGGTACCAACTGCGGCTCCTGTGTCGGTGAACTCAACCAGATGATCGCAGCGACATTATCCCAGCCAGAAGATCAGGGTAACCAGCTGCGTGAACAGCAGACAGCCGGCTATGAGCTGCCACGCCAATAGCGGATTGCGCTCCATAAAAGGCTTCTGATCAGGGTTCAGATACTCGGGATTAGGCGACTTCAAATCATGCACAAATTCCGAAAGACATTCATAGCGCAACTCACTGGACAGACTCAGGGCTTTCTTCAGGGCGCCATCCATCCATAAAGGCACATGCGGGTTGTGCAGGTAGGACGGCGTAT
>JAWVYU010000014.1:0-30815 GCA_033722575.1 Ketobacteraceae bacterium | reverse complement strand
TGTAGTGGGCGCCTACAGGGAAGACGCACCGGATTTTGTGTTCCCGGAAGAGCCCTGGGGTTTCGACCAGGTAAATTTCTACGTCAGAAAAGGCACCGCCTGGCGTTATCAGGGGCTTGACTCCCTCAGGGGGATGACCGTAGGTCTGATCGGAGGCTACGCCTACGAGCCGGAATTCAACAAACTGGTTAGCCGGAAAGACAGCGGGACGCAGTTTCAGATCATCAATGAAAACAACGCGCTGGAACTGAATATCCGTAAACTTCTGATGGGCAGGATCGCTGCCACCCTCGAATCCGTGTATGTCATGAATGCAAAGCTCAAACAACTGGGGCTTGAGGATGTGATTGAATCTGCCGGCGTTCTTACCAGGGGCGAACCCATGTACATCGCCTGCACTCCCGAAAAGGCCTCATCCCGGCAGTACGTTCGCTGGATAGATCAGGGCACCCGCCGGCTCAGAAACAACGGCGGGCTGCAGAAAATTCTGGCCCGCTATGGCCTCGAGGACTGGAAGGCACCCGATTGATCACATGAAGACACTGCTGACCCGCTGGAACAATATCAGGAATCTGAACACAAAATTTGCACTGATCGTGCTTCCCTCGGTGCTGGTGGCCATGACAGTGTTCGGGTTGATTATTAACAAGGTGGCCTCCGACAACAGTCAGCGGGAAATGACCCAGAGGGCCGAATCCTTTACCGAAGCCAATGCACTGGCAATATCCGGTGCCCTCTGGGATCTGAGTGACAAAAACATCAAGACCATCCTGACAGCCATGGAACGCCGCAAGGATGTGCTCTGCGCTCAGGTAACTGATGATATCGGTGTCGAACACAAGTCACCGGGGTGGCCCTGCAGCAAAGACAGAGCCGTCATATCCATCCGCAAACAGGTTGAGCATGAGGACCGGGGCGGGCTTGTTAAAATCGGGGAGCTGGAAGTCATTTTCGACAAGGCATCCCTGCTGCGCCAGCACCGGGGTTTTCTGGGTGTTTTCATTATCGGCATTGTGGCTGTCATTATCATATTCATCACCCTGAGTGGCTATATTGCCAATCGTATTGTGATTGGCAAACCCCTCGCCCGGATCCGGGATTCACTGCACCATTATCAGCACACCGGCGAACGTCGCAAAGTGCCCGTGGATGCCAATGATGAACTGGGTATTTTTATCAGCGAATACAACACGGCGCTGGATATACAGCAGGACATGGAGCAAACCATTCGCCAGTCCCAGCGACAGCTGGAAGCGATTCTGGACAACTCACCACTGCTGGTGTCCCTGAAAGATCTGGAAGGTCGCTATGAACTGGTCAACCGGCGCTTTGAACTGTTGGCAGAACGGCCCAGGGACTCCCTTATCGGTTTGACGGATTTCCAGATTTTCCCGGCACCAAAAGCAAAGGAAATTTCTCGCCTGGATCAGAAAGCCCTCGCCGAAAAAACCCTGATCAAACAGGAGGAAACCTATACCACAGGGAGCGACGAACTGCGCCATACCATCAATTACCGGTTTCCGCTTTTTGATTCCGGTGGCGAGCCCTGTGCCATCTGCAGTATTGCCACGGACATTACCGACCTGCGCAAAGCCACGGAAGAACTGCAACGCAGCGAAAGCCGGTTGGACAATATCCTGACAACCGCGTCCGAAGGCTTCTGGCAATTGTCGCCCTATTACATTATCGAGCAGGTCAACGACACCATGCTCAGATTTCTCAAACGCCCCAGAGAAGAGGTTATCAATCACAGCATCTTTGAATTTCTGGACGACGCCAATCAGGCGCTGTTCAGACATTATGAAGAAGAACGCGGCAAGGGTAATAATATCGAATGCGAGGTAAGCCTGAGCCAGCCGGGAGGCACCCTGATCCCCTGCCTGTTTCATACGTCACCTTTGGTTGATGAGGAAACCGGCAGGGAAAAGGGCACCTTTGCGATGATCACCGACCTGACCCATCGCAAGGAAATCGAACTGGCACTGCTGGATGCCAAGCAGGAAGCCGATGAAGCCAACCGCGCCAAATCTGATTTTCTGGCCAATATGAGCCATGAAATCCGCACCCCCATGAATGCCATCATGGGCATGACCCATCTGGCCCTGCAGACGGGACTTACCAGCAAGCAACGGCATTTCATAGAAAAGATCAACAGTGCCGCCACCTCATTACTGGGAATCATTAACGACATACTGGATTTTTCCAAGATCGAGGCGGGCAAGCTGGACATTGAAAAAATCCCCTTTTCCCTCGACAAGGTACTGGAAGACCTGGCCAGCCTGGTGGGGCTCAAGGCACAGGAAAAGGGTATCGAGCTGGTATTCAATGTTCACGCTGATGTGCCCGACCGCCTCATGGGAGACCCCCTGAGAATTCATCAGATTCTGCTGAACCTGACCAGCAACGCGATCAAGTTTACCGACAACGGAGAGGTGGTGATATCGGTCAGCGTGGTGGAACGAAAGGAGGATATCACCACGCTGGAATTCAGTGTCAGGGACACCGGCATCGGTATGACAGCGGAACAATGCGACAAACTTTTCCAGTCGTTCACCCAAGCAGATACCTCCACCACCCGCAAATACGGCGGCACCGGATTAGGGTTGACCATATCCAGGCGGCTTACCGAAGCCATGGGGGGCAGCATCAGGGTAACCAGCCAGCCGGAGCGTGGCAGCGAATTCGTGTTTACCCTGCCACTGAAACAAAACCGGGAACAGGTGGCATCGGAGAATACCGAATTGCTTAGCGGCACCCGCATTCTGGTGGTGGACGACAATGCATCATCGCGGGACGTACTGGATAAGCTTATGACCAGTTTTGGCTGTCAGGTCACCCTCGCAGCTTCCGGCGAAGAAGGTATCAGGGAAATCCTGGATGCCAATCACCGGGACAAACCCTTTGATCTGGTGCTGATGGACTGGAAAATGCCGGGCATGAACGGACTGGAAACCATTCGCCGGATCAAGGAACGCCACGAGATCAGGCACCTGCCCTCGCTGGTGATGGTCACAGCCTATAACCGCCAGGATATTCAGGATGAGGCCAGCGCGCTGGGACTGGATGGCTTCCTTCTGAAACCGGTGACTCCCTCCACGCTGCTGGACACCCTGATGCATGCGGTGGCCGATGATATTACTCCCCGGCTCCAGGGAGAACTGGCAGATGCCGCCAGACGCAACACCGGCAGCACCCTGCAGGGCGCCCGGATTCTGGTGGCTGAAGACAACGAGATCAATCAGGAAGTGGTGCGTGAGCTGCTGTCCCAGGCCGGCGTGACCACCACTATCGTCAGCAATGGCGCTGAGGCAGTCAGAGCGCTGGAACACTCTGACTACGACGGGGTATTAATGGATGTGCAAATGCCGGAAATGGATGGATTCGAGGCCACCCGGGCCATTCGCTCGCGCCCGGAGTACGAGTCATTACCCATTATTGCAATGACCGCCAATGCCATGGAGAAAGACCGGCAAGCCTGTCTGGAAGCAGGAATGAATGATCATGTTGCCAAGCCGTTCCGGATCGAAAGCCTGTTCGGGACCCTGGCCACATGGGTAGCGCCCTCATCTGCACCGGCCCGTCAGGCTGCTGCCACTGTCAATCAGGAAAGCGGCCTGACCACTGTGGAAGGCAACAGAACTTTGTACCACCGGCTGCTGAAAAAATTCGTGACACACTTTGAGGACTTCCCGGCCCGACTGGCTCACTGGATTGAGACAGGGAACCACAAAGCCATTGCCGGTGAGTGCCATAACTTGAAAGGTGTGGCGGGCAATATCGGCGCTGAGGCAGTGAACGCACAGGCCGACCGTATGGAGCACCTGGCCCGGGAAAGCGCCGAACCGGTCATCTTGCGCCAGCAGGCCGAGACCCTGAGTGAAACCCTGGCTGAAACCCTAGGACAGATTCGTTCCCTGACCCGGACCAGTGTCCCGCCAGCCGGCAATAAATCACCGGATATCAGCCAGTTACGGCCAAAACTGGAAGAACTGTCCGACAAGCTGAAACAGGATGACACGGAAGCCACTGAACTGATCTTTGATATCCGCAGTCTAATAAATAATGCCTGTGATGAATCAGCGCTTGGGAACCTGCTGACAGAGCTGGAGCGCGATATCGGGCAGTATGACTTCGAGGCCGCCCAGCAGCATCTGAATCAGATAGGGCGGGTGGTGGGCATCAATATTAACTAGGCTACTGTTAACAGAAAACGCAGGGTTAGTACCATGAGCGAAACCTCTACCATTCTGGTGGTGGATGACACACCGGAAAATATCGATGTACTGAGCGGCACATTGCGCCCGGTTTACAAGGTAAAGGCCGCCACTAACGGCACAAAGGCGCTGCAAATCGCCCAGTCCGATAATCCTCCAGACCTGATCCTGCTGGATGTCATGATGCCGGGCATGGACGGTTATGAGACCTGCAAACAGCTTAAAAGCCATCCGCGCAGCCGGCATATCCCGGTGATCTTTATTACCGCGCTTTCCGGCATTCAGGACGAGGCCCGGGGCCTGCAACTGGGGGCCGTGGATTACATTTCCAAGCCATTTATTCCCAACCTGGTGAAATCCCGGGTGGCCAATCAGCTGGAGCTGAAAAAACACCGCGACCGTCTGGAAGAGCTGGTGCAGGCAAGAACCGAAGAAATACTGAGCCTGCGGGATATTACCATTGAAGCCATGGGTACCCTGGCGGAATACCGCGATCCTGAAACCGGTGGCCATATCAAGCGCACCCAGAATTACATCAAGCTGTTGGCAGAGGCCCTGATGGCAGACCGCCGGTATGCCAGTGAGCTGGATCCCGAGAGCATTGAGCTGCTGTTCAAGTCCGCCCCTCTGCATGACATCGGCAAAGTGGCCATCCGCGACCATATTCTTCTCAAACCCGGCAAGCTCACACCGGATGAGATGGAAGAGATGAAAAAGCACACCGATTATGGCTATGAATCCATCCAGACCCTGAGCAACAAACTGGAAGATTCATCGTTTCTCCGCTTTGCCCAGGAAATTGCCATCAGCCATCATGAAAAATGGGATGGCAGCGGCTACCCCCGGGGACTGGCGGGCAACAATATTCCGGTATCCGGCAGGCTGATGGCTATTGCCGATGTGTACGATGCGCTCATCAGCCGGCGCTGCTACAAGGACCCTTTCTCCCACCAGTACGCGGTGGAATTTATCCGCAAGGGCCGCGGCACGCATTTTGACCCTGTCATGGTGGACAAATTTCTTGAGCTCACCGAGCAGTTCCGCGCTATTGCGCTGCGTTATGCAGACCACGAGGAGGAAAGGGAAATGCTGCAGAATCTCGCCAACTGAACTTACACCGCCGCTTTCGCCCGGGAACGGGATTCAACCGTTGCCCGGTACAGCTCCGCCATTTTATGGACACCGTCACTGCCGCCGGCAATCACGCCGGCGGTGATAATCACATCCACCGTATGAAAAATGAGGCGTTGCACTGCTCCGAAGTCCAGCCATACCGCCTCGGGCACCAGCGCGCCAAGGGTGCGCAACCCCGCCAGGCTCACCGCAATACCCATAAGCACGCCGATGCGCAGCGCATAGATTCTGGTTTGCGCCCGATAACGCAGCTTATCCAGTTTCAGTGTCTCGAGGCGGGCAACAGCTTCGCCCCTTTCCGGGTGGTCCGTTCCCTCCTGATCAATACTGCGCTGCAGTGCCAGTATCCGCAGATCAAGAGCCTCTGATCCGAAAGCCCGCCAGTTGGTCAGGATCACTTCCTGTGCACGCTCCACAAACAGGGTCACCACGAAAATCGTCCCCAGCAGTGACAGCACCGTTGCCGGCGATAATTGCAGAGGCCCAATGGTATCAGGTGCAAACCACCAGGAACCGGCCGCTACAACAAGGATCAGCAGCATAAATGCATAGAAACCCCATTTCGTTTTGAATACCATGCCCGCCTCTTGCTTCCGCGCCAATGAATTATCAGAAACTGCTGCCCATGTCAGGGCAGGACACGTTATAATTTTTTTATGCGACTCGACAAGTTTCTCAGCCACACCACCGACCTTAGCCGCAGCGAGGCCAAAAGAGCCATCAAGTCCGGCCGTGTTACCGTCAACCAGCATACCGCCACCTCTGGCAACCAGCCCGTACAGGCTGAAGATACGGTGTGCCTTGATCAGCGTGAGGTGACCCTGCAGGGAGCCCGCTATTTCATGCTCTTCAAGCCGGCGGGCTATGTGTGTGCAAGCCATGACCCTGACCACCCGGTGGTCATGGACCTGATCACTGAGCCCGCCAGAAACAGACTGCACGTGGCCGGTCGCCTGGACAAGGATACCACAGGTCTGGTGCTGATCACCGACGATGGCCAGTGGAGCCACCGGGCCACCGCACCCGGTAAAAACACCTTCAAACGCTACCGGGTAGAGGTGGCAGAACCCGTCACCCCGGATAGCATCAAGTCGCTGGAAGCCGGCATACAATTGAAAAACGAGGACAAGCCAACACTGCCCGCCAGAGTCATTGTGCTGGATGAGCGAAAGCTGCTGTTATCCATTAATGAAGGCCGCTATCACCAGGTCAAGCGCATGCTGGCAGCAACAGGCAACCGCGTAACAGCTCTGCATCGTGAGGCAGTAGGCGCCATTGAGCTGGATCCAGAGCTGCCACCGGGTCACTACCGGCCCCTGTCCGAAGCAGAGATCAACAGTTTTTAATGAGCATCCACGACACCTGTATTCAGTTACTGGCAGACAACGCCCGGCAGAAAGGCAATAACGGACTCTGGCTGGCAGATGACGGTTTTTCGCCCGATGATTTGCTCGCCATTCAGCCCTTCGCACGGGCTGTTCTCACCAACCGCTACCATTTGTACCTGGCAGGTCAGTCAGCATTGCAGGATCACCACAAGGCGCAGGTTTATTATGGTGATTTCGATTTCAGCCTGCTGCAAAGCCCACCACCCCCAGCGGTTTTTTATCGGGTATCCAAGGAAAAAGCCGTCACCCATTACCTGATTAATCAGTGTTTTCTGTCACTTCCCCGCGGGGGCACCCTGCACCTTTGCGGCTACAAAAACGATGGCATCAAAACCTATATCGACAAAGCCCGCAAGCTTTTTGGTGAACTGGCAGAACAGGAAAATGGTCCCCGCACTGCCAGATACGCGGTACTGAAAAAACAGCACAGCAATGATCATAGCGCCCTGCTGCTGGATGACAGGGAATATGAGCGCGTGCGAGATATTTTTGAACTGGACGGACTGCCGGTGCAATCCAAACCCGGTATTTTCGGGTGGAACAAACAGGATGCCGGCAGTGAGTTCCTGATTGAACATCTGCAACAACTGCTGGATCAGATCCCACAGCCCATTGAACAGGTGCTGGATCTTGGCTGTGGTTATGGCTATATCGCGCTGCAGGCCTGGCATCGCTATCCCCGCCTGCAGCAGGCCAGCTTTACCCTCACCGATAATAACGCTGCCGCGGTCCGGTGCGCTTCAGGGAACCTGAAAACCCACAACATTCCCGGCGTAGCCGTTGACGATGATTGTGGCCTCCATATTAAGCAACAATTCGACCTGATCCTGTGCAACCCGCCCTTTCATCAGGGGTTTGATATCAGCCAGGATATTACCCGCCGGTTTCTGCAAAGCACAAGGGACAAGCTAAAGCCCCAGGGCCGGGCTTTATATGTCGTGAACCAGTTTGTCGGCATCGAGAAAAAGGCCACAGAATTTTTTACCGGGATATCGGAGCTGGCCAGAAACAAGAGCTTCAAACTCATTGTGCTGGACAAGCCCCGACGATAGAAAAGATTATTCAATGGCTGCCGCTTCGGCCCTGCCCCACATCTGCAGATAAGCCTCTGCAGAGTTCATAAAGATCTCAAAAGAGTCATTCCCCTGCGCTTCGGAAACCTGGCGGAAGTTTTCTACCCACTCAGCGAAGAGTCCATAGTGAGCTATTCCCTCTTTCTCAAAATCTATGGTACGGTTGCCTATCACCGGCTCCGTGAAAGTTACCGTGCCATCATAGGATTTAAACGGATACTCCGGCACAAAGCCTTCATCACCAAAACCAAAGAAAATAATGCCCTGCACGTCCGGGCCAATACCCAGGCCCAGTTCATTGCCTGTATTTTCTATCATTCCCCTGGTGGCCTGAATATTCTCATTGACCTGGGAAGGTTCACCACCGGTTCTGCCAATACCGCCAAGCTGGTATATTCTTTCAAGAATACGGTCGGCGTCTCGCAATATACCATGGGAAGAAACGATGCCGGGATAGCCTCTTGCCTCAACCAGCCTGAAAGTTTCCTGCAGTGTGTTATAGCTCATATGATCCACTTCCAGAAGCATCCCCTTATCCATGATCCGGTTGACCAGATGTTTTCCCATGCGTTGTAAAGAGCGGGCATTACAGCTACTGGTTGAATCTTTCAGATGGGCATAATCGGGGATCGGCTCAAGCTTATCCAGCAGGATGAAGTCCAGTGAGGTACCCAGGAAGCCACCCACGCGAGGCACGTTCCGCAACGCGTTGGTGATAAATGTAAAGTCGTTCTCGATAAACTCCCGCATACTCGGCACTTCCTTGTCTCCCTGAATACCCTCGGGACATTTTTCCATATCGAAGAAATTACCACCGATAGGCTTGAACAGCAGCTTCCAGGGATTCACAAGATCGGTGAGGTGATCAACGTGTCCCGTATCCAGTTTACTACTGATATGCATCCATGTAATACCATTATACTGTGCTCCGCCAAAGGCATTATCAAAGCGGTGGATAGGGAAAACGGAACGAATACCCATGTCGTACAGCTTATCAAGCTCCTGATCGATAAAAGCCTCATCACAGGATTCGTTACTGCTGCTGCAGTCAAACAGGGTACTGTATTCACTACCGAGCACCACAGCCAACTTGTTATCATTGATGATTTCCCTGGCCTGCTGCGAGCTGGTGGCCACACGGAACCACCCCTTGCCCGGCCCACCGGCCTGTGCGTCAATATAATCCTGGAGCTTGTAAATATACTCAGTTTGACGGCGCACGGTGTCCGCTGGCGTACAATCGCCCTCTGACTTACCGAAGTGCACCATACTCATCAGTTGACAAAACTGGGGGTTCCCCGAGGCATGGGTTACCATTAAACGCAAGCCCGCCAGATAGGCCCGCTCAATCCATCGGTAATAGGCGGTAACATGAGAGACGTTATCGATGTTCGGCCAATGCTCAAAATCGGGGTAGCCGCTGGTTTTGTGACGGACGTCTCCCGCTCTTTGCATACCCAGTATATCCAGCGCACCTTCTTTCCCATGTATGTGCTCACAGTCTTTCAAGGCATGCTCAATCCCGTAACGGTGGAAAATATCTCCCGCCATGACCACAGATCCCATGGCCTTGGGCATCGATAAATGAGCATGAATATCAGCATAGCCTTTCACTTTGTCGGTGGGATTACCAACCCGGTAAAATGCCTCTGACACTTCAGCATCCACATCATCTTCCGGAAACGCCGTGCACTGCTCTGGATCCTGGGGAATCAAATCGAAAGCTGAACGCTGAGTGGTAACCGATGCAATATCTGCCTTTGGAAAAAAGAACCGGTTATTCTTGTGGGAAAGCCGCAGATTGTCCTGTGCAGAAACAAGTGTGTAAGTGTCAGCAATTTTGGTGTTGCCTTTTTTTACTTCCACATGATTGATTGTCCACTCAACCCGATGGCTGGGATCTACCAAAGCCTTCAGGCTGAGAATGTCTAGCGCAAAAAAGTTCCGGTCCCGGTCGTACAGCATAAAAATACCGAGATCAGCCGGGCGGATATAGAACTTTTCCGCCTCACTCTCGTCAACCTCCGCCAACTGGTAACTGCCGTTGCGGGCAACCACATAACGGTTGGAGTCATGGGCTTTCATTGCCACACAAGCCTGCGCCAGCGAGTAAGCCGGCCCGGATTCCGTGGCGGTTTTACACCCCGCCAGACTCAGCAGCACAGACACCAATAACAGGCGCCTTACAGAGTGCGCTATATTCATGAAACTGCCCCTTTTTGTAATTATTGTGTTGTTATTATCTGTAGCCTGGAATGCACTTGTATCAGCGATTCAAGCGCTGGCTTCGGTACTTCAGTTCAACAATACTGACTGGTTATATCTTAACCAAACAGTAATCCATATACCGCTTCAATAGTCAATCAGGCAAAAGAAAACTAACCCAATGACCTATACAGGCTGGACTAGCAATATCCAAAAAAGTAACGAGGGCCGCCGGGATTGGCTGCCACCCTATAACAGCTTGCGTATCTGATAACGCAACAGACCAGAGCGGTCTGCCTGATTCAACTCCTCAAGCGCCGCCATCCGCTCCCGGAAAAACCGCTTTTTGGCCGGCCTGCGAAAAAAGGCACCAACGGCATTATCACAGGTGGGCGTGACCAGCCGGAAGGCGCTGGCGAAACGTTGCTGGAGGTCAGCATCCGCCACAAGGGAAGACTGCTTCAGCTCTTTCCATGCCACCGTATTCACCACCAGCAACCCGTCATGAGCCACATGCCGGTCAAGCAATTCGCACCAGTTCCGGTCCAGCGGCACCGCACGCACCGGTTCACCCTCATGGTGCCCGTACAGGTCATCAATGATCATATCAAAGGGCGGGCCCTGATATTGCGACAGCCAGTCTCTGGCATCCGCCTCATACAGAACCGTGTTGGCATTATTCAGTTGAAAATAGTGTTTTGCCACATGGAGATGCACCCCGCTCAGTTCCACACCGATCATCAGCCCCGGGTTGAACCAGCGGTTCAACTGGTGCAGCACCGCACCACCACCCACCCCGAGCAACAGCACCCGCTGGATATGATCCTGCGGCAAGAACAGGGCTGGCAGTGTCAGCAGATCCCACACGCTGCGGGTAACCGGCCGGTCAGGATTGTACTGGGAGTGGAGCACGCCGTTACTGTAGAGCCGTACCGAGCGACCTGCCTGCCTGACTTCATAATGGGTGCCGTCTTCCTGCTGTTGCCACAAAATCGCCAAGCTGGATACCTTCAGGGAGTGCGCAGCAGTTTTTCAATGACTTTGGCGGCGGCCACGAAACCGAAGGTTCCGGTCACCATGGTGGCAGCACCGAATCCGCTGGCACAGTCCAGCCGGGTACTGCCTTCCATCACGGATTTTTGCTGGCAGACACTGCCATCCGGCTTGGGATACTTCAGCTGTTCGCTGGAATACACACAGGGAACACTGTAGGTGCGCTTGGGATTTCTGGAATAGCCGTAATGACGCCGCAGCATGGAGCGCACTTTACGGGCCAGGGGATCGTTAAAGGTTTTATTCAGGTCGCCGACCATTACCTGGGCAGGGTCCAGCTGCCCACCGGCAGCGCCCGTTGTCACGATACGGATTTTCTGGCGCTGACAGTAGCTGATCAGGGCGGCTTTGGAAGCCACGCTGTCGATACAGTCCACCACGAAATCCATGTCCCGGGTAATCAGGGCACTCAGGTTATCGCGGGTAATAAAGTCCATCACCGGATTCACCACTGCGTCCGGATTGATAGCGCGAATCCGGCTGGCCATGGCCTCCACCTTCAGCTGGCCGATGGTATCGCGGTGGGTATGGATCTGGCGGTTGCTGTTGGTTACGCAGATATCGTCCATATCGATCAGCGTGAGGGTGCCCACACCTGAACGGGCCAGGGCTTCCGCAGCCCAGCTGCCCACGCCGCCGATACCCACCACACACACATGACTGGCACGCAGGGTTTCCAGCCCCTGAATGCCATATAACCTGGCCACACCGCCAAAGCGTTCCCGATAGGAATCGGTCGGATCAGTGACTGACATCCGGCAACACCTCCAGCAATACCCGCACCACATTACCACCCATGATTTTTTCAATCTCCGCAGGTGAAAACCCGTCATCCACCAGCGCCTGGGTAAGATGAGCCAGGCCACTGGTATCAAAAGCTACGGTCACCGCGCCGTCATAATCAGAGCCCAGTGCCACATGATCCACCCCCACCAGATCCGCCACGTAACGAATGGATTTTACGATCTGTTGCGGTGACAGCCCGCAGGCCGCCGATGGCCAGTAACCGATTCCCACCACACCTCCGGTGTTGGCCACTGCCCGGATATGTTCATCGGACAGATTGCGCAGCCGCGGACAAACGCCGTCGACACCGGTGTGGGATACCACCACCGGCTGCCGCGCAAAGGCCAGCGCTTCGGTGGTAGCCTTGTCAGACGCGTGGGCCAGATCCAGCACCACGCCATCCTGTTCCATACGCCTTACCAGCTGCCGACCGAATTCCGTCAGGCCGTATTTCTCCATACCGTGACGGGAGCCCGCAGCCTCGGTATCAAAAAAATGGGTCAGCCCCATCATGCGGTAACCGAGCTTCACGAATTCTTCATACAACGCCAGTTTACCATCCAGCACCTGCAGACCCTCAAAGGCCAGCAGACCGCCCACCACCTCATCACCCCGGAGCTTCTGCGCCAGCAGAGCACGCAGATCCTGCCGGCTGGTGATGATACGAAAATGCCCGTCGCTGGCGGATTCCACCGCTCTGAGTTTTTCCGCCTGGTAAAAACCCCGGGCCGGAATACTGAACCAGGTTTTCACCGGCCAGCGCTGGGCAAAAGCCAGCACGCCCATAGCATCCAGGTCAGGGTTTTCCTCGTGGTTATGCACTGGGCTGATCTGGGTGACCACACCAAACACCTGCAGCCCCACGTTACCGGATAACAGGCGGGGCACATCCACATGGCCCCGGGCGGACTTTTCGCTGAGATCACGGGCCCACAACAGTGGATCGGCATGAAGATCTGCAATAAACAACTGTTTGTGAAGGCGTGCCGTGCTGGCTTGCACAGGAGGCAGATCTGCCTTGGCCACACTGACATAGCGTTTTTCACCGTAGGCAGGGCCTTTGGCCCACAGATAAACCAGGGGCGACCCCATAGCCAGCAACAGCAAAGCCAGAAAAACCAGAGTCCAGCGCTTTGCGCGGTGACTGCGTATCATGTCCGACGGCCCTCCGTTTACCCGCTGCCCGGCAGTTGGCGAATCCAGTCGGGATTTTCCCGCAACAGGTTTCTCACCGTTTCCACAATCGCCTGGGTCTGGCGATCAATTTCAAAGTTGACCCGGTCACCTTTACCACGCTGTCCATGAACGGTCATGCGCAGGGTTTCGGGAATGTAGCATACGGTCAGGCAGTGTTGCTCCCTGTCAATATCGGCAATGGTAAGGCTGCAGCCGTCCAGTGCAATAAAGCCTTTTTTGAACAGGTAAACCATAGCCCAATCGGGCATTTTATAGGTTACCCGGCGGTTGTTTTCCGTGGCAGCAACATCAACAATGGTTGCCATGCCATCCACGTGCCCCGATACCAGGTGCCCCCCGATTTCATCCCCCTGGCGGGCGGAGCGCTCCACATTCACCGGATCCCCTTCCTTGAGATCACCCAGGCTGGTGAGGCCGAGGGTTTCTGCCATGGCATCAAAGTGCACCACGGCCTGATGCTGCCCGGTAACTGTCATGCACACACCGTTAACTGCAATACTGGCGCCAGTGACAATATCCTTTTCCAGGCCCGTCGGCAGCCGCAGCGACACCCGGTGAAGCCCCGGCTTTTTCTCAATGGCTTCAACCGTGGCCAACCCCTGAACTATACCCGTGAACACCGTACCTCCCGATAATCGTTTTGGCAGTAAATCACATTTTTTTACCCCACTATGTCGCTACCGCTTTGTATTGGGCCCGCCATAATAGGTCACCGTGCAGTACAACAAAACAATTTGATTTTTACTTTGCGTTTAATTTGAAACAGGGAATTTATCATGAAGCGTTTTTTCAAAAGCCGTTCAAAAGCCGACTCCGACAACACCGCGACCGTTACCCACAGCAGCCGAACCGCCCGCTCAAACGCGGCACGCCCGATGACAGGCCGCAACCAGGCCACCGTGGAAGGCATCCGTAAAAAGCTGGCAGATTACCAAAAAACCGAAGGGCCTGCCCGGTTTATCCAGCCACAGGAACTGAACTACCTGAAAAACGGCACCATTGAGTTCGAAGCCCCCGGCGCGGTGGGTGACCGCACCATGGGAATGGCAGTGCCTTTTACGCTGGCATAAGGGAAGGAGTCAGGCGGGAATGCCCGCCGCTTCCAGGTAATGTCCAAACCGCTGCTGAAGCGCGGGGCGCTCATCGGTTTCCCAGGGATGAAAGCCGGGGCGCAGATAATTCAGGGTTTTCGGCAGCAGTGACCAGATCAGGCCGCGGGGGCCCCATACCAGCTGGCGCGCCTTGCGGCGGTTCCTGCGGTTCCACAGGCCGTCAGCTTTCAGCAGGTAAATGTGGCGTTTTCTGACCTGACGCATGATATCCATCAGCCCGAGCACCAGCCCCACCTGCCGCAACCGATAGCTGCCTCCGGCGTGGTGATAAAGGTCATAGCACACCGCCTTGTGCTCCACCTCTTCAAGGGCATGATACAACAATAACGAACGGAAAGGTTCGGCAGCGTTCTCCAGCAAATCGGGACGCTGGTGCAGGAAAATCGACGCAATGGAAGCGGTAAAGTGCTCGGACGCCGCGGTCATGGACAACCGGGCCAGGGGCGATATGTTCTTTCGTGACCACTTGCGCAGTTCCCGCAGCTCCTCGTCGTATTCCGGCATACGCTCGTATCCCAGGTCTGCCAGGGCTTCGCACCAGGCCTCGTGCTCCCGGCCATGAAACGCTTCCTGGCGGATAAACTGCCGGATGTCCTCTCTGAGCTTTTCCGGGAGCGCTGATTCGGGCATCTGGTCCCGGGTATCCCGGGCTGCTTCAATAAAAAAGCGTTCACCTTCGGGAAACGTGGCCTGCAGCGCATTGAAAAAATGGGTGACCACCGGATCATCGCCGTGCCAGTAGCGGTGCTTTTTCATGGCCTCAAGGTAGTCAAAATGGACCTCGCGGGCCGTAATCTTCAGGTTCGCCGGGGTTTTCAGTGCTGGCATTGTACCCATTCCAGTTTCCTCTCAAAGATTGACATCAAAGGTGAACAGCTGATCAGACCATACGGTCAGTGTATCTGAACGCCTCTGATTATCAGGGCGCTGCTGCGTCAAAGATTTGTGGGTCAACGACATTTTGAATGTCGAAAAATTGATCTAAACTTGTAGCAATGTCTGGAAAAACTGCAATTGCGCCTCTGGGAAGCAATAATATCTTTGCTATCAGGCGCTTAGCCCTTGCCCACCTCGCTGCACCACCAAACTGTGTCAAACAGCGCAGCGCTTACACCTGTCTGACGGGACTGGGGTGGGCCTGCCTGTGGCTGCTCTGCACCCTGCTGACAACGGTTAATACTCACGCTGCTGGCCAGAACGCCCTGGTTCAGGAGGCCACCAAACCCAAAAACCAGTATACGGTCTGGCAGGACAATGAGCCGGACTTTCTGGAATCCATCCGCCAGGACAAGGACATTGACTGGTCGAAGCCACGGCGCGAAACCATTAACCTGGGCTTTACTCACAATACTGTCTGGATCAAGGTACCGGTATTTCTGCCGGAAGATGCTTCTGCGGAACAGGAATTCGTGTTCTATCTGGATTACCCACTGATTGATGATCTGACCATGGTGTTCAGCAGGCAGGGTGAAATAGTAAAAACCTACCACACCGGCGATATGAAGCCCTTTGATACACGGCCTATCAAGCACCGCACCTTCGCCATGCCCTTTGCACTCTCCCCGGGGGAGGAAGGCACTGTGTACCTGCGTGCCAGAGCGACGGATACGCTGCAGTTTCCCATCGTGATCTATACCGAGGACAAGTTCGATTATCACCGCACCCGGGAGCAGTATGTTCTGGGCGCCTACTACGGTGCGCTCATTATCATGATTACTTTCATGCTGTTTCTGTACTTTGTATTGCGGGAAATCACCCTGCTTTATTTCACCGCATTCACCGTTACCGTTATCATTCTTACCGCCTGCCTGTATGGTGACACCATTAATGCCTATAACGATCTGAACCTTCATGTAAATAAGTGGCTCCGCGTATATGGCTTGGTTGGGGGCGCCATCGCCATGGGGCTGTTCGCCAAGGAATACCTGAACACCCATGAGTTCATGCCTCGTCTGCACCACGTGATTACGCAAATCATTCGCGGTTCATTTATTTTCGCCATCGCGCTGCTGTTTTTCCCCTTTTACTATGCCATGCAGCTTTCCCTTGTTTTCGCCGGAATCCTGGCCCTGTTTGCCTTTTACACCGGTATCATGGCACTACGCTTTGATTACCCTCCCGCCAAGTATTTCATGCTGGGCTGGATTGTTTTCATTATCGGGGGGCTGGCCAACATTCTGCGGGCATTTTCGATACTGCCCACCAACCTGTTCACGGAATACAGTGTGCAGTTCGGCGCTGTGTTTAATGTGGTTACGGTGGCGCTGGGGATCGCCCAGCGTTTTACGACGGAGCGGCGCCGGGTGTTTTCCCTGGAAAAGGCAGCTCAGGAGGAACGTCACAAAAAAGAACAGGCCCAGGCGGAAGTGCGCGCCAAAAGCCAGTTTCTGGCCAACATGAGCCACGAGATCCGCACCCCCATGAACGGTGTCCTTGGCATTACCAACCTGCTCAAGGACACCCCGCTGAACCCCCAGCAGGTTCAGTATGTCAGAACCATCGAAAACTCCGGCCAGGCACTGCTCACCATTATCAATGACATTCTCGATTATTCAAAAATCGAAGCCGGCAAAATGAACCTGGAGCGCATCGAGTTCAATGTCGATGAACTGGTCAGTGAAGCCAGCTCCCTGTTTGCATCCGTGGCTGACGAGAAGGGCCTGGACTTTCACCTGGTGTGCAAGAGCGCGCTGCCTTCCATTATCTACAGTGACCCCGTCAGGATCCGTCAGGTGCTGCTCAACCTGCTATCCAATGCCTTCAAATTTACGTCCGAAGGCTCGGTAACCCTGGAATACGAAGTGAACACAGAGGGCGGGGAGCCCATGATCCGGTTTTCGGTTATCGATACCGGCATAGGCCTGACAAAAGAGCAAAAAGAGGTGTTGTTTCAATCCTTTGTACAGGCGGATACCTCCACTACCCGCCAGTATGGCGGCACGGGCCTGGGGCTCTCCATCAGCCAGAAGCTTTGTGAACTCATGGGGGGACACATTGACGTTGCCAGCGAACGTGATAAGGGTTCAAACTTCTGGTTCTCGGTACGCACCAATATCGATTGCATGCCGCCCAGCGTTATTCTGGATTTCAAAAAGAAATATCAGGCCATGTTCGGCAACCGGCAGATTCTGATAGCAGACGATCATGGCAGAACCCTCACCAGCCTGCAGCTGCGCTTCAGTCAGTGGCAGTGCCAGTGCAACACTTTCACCAGCAATGAATTACTGCTGGAAAACCTGGACCCGGATAATGAACCGCTGGCAATCATCCTGGACTACGATCAGCTTCACGCGGATCCGCGCCTGATGACAACAATCCTGTCACAGCTCAGCCAGGAGCAGGTGCCCATTATTTTCAGTGCCTCCGCCATGATCAAGCCGAACATCGACGACAGGAATTTTCACCAGCCGGTACGCATTATCGAAAAGCCCCTGAGCTTTTACCGGGTTTACACCACGATAGAAGAATGCCTGACAGACAAGCTGGAGAGACAACAGGAGAAAATCCTCAACGAAGATCTCGCCAATCTCAATGTGATTGTCACTGAAGACAACAAAGTCAACCAGATGGTGATCAAAGGCATGCTGAAACGCCTTGGCATACAGCCAACGGTTTGCAACAACGGTCAGGAGTGTCTGGAGCAGGTGGCACTGTCGGGCGCCAACCCCGTGGACTGTATCATTATGGATTGTGAAATGCCGGTGATGGACGGCTACGACGCCACCAGCAACATCCGCAATATCAGGGAAATCCAGCAGCCTATTATTATCGGTCTGAGCGCCAACGCCCTGAAGGAGCAGGAAGAGAAGGCACTGGCCCACGGCATGAATATCTATTTGCGCAAGCCGGTAGACTACGAGCAGCTCAAAGTCGTGCTACTGGATTATTTTCTGAACCCGGGAGCTGAGCCGGTGGCCCAGTCCCGGGGCTGACAGCGGCTAGCGCAAAGCGACCCGGGCAAACCCGTCGAGGTCCTTGCTGAAGGCGTCCTGGGTATCAAATACCAGACGCCGGAGATCATCGGACACATCGGTATCCGGAATAATGCGGTCACTGACGATACCCATCCCGATCCGTACCATGAAGTTATCCAGGCCCTCGAATTCAGAGGTGAAATGCACCTGGGTCTGGCGGCTGTCATTGCCGTTTTCAAACCGCATACGGGCCACCACGCCCTTGCCCTGATTCCCCTGACAGGCCACCTGCAGAAACTCCAGCATCAGCTCATCAATACTGCGGGGAATAAAGAAATTCACCAGCCCGGTGGGCATTACTCCCAGAGCATAGCCCGCCACCTCTACCTGGGGCACCTGATTCACCCGGGTGGTGACGGTGGCACCGTCCGTGGATTCCTCGTAGAGAATATCGGCACGCACATCGGTCATGTGGGTCACGATGCCCAGAATACTCATGGTGGCATCAATGCGGGCATTCAGGGCCTGCCTGCCCCGCCAGCGGGTGGGGGCGTCCACCAGCACCTTGCCATCCTGCACAGGCAGCAGTCTGCCGTCTTTTACAAAACCTTCCACATGGGCGGTCAGGTCCTCGCTGTTCATGGAAAGCCGCAGCACCCGGCCATCCGGGTTGCTGATATCCATGTTGAATTTCAACAATGAACTCAGATTATCCAGGTGGCCCGCCAGCTCCGGGTAGCGCTTTTTCATCATGGCGGGCCTGACCTGAAAGGTAGCCTGCAGATGACGGTAATCCTTGGCGGAACTGTCCACCACCACCTCCTGCACCTGACCCAGTGCGGCCAGCAGATCCCACATTTCCGGGAACGCCGCCCACAGGGGTGCAATGATGGCAACGTCTTCCTCGCCAAGCTCCGGGTTCATGGCATGCACTTTCGCCTGGAACCGGAAATCCGGAGTGAACTTGCTCTTTTTCTGAAAGTTTTCGTCGCCTTCCACCACAATGCGGAAGGTTTCTTCCGTAGCATCAAGTACAGAGGGCCACTGCACCTCGCCCACCCCCACGGTCATGGTGCTGCTGAGCAGGTAATTGTAATTGCCACGATGTTCCACTGGCCGCGCCTTCACCAGCACGGACACATCCCCCAGCGACCTGAGCTCCCCGTGGTCGTTGCCCAGGATGGAAGCTTCCGGCCCCATGCGGTACTGGGTGCCCTGGCGTGATCCGTACACCCGCAGCTGTCGCCAGTCACCGGTTTCTTCCGGTAAAAGGGAGTAAAAGCGGCGCAGATCAAAGCGTTCCAGAGAAGCCCAGAGGCCATCCACAAAGGCCTGGGTCTGTTCGTGATATTCGGTGTTATGCAACACCACCCGCTGCAGATCGGTCACTTCCCGGAGCTTGTGGATAGCCACCGCAGGCTCGCCATCGCCGATCATTTCCACGGAGGGTTTCCAGCCCCGCTGCAGAATTTCCGGGCTGACTGCCTGTGCGGCAGGAATGGACATGGCCAGTGCAGCCATAGTCAGCAGAATACCCCTCATCGAATTTACCACCCTGTTGTCCGTTTATTTTTGCATGTTCTTATTATTACCGTGTCGCCCGATTATAGGGGATGCGGCCGCCCGGTTGAATAAACCGAAAGGAACACTTGATGGTTCGATTCGCACAAATTCATTGGTTTTTGCCGCCGGTTTCAGCAATAATTGGCCCCTTTTCGCTGTCTGTGGGAGGCAAAAACCTATGTGGTTCAAGAACTTGAGAATCTATCGCTTCACCGGCTCATTTGATACCACACCGGAGGAACTGGAAAGCCTGCTGGCAGAGCATCCTTTTACTCCCTGTGGCAAATACAGCAAGGAATCCCTGGGCTGGGTGCCGCCCCTGGGCCGCGCCGGCACCCAGCTGGTCCATACCAGTAACGGCCATCACATGGTTTCGCTGCTGAAAGAGGACAAGATCCTGCCATCGTCGGTGGTTAACGAAGCCCTGCAGGAACGGGCCGAAGCCCTGGAAGACAAGGAAGGCCGCAAGCTGTTCCGCAAGGAGCGGCTGCAACTGAAAGACGATGTGATCGCCGAGTTGCTGCCCAAGGCCTTTTCCAAAAAGCAGGCCACATTCGCCTATATCAGCCCCAAAGACCGGTTACTGGTGATCAACACCGGCAGCCAGAATCAGGCGGAAACCTTTCTGGGTTTTCTGCGCAATACCCTGGGCAGCCTGCCCGTGGTGCCGGTGGCCACCAAGGGGGTGCCAGCCGACATCATGACCCGCTGGCTCAGGCAGGGCCATGGCAGTGACAACTTTGACCTGGAAACCGAAGCCGAACTCTTCAATCCAAAAGAAGATGGCAATACGGTGCGCTGCAAGGGCCAGGATCTGGGATCCCACGAAATTGAGGAACTGCTCAAGGCCGGCAAGCTCGCCAAGAAACTGCATGTTGCCTGGAACGACCGGCTGACCTGCGTGATTGAGGACAATCTGGCCATCAAACGACTCAAGTTCAGCGACGTGATTCTGGAAAAGGCCAATGACTATGACGCCGAAAGTGTGGCGGAACAATTCGATCAGGATTTCACCCTGATGACCCTGGAACTGGGCCGCTTTTACAAGGATCTTTTCCGTGCATTCGGCGGGCTGGAACGGGCCCGTCTTGAGGAGCCCATGCCGGAGGAAAGCAGCGCTGAGGCAACCGTTCAGGAGCCGGCAGACACCGTATCCTGAACTGCGTCTCCGGACGACGCCGCCATGTTATCGCAAGTCCATCCGGCTCGTTCAGAGGCTTCCGGCACCTGAACGAGCCTCATACCGTCCACCACCATTTCCCTGCTGCCGTCTGCGTCTTCCGGCCACTGGTCCAGTGATAATTCCACTTTCGGGGTAAAAGGCATCCACTGGGCCTTCGCTTTCTTCTGGTTCAGCTTGATCACCGGCATAAAATCGATGCTGAAATTTTTCATTTTCCAGACTTTTTCCGGTGCGGTGGCGTCGGCCCAGCAGTTGACTCTGTGGAAGGCCACGTAGCCCGCTTCGGTAAATTCCAGATACATACGGTCCCGCTGAATGATCCGGTCCTTGCGAACCTCTTTACTGCCCTCCCATATTCCCACCAGGGGAGAATCCTGCAGGGGAATGGGCGTGTTCTTTACATCACAGCCAGTTACCAGCAATGCCGGCAACAGTGTTATCAGCCACAGAAAAGTTTTCACAGATACCGCCTATGTGTCTGCCAGAATGAATTCAGTCATTGCCTGCAATGCCTGTTGCAGGTTTTCTTCATGGGTGTAACCGGATTTTTTCCGGGGCTTCAGGTCATGATCGCCGTCCGGCAGCCAGCTCAGATTTACATTGTCAGGTAAAACGTACCGGGAAACTTCCTCTTTTTTACCAAAGGGATCCCGCTCCCCCTGCAGAATCAGCACCGGTGCTGCCACCTGGCTGAAATGCTCAATACGAACCCGATCGGGCTTGCCCGGCGCATGGAACGGGTAGCCCAGACAGATAACACCTCTGACCGGTCGCTCCGCCGCCAGCATACTGGCCATGCGCCCACCCATGGACTTGCCCGCCACGATACACTTTTCCGGGCCGCCAAACCGGTCCACCACCTCCGCAAAGTGGGACAATAACACCGGTGCCCGATTGGGAGGGCGCTTTTTGCCGGTCCGGCGACGCTCCTGCATGTAGGGAAATTCGAACCTCACCACCTCAAACCTTTCGCGGCAAAGGCCGTCTGCCATGGCATTCATAAAGTCGCTGTCCATGGGCGCTCCGGCCCCATGGGCAAGCAAAAGGGTAACGGCCTTGCGACGGCGTTTTGGGGTCTGATGAATCAAGCACAGTCCCCCTGTAATTGCCGCAGTGTCGCTTTATAGGCAGCATCAAATGCCTTGGGTCCCTCTTCCAGCCGGTTGGGCCCTACCCTGGGAATATTGTCCAGCGCAATCGACTGCATATTGTCCCTCTCGGGAACCTTCAGGGCCGGACTGTTTTTCCGCCGCCACGGAGAGCGGGACTTGATGTGATGATAAAGCACCCGCTCACCGGGGCGAACAGAAGCCAGCGCCGGTCTGTCCTTGATGCCGCCATCCAGATAGTAACTGCCACCGATACGAATGGGCTGAAACAGCAGCGGAAACGCACAGGAGGCGTAGACACAATCCACCAGATTCCCCTGGCGGAAAACCGCGGTCTGCCGGCGTACCAGATCAAAGGCAGACAGGGCCAGCGGTACCCTGCACTGATCAAAGGCACTGACGGGCATGGCATCCCGCAGCTTGTGGCGGAAGCGGGCACCCCGTAGTACCCCCAGACCGGGAGCCGGATCCCAGAAATCGGCTTTTTCCATGGTGAACAGGGCTCCCCTGATATCACTCATGGACATGCCGGAAGCCCAGCAGGCACCCACCAGGGCGCCGGCACTGGAGCCAGTGATGGCACCCGGCTCGCAGTCTTCCTCCAGCAGGGCTGCCAGCATGCCGGCATGGGCAAAAAAACTGAAAAAGCCCGACGACATGGCCAGGGTGAAGGGTTCTGAGCGCAGCCAGTCTTTCAGGGTTAGGGGGGTGTTTTCAAGCGTAGTGATGAGCTGTCCTGCCTGTTTGTGTCACTATTGAATCTGTCAGCTGAACCTGTCAGCGATTATTCAGCGGGTGGTGCCGCTTCCGGTTTGCTCTCCGTTTTGATGGGAATAATAAACCGCACCGACAGGCCGTTTCCCTGGCGGTTGCGCAATTCTAACCTGCCCCCCTCCTTGCGGACAACGCCACTGGCAATGGCCAGCCCCATGCCGTTGCCATCGGGTTTGGTGGTCATAAAGGGTTTCAGCACTGTTTCCATGAGTTCTTCCGGAATCCCGGGGCCATCATCCTGGACCTCACAGACCAGTGCGTTGTCCTGCTGATAGGTGGATACCGCAATGCTGTCACTGGCAACCGCCAGAGCATTTTCGATTACATTGAAAATTCCCTGGGAAAACTCTTCCGGCAGCTTGGCTGCCATTTTCGCCGAGATTTTTTCACCGAACACCAGACGCATGGTAATACCGCGCTGCCCCGCCATCTGGCGCAGGTTATCCACCTCTTCTTCAATCACTTCCTTATAGCTGCGCTTGTCGGTCAGTTCACCACTCGGTTCCAGGTTCAGCTCTTCCTTCAGGCTCAACCGCAGCTTGTCCTGAATGTCATTCAGGATCGTCAGCTCCTCGCGGATCATGCCCTGATCCACGGTATCACCGGAGGCGAATGCCTTGTTCAGCTTGTGAATGGAAATCCCCATCAGCCCCAGCTGATGACGTGTCTGGTGAATGATCCGGGCAGAAAACTCACCCAGGGCAGCCAGCTTTTCCTGGGTTTCCATTTCCGCCAGCAGATCCTGTTCCCGCCGGCGCCAGCGTTTGATCAGAGAAGCCATGATGACCCATACGGCGCCGACCGTATTGATCACCAGAATAAACTGGGTTATTGCCCAGGTGGGTTCAATATATCCCTTGCGAAACGGCAATTCCCTGAACAACGGCGCGTATTCCAGGATGCCCACTTCAGTGACGTATACCAGAATCACCGAAAGAATAATGCCGGAAACCAGCCCCCAGAACACGCTGCGGGCATCCAGTAATGGCAGCCCCAGGGCCAGCCCCGCCACAATCAGCAGACTGCTGTTGGAAGTGTAGAAACCGCTGACCCAGGTGGCGTACACCATCAGCAGGGTATATCCCTGAGCAAACAGGTGTGACAGGAACGGCCACTCCCGTCGGTGGCGTCGCTCATAGAGCCCGGCTGCCAACAGGCCGGCAATCACCACCAGCGCCACTTTACAGTAATAAATATTGAGATGGACAAATTCAGTATTGAGGTAAGGGGCCAGCTCGCTGTGGAGATACACGATCAGAGATACCCAGAATACCACCGGGAGATAAAAACTGACGAAAAGCAACAGCAGAGACCGGTCCAGAGGACTCCAGTCCAGCGGGTTACCCTCGGCAATCAACTGCCGGATCGGCGGGTTCGCAGCTGCCATCATCGTAGTCCGTCAGAGGTCGACGTTATAGCGTACCAGCGCCAGCGCCAGCTTGGTCCGGTCAGGCATATTCAGCAACTGGAGAATGCGTACCACGTGATTTTTGGCGGTACCCTCGCTGATACCCAGGATTCTGCCAATACCCTTGTTGGATTCACCCTTGGCAATCAGCGCCAGCACTTCGCGGTGACGGGGGCTAAGGGTAGAGACCCGTTTTACAAATTCCATTTCATCCGGTTCCCGCCGCAGGGACTGGGCCAGCTTGATCGCCAGTGACGGGTCCAGCACGGTCTCCCCCATCAGGGCGTCCTTGGCGGCCTGCACCAGCTCTTCCGGTGCGGCATCCTTGCGCACGTATCCCTTGGCACCGGCCTCCATGGCCTGCTTGATGCGACGGGCATCGTCATAGGCGGACAGCATCAGCACCGGCAGCTCCCGGGACAGGCGCGGCAGGGCTTCCAGACCGGTTTCACCGGGGAGCTCCACGTCCAGCAGCACCAGATCCACCTTGTTACGGGTCAGCAGGTCCTCGAGTTCCCGGATATCACCGGCTTCATAGGTATTGTCGATCGCCTCGTCCTGAGAAAAGATACCTGCTATGCCGGCCCGGAAGACCGGGTGGTCATCACAAATCGCTACGGAAATTCCCATGCAAATGCCTCAATTTGATTACCTGATGTCAACAGGCCTGTCCCATCAGCCTTTATGGAGCCTATGAATACCTGTTTTTGCGCGTTTTTTTAAGATTTTCCGCAAATAAATGCAAAAAAACCACAATTTGTGCCAAAAGGCATAACGACTTGTTCCCCATTGCATCTGGAACACCAGGGCCGAATTCTACACAATGAACCTACAGATTAATGAAGACTGCTAGTCACGCAATCGATTAATCTTGCATTGGAGCGCCATCTTGGCAGCGCTGTTTTACGCAAATAACACACAAGTCGATATTGTCACCCAGTGATAGCCCTCACAGTGGCAAACCAGTAACAGGATTCTGGCTTTTTGTGTAAAGCAGCGCTTTATTTTTCCTTCCGAGCACCACCCAGCCTAAAAGAACTAGTCTACATTTCCCGTCATTTTAACTATAGTTCCTCTATTCCTTACTGAATTTGTTACCACATTATTCATGCGTCTTCTTTTCTCACTGGTTTTGGTACTGTTTACAAGCTTAGCTGTTCCCGCAGGGGCCGGTGCCTATGAACTGGCGGCACACTCCGGGAACGGCGGTGGCGGAGTCTCCCTGTCCGGCCATCTGAAGGTGCTGGATCCCTCCCTTAGCCACCGTGATTTTACCGAAGTGCGCGCGGCTCCCGACAGTGCCTGGGAGCAAAACCGAGATTCCACCATCAGTTTCGGTTTTTCCGAGCAGGAATACTGGATCCGGCTGACGCTGGAAAACCCCTTGCCGGAGAGCCAGCAGCGCCTGCTGGAAATTCCTTACCCCCTGCTGGACGTGATCCATTTCTACTATCCGGAAAACGGCACCTACCAGCGCACCGTCGCCGGTGACAGCCTGCCCTTTTCGCAACGGGATTTCCAGCATCGGCATTTTATATTTCCGGTAGAGCTGGCGCCCCGCAGCAGGCAGACTCTCTACTTCCGGATACAGAGCCGGGATACGGTACAGTTTCCCCTGGTGCTGTGGCACATCAGGGATTTTATGGAGAATGATCGCCAGGTCCAGATACTCTACGGCATGTACTATGGCGCACTGCTCATTCTGATCGGGATGAACCTGCTGGCGCTGATCAGCCTGAGAGACAAAAGCTTTTTCAATTATGTGGCGGCGATATTCTTTTTTACCCTCACCCATGCGTCGCTGGCCGGGTTTCTGTTCGAGTACCTGTTGCAGGATTATCCCGCAGTCAACAAATGGATTCGCCCGGTGGCCATAGCCTTTACGCTGTATTTTGCAGCCCAGTTCGCCCGCGATTACCTGGACACCCGTAAACGCACGCCGCTTTTTTATAATCTGCTGAACGCGGTGTCCTGGGTATCGCTGTTTATTGTTGCCATTGCCATCATTCTTCCTTTTACCAGCGTCGTCAAAATGGTACTGGCCAATACCGCCTTTACGATGCTCGCCCTGCTGATCGCCAGCCTTGCCTGCAAGCCCGGTCAGTTCGCGCCGGCCCGTTATTTTCTGTTTGCCTGGATCGGTCTGATCCTGACGGTTTGTGTCACGGTGTTGCGTGCCTTTGGCATACTGCCTTCCAATGCTTTTACCGAGCACAGTATTGAACTGGGGGGGCTCATTGTTGCCATCTTCCTTTCCTACGGGCTGACCCGCCGGGTGAATGAAGAACGCAAGCTGAAACTTCTGGCCCAGAAAGAGGCACTGAAAAACGAACGCCTGGCTCGCAAGGAACATGAATGCGCCACCCAGGCCACCCTGGAAGCCCAGAAGAAGGCCTACGAGGCGCAACAGGATATTATTGCCGCCCAGTCGGAAAGCCGTGCCAAGAGCGAATTCCTGGCCACCATGAGCCATGAGATACGCACCCCCATGAACGGTGTACTGGGGCTGACGGAACTGCTGCTGCAAACCGAGATGTCACCCAAGCAGGCGGACTATGTGCAGGCGATTCACCGCTCGGGTGAATCGCTGCTGGGAATTCTTAATGACATACTGGATTTTTCCAAGGTCGAAGCCAAAAAAATCGAACTGGAGGAAGTGGAGTTCAATATCGAATCGCTGGTGGACGATGTCATTTCCATTTACTCATCTGCCGTCAACGAGAAAAAGCTCAGTATCAGCTTTGTGCTGCATCACGAAACACCAAGAAATATTATCGGTGACCCCACACGTCTGCGCCAGATACTGCTGAATCTGGTGAGCAATGCGATCAAGTTCACTGAGCACGGAGAAATTGTGATCCGCGCTTACTGGGAAGCACAAACCCTGACATTCGAAATTCAGGATACCGGCATTGGCATCAGCAAGGAAAACCAGAGCAAGATCTTTGAGTTATTCTCCCAGGCTGATGCATCTACAACCCGCGCTTATGGCGGTACAGGCCTTGGGCTTGCCATTTGCAGAGGCCTGGTGGAACTGATGGGAGGCTCAATCCACGTGCGCAGCCGCGAGGGCCACGGCTCCACTTTTTATTTTCATATTCCCACACCCAAAACCCTGGATCTGAAACAACCCCGGCCTCCGGCACGACTGGCTGAAAAGTCCATTATCCTGCTGGATTACAACTTGCGGTTCATTGAAAGCATGTCTGAGCTGGCGGCTTACTGGGGCGCCAACCTGAATATTGTGGTGGACCCGAAAGACCTGCACACAGCGGATTTTGAAAGCGCGGATCTGATTATCTGCCACCAGAAATTTTCCAGCAGCCTGCCCAAAACCCCACAATCAAAGAAATTTATTTACCTGGCAGATTACAGCAAGCGTGAAGGCCATCCCGACCGGGTTATTCTGCAGCGGCCTGTTACCTTCAGCCGCATCAAGCAGGAAGTCATGAAAAGCCTGGAGATCCAGGAAAACGGACAGCAGAGGCCCAGCAAAGACACCATCAGTTTTCACCAGCTGAAAGTGCTGGTGGCGGAGGATAATGCGGTCAACCGCATGGTGATCAAGGGCATTCTCAACAAACTGGGGATCAATCCCGAGTTTGCTGCCAACGGCTTGCTGGCCGTGCGCGCCGTACTTGCGGCGGAACGCCCTTTTGATGTGATTTTCATGGATTGCGAAATGCCCGAAATGGACGGCTACCAGGCCACCCGGGAAATACGGGAGCTGGAAAAAGAGCGCGGCGAACGCTACAACATTATCGGGCTGAGCGCCCATGCGGTCATGGAACGGGAGAAGATGGCCTATGATGCGGGCATGAATCTCTATATGACCAAGCCGGTACAGATTGAGGACATCAAGAACGTTTTGCTGACCATTGAAGAGGGGCGCCTGGCACCCCCACAGGAAATGCGCGAACAGTTCATGTCGAGCGAGTGATGCTAGTGCACCTGCCGCCCACGGCGTGCAGCCGTCAGCAGACCAACAGCCACCAATAACCACAACCCTGAGCTGCCACCACTGTCATTGTCACTTTCATTACTGCCACTGATACTCAATGCCGCCGTGCGGAAATTGTAGATGCCGATCCGGCTCTCCTCGGCATTGGCTTTCTCATAGGTAAACAACACCCGGTGGGCACCCTCGGGAATGGTCACCCGCAGAGTCGTCTCCTGGTCATCCAGGCGATACCAGCGCAGCGGGCTGTTGTCCAGGTGAACCAGCACGCCATCGAACAGCAGGGTTTCAAGGGAAATGCCCTCTGCCAGCAGTTCCAGCGGGCCATTCACGTGTAGCAGTAACAGGGACGCGCTGTCATCGAATCCGCTGGTGAAACCGGGGGTGCTGCCGGAACCAAGGGCGGGGCTTTGGGACCAGGGGTTATTGCCATTGGAAAACCAGGAGCCGCCATTGATTTGCAGAGGTCCATCCGCGCCAATGGCCGGCAGGAAGGACGCGCTCAGACCAAAACTCAGGTTTTCACCACCGTCAGCACGGGTCAGCACCAGGTGGGCGCCGGCATCACCCGCTGCCGCAGAGCTGGCCGTGAGGGCGAAGGAGCAGCTGGCGCCGGGCAACAGGTTCTGGATACACTGGTTATCGGACAGGGCAAAGTTGTCAGCGTCAACACCACTGACCGACAGCGAGGCGATCCCCACGGTTCTGCCGGAATAATTGGTCAACGACAAGCTTTCCCGCGCCGCTTGATTCACCCCGATGTAACCAAAGCTGCCGCCTCCGTCCAGGGACACGAAGCCGACCGTTTCAGCAATCCAGGAAAAGTAGTAACTGGGGGACATAAACACATCCGGCAAGCTCTGCCGGCAGACCCCGTCGGGGCCCCCGGCGCCATAACTGGTAATGCCCACCAGCACTTCTTCATCATCAACTGTAACGGTCAGAGGGCCACCACTGTCACCAAAACAGGTGCCGCTGTCTTCATCAATACTGCAGACACTGCTTTCCGATACAAAACCGCTCCAGGCATCATCGCAGGTATCCTGGGTCCGGAAGGACACATCAGCGGCCTGCAGCACCGTCGATGGACCGCTGCCGGTTTCACCCCAGCCATAGATCATCGCCGGATAGTCGTCATTCAGCCCGGCAAGATCCACACTGTTGATGATTCTGATGGGTGCCAGGTCGGTTACCGGTGAACTCAGACGAATCAGGGCAACATCATTCAGCGGCGGCCCCTGATCGGAGTTGGGCGTGTAATCGGGGTGACTGATAACCTTATCAATCAGCATGGTCCGGACACCGCCCGATTCCAGATCAGCGGCGCCCATTGCCACGTAAGCCGCGTAATCAGGCTCACCGAATTCCTCGACGCAGTGAGCGGCAGTCACCAGCCAGCGGGAGCTGATCAGCGATGCCCCACAGGCCCCACCCATGCCGGTTTCAGTATTGTAAATAACCAGATAAGCCATCCAGGAAGGCGCCTCGGCAACGTCCTCACCCCCGATGATCCGCGGCTGGGTCACCGACGGATCCAGGCTCGCATTAACCGGCAGGAAAGGGATAAAGGTCAGGAAAACCGCCACTACCCAAGAAAATTTCATAGCTCCTCCAAGGCTCTTTTTCCACCCACGCATCCCTGGTGGTGAGAGCAATACATTGATACAAACAGATCAGGTTTTATTGTTGGTTGTTATCAACAGAAACGCGCCCCCGTGCCTTGCACCCGACGGCGGAACCCCGGATTCTAGCAGAATAATTATCGTACTAACCAGCGTAATCCGGCGCCACAGGTTACATATCCTGTTTATCCAGGGCTGTCGTGCCCGGTGCGGTAAGGGGGATAATACAGTTTATTTATCCGCCAGATTGTCTAAGCTTAAACAAGTTCCCTTTCATGCCGGGTTTCCAGGATCTCATGCCGGACTTCGAGAAAGACCTCCAGAAATATCAGCGCCAGCTCGAAAAGGGCTTCAAAAACCTGCGCTTCAGCGATGAACTGGAAGCAGAATTTATCGAACGCTATTTTGAACGGAACCTGATAAAACAACGCACCGCGCTCTGTGTTGCATTTATTCTGTTGTTAATGCTGGCGCCCCTTGATTACAGGGTGCTGGAGAACAGCTCAGCTAGCACCCTTTATTATACGGTGGTGCGTCTTTATATCAGCTGCCCGCTGTTACTGATTGCGTTGCTGCTGACCTTCACCGATTTTTTTAAGCGCCAGGCCCAGAGCATTGCGTTACTGATGCTGGTCACCATTGGTGTCGGTACCAATATCGTGTCTGTGTATGGCGCCAACTTTGGTCTCAGAACCCTTTACGAAGGCAATATTCTGATCATTTTCGTGGGCTATCTGCTGGCGGGTTTACGGTTTCGATATTCAGTGGCAAGCAACATTCTGATCGCCGGTTCCTACCTGGTGCTGTCACTTGTCTATGCACCCACGGAGAATCACGATTACCACAGTTACTTTTTCGTTTTTAGCGCCCTGCTGATCGGCGGAGCCGCGGCCTATACCCAGGAATATCAGGCCAGACTGGGCTTTCTGCAGCAGGGCGCACTGAAAAACTCCGCCAAGATCGATCCGCTCACCGGACTCCTCAACCGTGGTGCCATCAATCAGGGGCTCGACACCATCATGCACTTTGCCCGACGGGAAAAGCGTTTTATTTCGCTGTTACTGGTGGATGTGGATTACTTCAAGCGCTTCAATGATTTTTACGGTCACACCGAGGGAGACC
>JAWVYU010000013.1:0-32639 GCA_033722575.1 Ketobacteraceae bacterium | reverse complement strand
GGCACCGACCACCCTCTGACAACCTTTGACTGGAACACAGTCACCGCCTTTAACCGCCTGGGACTGGACCCACAGGTGGATGACGGGGACAGCGAAGATCTTACCGATGAGATGAACGCAGCCATGGCGATGCTGCAGTCATAAGCCGGCAAACCTAAAGGTCCACAATACGTTTTACGAAAGCGTAGGTGGGCTTGACACATTCACGAAAGGTTCTTGAACTCCACCCCAGCACCTGGCTGGCTTTTTCGCTGGAAGGTATTGCCTGCCACTGCAGAAACGTCAGCTGCCCTCTGGGAATCAAAGGCGGCTTACCGGTAAAATCAGCCACCACCTCACCCACTTCCGCCACCATCTTCGCTATGGGCAGCGGCATCGTCATGGGGAAACGTTTTTTGATACCGAGTTCTTCGTACACAATGGTGGCAAGGTCCCGCAATGACAGGTACTGATCACTCAGTATAAAACGCTCACCGGTTGCTGCCGACTCACCTGCCAGCACATGGCCTTCTCCCACATCCGGCCCATAAACAACCGGAAAACCGCCCGGCAGCAACGCCGGCACCTGCCCCCGGTACAATCGCATAATCAGTTCATTCACACCGGGAGAGGTTTTCAGTAACGGGCCGGGGCCATAAACAGCCGATGGATGCAGAAAGACAGCAGGCAACCCTTTATCCAAGGCGGCCGTTACAACCCTGTCAGCCTCCTGTTTGGAGCGCTCATAGAAAGTGCCTTTGGGGGCGGTATCAATGACGGATTCATCGAAAGTTTCGCCGGCAGCGGCCTTGAACACATCGATGGTGCTGGTATAAACAAATCGCTTCACCCCCAGATCAAGGGCAACATCCACCATCTTGCGGGTACCACTGGCATTTACTTTTTCGAAAAGCTTGTTATCCGGCAACCATTGTTCCGGCAATCCTGCTGCATGGTAAATCGTATCGCAACCCTCAACGGCAGCGTAAAGTGATGCCTTGTTGGTGATGTCTCCCTGCACCAGCTCGCACACACGGGGCATTAGCCGCTGGGCTTTTTCCACTGAGCGTACCAGCAGGCGAACGTCGTGTTCACGTCGCAATAACGCCTGCATGATATTGTACCCAACCAGGCCGGTGGCTCCGGTAACAAGAACTTTTGCCATGAAATCTCCGTTTTACGATGCAATGCTTTTCCCTGAGAGCATAAAGACTCGGAGAGATTAAACCCCGTCGGCTGCTATTCTTCAAGCTGACTGAAAAGTTTCTGGATACTGGAAAAGTCTTTTCCACCGTTACCTTTGCGGCTGAGCATGGCATAAAGGCTTTTTGCCACATGCCCCATGGGCGTGCTGGAACGGCTCTTCAGTGCCACCTCCAGCGCCAGGCCAAGATCCTTGTTCATCAGGTCCACCTGAAAACCGCCGTTATAATGGTTGGCGGCGGGCACACCGTCCATCACACCAGGATAGGGATTGTAGAGTTCCAGAGACCAGTTGCGGCCGGAGCTTTGCAGCATGATATCGGACAGCACTTTGGGATCCAGCCCGTTATCCACGCCCATTTGCAGTGCTTCCGCGGTTCCGATCATGTGCACAGCCAGCAACATGTTGTTGCAGATTTTGGCCACCTGTCCGGATCCGTGCCCCCCGGCATGAAATACATTTTTCCCCATGCTGCCCAACACGGGTTCTGCTTTTTCGAAGGAACGGGTATCGCCACCCACGATAAAGGTCAGGGTGCCGGCTTTGGCACCGCCGACGCCGCCGGACACGGGAGCATCAATCGCGGCAATCCCTTTTGCGTTAGCGGCATTGGCAAGATTGATGGCGTTTTCCGGCGCAATGGTGGAGCACTCAATCACCAGGGTGTCGGTGTCGATGTGTTCCAGCAGTTTGTCCTGATACAGGTACAGACTCTCCACAATGGCTCCCGAGGGCAGCATGGATATTACGAAGTCCACCTCTGTCACCGCGTCCCTGGCACAATCAACTCCCCGAGCGCCCTCTGCCACCACAGGCGCCATGTGATCTTCCAGCAGATCAAAGACTTTCAGGTCATGCCCTGCGTTTAACAGGTTGATGGCCATGGGGCCGCCCATATTACCCAGTCCGATAAAGCCGATGCGCGCCATAGTACTTTGCCTCTGTTAGATTTGGTGAATATTGCTGAGGGGGTTTTCTCCCTCACCCCAGGGAGGGGTAAAGTGTTCTTCCACCCAGCTGTGGGGCACCTCCGCGACAGAGGAATGCTGCCACTTCGGCTGGCCATCCTTATCCACCAGCAACGCCCGCACGCCCTCGGGAAAATCCGGATGGCGAGAGCATTGCAGTGACATGATCAGCTCCATCCGGAACACCTCCTCCAGGGAAAGCTTACTGCCCCGTTTCAGCTGCTGGTAAACCAGGTGCGCCGTGGTGGGACAGCCCTGCTGCAAGCCTTTAACCGCCTTCTGCAGCCATTTGTCGTCACTATCGATGGCAAATATCCGGTCGGCGATTTCCGTCATGTTATCGCCATCGGTGACCTGCTGAATCAGATCGTAGTGTTTGCGCACTTCGCTGGCAGGTAATTGAGAAAGATCTTCGAACTGCCTTAATACTTTGGAAACGATCCCTGCAGCATCGTGGCTCTTGTCATTCCATTGGGCCTGAGTCAGCGCCTGTATAACGGCATCCTGCGTGTCATGCGGCAGGTAACGATCCGCCAGGCCGACGAACAGGGCATCTGCGGCGTTGATGTTGGCGCCGGTCAGGCCCAGAAACAGCCCTGTGCGGCCGGGAGCATGATTCAGAAACCAGGTGCCGCCAACGTCAGGGTACAGCCCAATATTGATTTCCGGCATGGCGAGTCGGGATTTTTCGGTCACCACCCTGTGGCTGGCGCCGGACATCAGGCCGATACCACCGCCCATGACAATGCCGTGGCCCCAGACGATCAGGGGCTTCCGGTATTTATGAATGAGGTAATCAAGACGGTATTCTTTTTCAAAGAAGGCTTCAGCATAGTGGTTGGGCTTGTCGGGGCCACACTCGATCATGGTGTCATAGAGGCGGCGGATGTCGCCACCGGCACAGAAGGCTTTGTCGCCGGCACCCTTGAGCAGGACGCAGACAATGTTGCTGTCCTGTTGCCAGGCTTTGAGTTGGGGGGTAAGGCGTTCTACCATTTCTACGCTGAGGGAGTTGAGGGATTTCTCGGCGTTGAGGGTGGCGATGGCAATCTGGTGGTTGCTGTTTGTGGGGATGGTTTTGAAGGCGACTGGGTCTGACATTGGTTCGTACCGCGATTATCTGTGGTGAATGTTTTATATCTTTCGGGTCGCATTATGGCAGAAGAACTGCTTGCCCTGTGCTTCTCGCTTGGGGGACGCAGCTTATTGTTGTGTGGCTTATGCGTTTTTCCATTCGGGTTTGCGTTTTTCCAGAAAGGCGTTAACCCCTTCTTTCTGGTCTTCGGTATCAAACAGTTCGCAGAAAAGTTCCCGCTCCAGAGGCAGTGCGTGTTGCATGGGGTTGGTTCGTGCTGCCATGATCAGGGATTTGCAGCTGCGTACTGCGGATGGGCTTTGGTTGCCCACTTGTCGCGCCAGTTTCAGGGCGCTTTCCAGGGACTGGCCTTTTTCTACCACTTCTTCCACCAGGCCTATTTCCAGGGCTTTGGGGGCTTTGATCTGTTCGCCGCACAGGATCATACGTTTGGCCCAGCCTTCGCCCACTAACCAGGGGAGGTTCTGGGTGCCGCAGCCGCAGGGGAGCAGGCCGACTTTCGCTTCGGGTAATGCCATCTGTGCTTGTTCCTCGGCAATACGCAGGTCGCAGGCCAGCGCGCATTCCAGGCCGCCGCCCATGGCGTAGCCGTTAATGGCGGCAATGGAGACGCCGTTGTAGGCGGTAAGGGTTTCGAAGGCGTCGCCAAAGGCGCGGGACATTTTACTGGCAACGGCGACGTCGCCATCGGCAAACAGGTTGAGGTCGGCGCCGGCGGAGAAGAACTTTTCGCCTTCGCCGGTAATCACCAGCGCATAATTGGTTTTATCGGCGTTCAGTTCGCCGATGATGGTTTTCAATTGGGACAGGGTTGCTTCGGTCCAGGTATTGGCAGGTGGGTTGGAAATGGTAATAACCGCTACGTGGCCTTCTTTACTGAGTTTTAATTCTGCACTCATCGTATCACCTCTGTTGCTCCTTCCATTAACACTCGGCGTGCAATGATATGTTTCATGACTTCGTTGGTGCCTTCCAGAATCTGATGGACGCGGGTGTCGCGCATGTAACGCTCTAAAGGATACTCACGAATGTAACCATAGCCACCGTGAATCTGCAGGGCTTCGTTGCAGATATGGAATCCGGCATCGGTGGCCAGGCGTTTTGCCATGGCGCAGTAGGTGGTGGCGTCGGGATCTTGCTGGTCCAGTTTGAAGGCGGCCAGGCGCACCATCTGGCGGGCGGCAACCAATTCCGTGGCCATATCCGCCAGCTTGAACTGCAGGGCCTGAAAATCGGCAATGGATTTGCCGAACTGGTGGCGTTCGTGCATGTAGCGTTGTGAAGCGTCAAGGGCAGCCTGTGCAGCGCCCAGTGAGCAAGTGGCAATATTGATGCGTCCGCCGTCCAGGCCTTTCATGGCAAACCTGAACCCTTCGCCCTCTTCACCGATGCGATTGGCCACGGGTACTTTGACATTGTCGAAGGTAATAGTGCGGGTGGGCTGGCTGTTCCAGCCCATTTTTTCTTCCTTGCGGCCGTAGCTGATACCCGGCAGGTCCGCGGGCACCAGCAGGCAGGAGATTCCTTTGGCGCCGGCGCCACCGGTGCGGGCCATCACCACCAGCACATCGGTGGCGCCGGCACCGGAAATAAAACATTTGGTGCCGTTCAGCGCATAGTGATCGCCCTGTTTTTTTGCGGAGGTTTTGAGTGACGCCGCATCGGAGCCGGCATTGGGTTCCGTCAGGCAATAGGAGGCAAGTTTTTCTCCAGAGGTCAGGCCGGGACCCCATTCACCGACGGTATCACTGCTGCCAAAACAGGTAACCATCCAGGTACACATGTTATGAATTGTGATATAGGCGGCGGTGGACGTGCACCCGTAAGCCAGTTCTTCAAAGATGAGGTGTGCATCCAGACGACTCAGGGCCATACCACCCGCTGCCTCCGGCGAATAAATCCCGCAAAAGCCCAGTTCACCGGCACGACGGATAACATCCACGGGAAAATGCTGGCACTGGTCCCACTCTGCCGCCCGGGGCGCCAGGTCATTTTCTGCAAAGGCCCGGGCGGCCTGCTGGTAGGCTTTCTGATCTTCGCTTAAATTAAAGTCCATTCATCTGGCCTTTACCGGTTATTTCAGATTGATGGTCATGTTCGGGCCGTGGCCTGCCGGAATGTCGTCGTCAAACCAGCGCGCGGTAATGGTTTTGGTTTCCGTATAAAAACGCACGGCCTGTTTGCCGTAGGCGTGTTGATCACCATAGAAAGACGCCTTCCAGCCTGTGAAGGAGAAAAACGGCAGCGGCACCGGAATGGGTACGTTTATGCCCACCTGACCTACCTGTATTTCATGCTGATAACGCCGTGCAGCACCACCGCTGGCGGTAAAAATGGATGTACCATTGCCACAGGGATGGTTGTTAATCAGGGTAATGGCATCGTCCAGGGAGTCCACCGTCAGCACACAAAGCACCGGCCCGAAGATCTCTTCCCTGTAGATACTCATGTCCACTGTCACATCTGCAAACAGGGTGGGCCCTATCCAGTTACCGTCAGGGTAACCTTCTACCACACAATCGGACCCATCCAGCAGGCAGGTGGCGCCTTCATCCTTGCCTTGCTGTATCAGATTCAGTACCCGCTGCCGGGCCCCGGGGCTGATTAACGGGCCAAAGGCTGCCTGCGGATCATTCCATACACCAGGGCGAACACCTTCCAGGGCCGCCCTGATGTCATCCAGCCAGGCACTGGCTTCCCCCACCAGTACTGCCACACTGATGGCCATGCAGCGCTGACCTGCCGCACCTACGGACGCACCGACAATATTGTTGATGACCTGTTGTTTGTTGGCGTCGGGCATTACCACCATGTGGTTTTTGGCACCGGCAAAAGCCTGCACCCGTTTCATGTTGTCCGTGCCGGTTTTGTAGATGTACTGCCCCACTGGCACTGAACCCACAAAGGAAATCGCTTTAATGTCAGGGTCGGTCAGCAAGGCATCCACGGCATCCTTGCGGCCGTGAATTACCTGAAGGATATTCCTCGGTGCTCCGGCTTCCAGAAACAGCTCCGCCAGGCGCATGGGCGTGAGCGGGTCCTGTTCCGACGGTTTCAGAATAAAACTGTTGCCGCAGGCAATGGCCAGCGGGAACATCCACAGGGGAATCATGGCAGGAAAATTGAACGGGGTAATGCCGGCGCAGACACCCAGGGGCTGGGTATAGGAATAAGTGTCGATGCCACTGGCAACATTTTCCACGGTCTCACCCATGAGCAGGCTGGGGATATTGCAGGCATGTTCCACCACTTCGATACCGCGCCACACATCGCCCCTGGCATCCTCAAAGGTTTTGCCGGTTTCCTGAGCCAGTATTTCCGCCAGCTCATCATGATGGGTTTTCAGCAGTTCCTGGTATTTCAGCATCACCCGGGCCCGGGCCGGTACCGGTGTGTCGCGCCATTCCAGAAAAGCCTGTCTGGCCGCAGCGATGGCTGCCTGGATTTCCTCTGGCGTGGTGCAGGGGACCCGGGCAATCACCTCCTGGGTGGCGGGATTGGTGACATCAATCCATTCCGAGGTACTGCTCTGGCAAAATTCACCGGCAATCAGCTGGGGGACAGATTTCGGGTTCGCGTGGGACATGCGGTTGGGCCTCGTGTGTCAGGTTGCCTTTCTTGTTATTTGTACCATAGCCGAGAGCCCGCTAACATTAACGATATTGCTCCATACATGGACTATATTGCGATTCATAAAACCCGGCGGTCACCCAATTAAAACACTAAACCTCGAGATATCAATGATTTGTTATGCCTGAATCCTCCGGCTGGCCCCTGAAGCCCGGGGGCATTCGTTTTTTTGTTCCGCTGTTTGCCTGCCAGCAACTGGCGCGACACCCCCTGACCCGGCACCTTTTTGTGGAAGGGCTGGGATATTACCCCCAGGCTGCGGGCCATGTGATGGAGCGACAGCAGCATGATGACTGCCTGATCATTTACTGTGTCAAAGGCCGTGGACAGCTGCAGATAACAAACCCCGCCCCCTTGGATTTTTCCGTAAAGGAGGGCGACCTCATCCTGTTGCCGAAAGGCGTGAGCCACCGCTACCGCGCCAGCCGGCACGACCCCTGGACCATGTACTGGGCTCATTTCAGCGGCACCTCGGCCATGGCCTACCTGGAACACCTGATGCCCACAAGCAGCAGTTATGTGGTGCCGCTGGGCATTCATCCTAGGCTGGTGGCAGATTTCGAGAACCTGCTCAGCGTACAGCGCACCGGATATCAGTTTTCCCGTTTTTTGTATGCCTCCAACCTGCTGGCGCAGCTGCTGACCTATGCGGCCGTGCTGGTACCCAAAATGGGGCCGCAGTCCGGAAGTTATGTGGACCTGGACAAGATCCACGCTCTTATGGAACAGCATTTGTCCAGGCATCTGGACCTTGAGACGCTGGCCCGGTCCGCCAATCTATCCAAATACCATTTTTCCAAAAAGTACAAGGAACTCACGGGGCAGTCACCCATTCAGCATTTTCTGCATATGAAAATGGAACGGGCCTGCTATCTGCTGGATATATCCGGGGAGTCCATTACTGCCGTCAGTGAATCACTGGGTTATGACGATCCCCAGTACTTTTCCCGCCTCTTCAAAAAAGTCATTGGTATTTCGCCACGGGATTACCGCCACCTTGACCGGGGCTGAGCCTAAACTGTTGCATAAAGAACAAGACCGGTTTTGCAGCGATACCTTTATGATATCGGCTATGATCTTGGCGGCACACGCCAGTCGATGGGCTCCAGACCCCTGGCTTCCAGGTACTGGTTACATTTTTTGAAATGGCCGTTTCCAAAAAAGCCACGGTGCGCCGACAATGGCGACGGATGCGGTGATTTCAATACCAGATGTTTGCCGGTATCGATAAAGCTGCCTTTCTTCTGGGCGTAGGCGCCCCACAACATGAAGACCACGTTTTCCAGTTCGTCGTTCACCTTCCGGATAGCCGCGTCCGTAAAAGTTTCCCACCCTTTCCCCTGATGGGCTGCAGCCCGGCTCTGCTCCACGGTCAGAACCGCGTTCAGCAGCAGCACACCCTGCTCTGCCCAGTGGGTCAGACAGCCGTGCTCTGGTATTGGCAGCCCCAGTTCGGCTTTAATTTCCTTGAAAATATTTTGCAGTGAAGGTGGAAAAGGTACCTCAGGTTTGACTGAAAAACACAAGCCATGGGCCTGATTGGGCCCGTGGTAAGGGTCCTGGCCGATGATAACCACTTTCACTTTGTCAAAGGGCGTCAGGTTGAATGCGTTAAAATATTCATCGCCCTTGGGATAAATGGTTTTACCGGCCTTCTTTTCCGCCATCAGAAACGCCCGCAGTTTTACCATGTAGTCTTTCTGAAACTCGTTCAGCAGACGCTGTTTCCAGCTCGGCTCCAGCTGAACACGGGCAGCCGGGGGCGCCGCGGCATCCATCACCTCTGACATAGGGCATCAGTCCTCGATCATTTCCATTACCAGTGCCATAAACTGGCGTCGGAGAATTTTCTGGGCGCGTTCTGTATCAAAGTCTTCCGGACTTTCCAGCAACAGGCCTTCGTACTCTATACGGAAAATCGTGCCCATCAGCATATCCGCCGCAATGGCCGGCTCTTTCACACCAAGCTGTTCGCACAGGCGTTTCATATCCATCACCAGGTGCTCATAGTAATGCTTGGCCATTTCCCGTAGCCGTGGATCGCGGATGGATTCATGCATGAACGCCTGCTCGGCAATCAGGTGATCGCGTTTTTCACGAAGCTCGTTATGAATGTGGCCAACCAGCAGCGCGGCCATGGCATTGACCAGCTGGTTGCGGACTTTTTCGTCTTCCAGCATTTTGACATCGTTGGCTTCAATGAAACGTGCCACATCCTCGTTGATGGGCACCACCACATCGCTCATGGCCTTTTCCGCAAACAGCGTGAAGGTATCGGCGATCAGGTCGGCAATATCCTTGAAATAATAGGTAGTGGCAGACAAGGGCACATCGGCTTCCTTGGCAACCGCCCGGTGCCGGACCCCCCGCACGCCCTCACTCACCACCAGGCGCAGCGCGGCCTCAAGAATAGCTTTACGGCGCTGCTCACTGCGCGCACGGCTGGCTTTACGGCCTCGATAATTCAGTGAAATATCATCGTTCATAAATAAAACTCATCAACCCGAGAAAAAACAACGCCAAAATTTGCGTTAAAAAAAGCGGAACAAATAACGCGGACATCATACTGTAATTCAGAAGCGGATTCATCGCGAAAGGGGGAAAACGAGCCAAATGGTCGCGCCTTTCAGGGAAGTTACAGGGAAGTTAACCCGAGGATTCCGGGTAAACAGGATAAAAAAAAGGCAACCTGTCCAGGTTGCCTATCATTGCAGCGTAGTTTTCTAGTTGATGAGGAATCGAAAGCATTCTTTTCAGGGTGGTAAGAATAAATTCGATTTCAATCTTTACATAGCAATCGCAGTGCCAACTTTAAAAAAACATTAAGCCATTGTTTATATTGAAAATTCCTGACTGTCGGATCCTTTTACGAAGCGGATTTGTTGAAAACATCCTGCAAAAAGTGTCAGATTTTGTCAGCTGTCAAAGTTACCGACACCCGCGGGTCATGATAAAAATCCTCTTTGTTCCAGGGTGAAGGTAGGTCAGGCCAGTCCCTTGAAGGCAAATCGATCAGGATTACCTCCCAGGCCATTGAAGATATTTTTTCGCCGGAATTCATGGTTTTTGCCTTCCACGATGCGCTGCAGAAAGTCCGGAGTCAGTTTGCGCCCCGCCGACGCTGCCCGGATCAGCTGTCGGATCAGTCGCACACGGGCCCGCGCTCCCAGGCTGGGCCTGAAGTGAAAATCCCTTGCCAGCACCGGCCCACCCAGATACTCGGCAAATGCCAGCAGCATATCTTCAGAAAGCCCGAACGGGGGCTCCCCGGCCATATCCCGCAACAGAGCTTTTGCCAGCGCCTCGCCATCGGGAGTGGGATTATAAAGATGTGTTGTCAGTTTCAGCGCCAGCACAAACTGCTCTTCGATGGTTTGTGTCAGCAGCTCCTCTCTGACTCCGAGTACGTAGCCGGCATACCGCCAGAAATAATGCATTAAACGGCGTTCTTCATCGGAGAGCTTTACACCCAGACGTTCAATGCCACGGGAAACCATAAAATCAAAACCCAGCACGGTGCCGGCCATGTCTTCCTGATTGATGGGCTGATCATAGGCATCGGCATTCCACTTGCCACCGGCCCACAGAAACTGGCGCACGGCGGAATGGGTCAGGCGCACCTCCATCAGCGTGCGATGGCCGACCGAACCGGGTTTCACGTGATCCTTGCCCACCATGTTATGAAGCAGCTGCCCCGTTTCGTAGATACGCCGGGTAACATCCTTCTGCAAACGCCCGGTGGCCACCAGCACCTGGGCCGGTTTATTGAGAGTGTACCCTTCAACCAGACTGCTACAGAGCAGCACCAGCCCCTGCAGCGGCGCGTAGCGCAAAAACACGCGGCGGCCCGCATCCAGAATGTCAAAATCCACCCACCCTGGCACGCTGTAGCAGTGATCCGTAAAGGCCTTGAACACACCGCCTTCCGTGGCTGCCCGGGCTTCTACTTCGTCCAGCATGGCGGACGGCCTGCCCCGCTTGATAAGGGCGGTGCAGTCATCCGCCAGGGGGTCACAGACATTGCGCCACTTTTCCAGGTTGGCGTGGGAATACTTGTCCCACCAGATCCTTTCCTGGGGGCTTTGCGGTCCTTGCTGGATACGCTCGTATTCTGCTGGCATCGGCATGGTCTTTTACCTTTTTTGTCAGGGTTGTTCTGCTATCTAATGTAGCCGTTATTGGCGAATTGACCCAGCCTGACCGGCCTTGTCAGAACCCGTCAGTTCTCTTGACAAACATAGCATCCCGGGGATACCGGAAGCAAGAACCAGCGAGTTCTATAGACAGGCTTTCTTATACACTCACCCGTCAGACTATGGCGCAAAAACACACCCTTATGACAGATGCTCCCTGTACCCCTATAATGCCCGCTCATTCCATCACCTGATTCAGAGTCCAACGAATAACGACATGCTAGGCACACTCAGAAAACTCAGAACTGAACTCAACGACCCGGTTACGTATCAGCTGCCCATTGGCGATAACCTTCAACCGCTGAACGAGCTCATCGGTGACTGCATCAGGCTGCATCACACCGGCAAAATTTTCTGCATCCATTGCGGCCGCAAAACCAGCAAAAGCTTCAGCCAGGGATTCTGCTATCCCTGCTTTCGCAAGCTCGCCCAGTGCGATACCTGCATCGTGAAGCCGGAAACCTGCCACTACGACGCCGGCACCTGCCGCGAACCCGAGTGGGCTCAAAGCCACTGTTTTCAGCCCCATTACGTTTACCTGGCCAATTCATCCGGCGTTAAGGTGGGCATTACCCGGGAAAACCAGATTCCCACCCGCTGGATGGACCAGGGGGCCATACAGGCATTGCCCATTGCCAAAGTCAACAGCCGCTTCCTGTCCGGCTTGTTCGAGGTGGCGCTTGCGGAACACATTGCCGACAAAACCAACTGGCGTACCATGCTCAAGGGTGATGTTTCCCCCATTGATCTGCCCGCCCGGCGGGATGAACTTCTGAGTACCTGCAAGGCGAAAATCGATGATCTGCGCATCCGGTTTGGCGAGGACAGCCTGGAACTTCTGGATGAGCCAGTGGTGGATATTCACTACCCGGTGGAAGTTTTCCCCACCAAAGTCAGCACCCACAATTTTGATAAAAAGCCGGACGTCAGCGGGCAGCTGATGGGCATTAAAGGCCAGTACCTGATGCTGGATACCGGAGTTATCAATATCCGCAAGTTTGCCGGTTATGAAATCGAACTGGGCTGATGACGTTCAGCCCTCTTCACCGGCGCAATGGCTGCCATTCTGGCGAGAGGGCACCAGCGCCAGCAGATCTTCCAGGATCAGGTAAAGGCAAGGGATGATGATCAGCATGATGGAAGTGGCGAAGACAATACCAAAGCCCAGTGAAATGGCCATGGGAATCAGATGATAGGCCTGCCGGGAGGTTTCCAGAATAATGGGCGTAAGGCCACCGAAGGTGGTGAGCATGGTGAGCACAATCGGGCGAAAGCGGCGTACCCCTGCTTCATGAATGGCATCAAATACCGCTAAGCGGGCGCGTTGTTTGTTGGCATAATCCACCATAATCAGCGCTCCGTTCACCACAACGCCGGCCAGCGCTACCACCCCCATCAGACTGATGAGCGACAAATCATAATCCAGCACTATGTGCCCGATCACGGCACCCACAATACCGAATGGAATGGCCATCATCACAATCAGCGGCTGGCTGTAACTGCGAAAGGCAATGGCCAGTAACGAATACACCACAAACATGGCCAGCCCGAATCCGGCCCATAACATCCGGGTGGACTCACGCATTTCTGCCTGACTGCCCTGAAAACTCCAGGTTATGCCGGGGTAGTCCGCCTGCAACTGGGGCAGCACCTCTGTGTTAATGGCCTCAATAATGCGCGATACCGCGCTCTGGGGCACTACATCCATACCAACAGTGACAATGCGCCGGCCATCGCGACGATCAATGGAAATAAACGCCTCTCCCAGAGAGACTTCCGCAATCTCGCTCAACGGCACCTCTGTGCCCGAGGGGGTACGGATCAAAAGGGATTCCAGTTCAAAAAGGGATTTGCGTTCACTTTCCGGCAGTTTGACCCGCACTTCGATTTCATTGGTACCCCGCAGCTGGCGCAAAGCCACTGCGCCGTAAAATGCATTGCGCATCTGCCGGCCCACTTCCGCCGATGTCAGGCCCAGGGCGTAGGCCTCCGGCAAGAGGCGATAATCAAACTGCAGTTTGCCTTTGGTATAACTGTCGTTCACATCCCGGGTGGCCTGGAATTGTTTCATGCGCTCGGCAAAAGCATGACTGGCCTTGGCCAGCACTTCCGTGCTGCTGTGACTCAGATCTACACTGATATCGTCGCGCCAGCCACCGGGCCCGCGTTCGGCTTCAAAGGTGATCTGATCCACGCCTTCCACATCGCCAATACCATCACGCCATAATTCAATAATCCCCTGGGCGCTCATGGAACGCTCATCAGGGGCTTTCAGCACGATTTCCACGTCGATAAAGTTCTGGCGCCGCACATTGGTTTTAATGCCTTCCGCCTGCTCATGCAGAGAATGTTCCTCAAACATTTTATGGGTAGCCTCAGTAATTTCATTCGCCACCTTTGCTGACTGATCCCGGGTGGTGCCCACCGGCAGCATCACACCGGCCTCAATCTCGTCAGCGGCTACCCGGGGCATCAGTATCATTCCCATGTGGTCGCTGTAGCCATAGCCACCACTCACCACCAGCAGGGTTACCGCCACGGTCAGGGTGATATAGCGCTGGCGCAGACAGACCGCCAGAAAGGGCCGGTAACGGGTATCGATAAAATGATCAAAGCTGCGGGCAATGGCGCGCTGATTGCGATGGAGCCAGCGGGACAGTCCTCCCCCTTCCGAGGGACTGCTGTGAGCCAGATGGGCCGGCAGAATAAACAGCGCTTCCACCAGCGAGATAATCAGCACGATGATCACCACCACCGGTAACGGCCACCAGAATTTTCCCGTGGTGCCGGGCAAAAACATCACCGGTAAAAAGGCGACGATGGTCGTCAGGATCGTAAAGGTCACCGGCGCAGCAATATCGCGGGTGGCACGGATGGCAGCGGTAAGGTAATCCATGCCCCTTTGCCGGTATTCATACACGTTTTCACCCACCACAATGGCATCATCCACCACGATCCCCAGCACCACCAGAAACGCGAACATGGAGATCATATTGATGCTGACATCCACTACCGGCAAAAACAGCATACTGCCCACGAAGGAAATGGCCATACCCATCATGATCCAGAAAGCCAGCCGGTACTCCAGGAATATACCCAGAATAATCAGCACAATGACCAGAGCCATGGCACCGTTTTCCAGCAACAGCATGAGCCGGTCCCGGAAATCATCAGCTGCATTACTGTCGATGCGGTATTTCACACCGGCAGGGAGGCTGGTATCCAGTTCCTTCAGGGTGTGGGAGACGGCTTCGGCAATCTCCAGAGGCGACTGATCACCAATCCGGTAGATCTCCAGTTCCACCGACGGCTGCCGGTTAAACCGGGAATGGAATCCCTGCTCTTCAAAACCGTCATGGATGGTTGCCAGATCACCCAGGGTTACCGTGGCGCCGGTATCTGAAACAATCACGGGTATTGTGGCAAATTCCCTGGCCCATTGCTTGCGCTCCTTGACCCGCAGCAGGATCTCACCATCTCCTGTGGACACCGCCCCCGCCGGAATATCCCTGGCCGACTGCTCGAGCACCTCCGCAACGGTTTCCAGGGTCAGGTTGTATTCCCGAAGACGGTAACTGGGAATCTCAACATGGGTGACATATTCGGGTACATTGCCAATTTCCACCTGGGTAATGGCTTCATTGTTCAGCAGGCTGTCCCTGACACGCTCCGCCAGCTTGCGTAAGGTCCATATATCCACATCACCATACAGGGCTATCTGCATCACCTCCCGCTGCTGGGATTGTAACCGTACCTCCGGCTCCTCGGCATCATCGGGAAAGGTACGGATGCGGTTAACCGCCTGATCAATTTCCTGAAAGGTTTTGATACGGTCGATGCCCGCCACCAGTTCCAGCAGGACTTCGCCACTGCCTTCCCGGGCAGTGGAGGTCATTTCCCTGATACCCTGAACACCCTTTACGGTTTCCTCAACAGGTAACAGAATCCCCTGCTCCACTTCTGAAGGCGATGCTCCCGGATAGGCCACCTGTACCACCACCACATCCAGCTGAAAGTCCGGATAAACTTCCTTCTGAACACTAAAGGCCATAAAAATACCACCGCCAATCAGAATGATCATGGCCAGATTTGCCGCAATATTATTAGCGGCCATCCAGGCAATGGGGCCCCGCGCTTCCTGCTGTTCCGTTTCGGTTTCGGTTTCAGTTTCGGGTTCAGTGCTCATGTCAGTCCATCAGCCTCAGCTTCGCCCCTTGTGTAATAGTGGCAAGATTGGTGGTTACCACTTTCTCACCGGGTTGCAACCCTTCTGAAACATACACATGAGTACTATCCCGGAATGCAATAACGGCCTGGCGTATATCCAATTGCCCGTCGTGCATTACCCACACCCTGTCGTTGGTGCGCAGGTAGTCCCGTGACAGCTTGACCACATCCTTCAGGGGCGCACCTTCGATCTCGGCCTCCACAAAGGCCCCCAACATCAGGGGTGGCTTTTCGCTATTCGTGGCCATAGGGTTATCCACAGTAACCAGTACCCGCGCCAGCCGGGTTTCGCGGTTGAGTTCTCCGATCAGTCGTGTCAGCCGGCCCTGACGATACACACCTTCCGGCCAGGCACTGCGATGTTTTACTTTCACCGGCGACGGGTCCTGCTCATGAGCGCTCAAAGGATCGGTAAAACGCAGCTGATGCACTTTGGAAACCGGTACAGTGGCTTCTACCCAGTAGGATTCGGTGCCCACCAGATGTGCAAGGGAATCCCCCACGCCCACTTGGGAACCGACATTAACGTCGCGCTCTGTGATCTGGCCGTCGAAGGGAGCCAGTATCCGGGTGCGCTCAAGGTTCAGTCTGGCCTGCTCCACGGCGGTCTCTGCCGCCTGCACTTCCGCTTTGGCAATGTCGAGCTGGGGTTCACGCAATACCAGCGCCTTGCGCTCGCCGCGGAGATTTTCTTTCATCAGTTCATATTCGGTTTTCGCTATGGCCTGCTGACCCATTTCAATAGTCAGGTTCGCCCTGGCCTGCTCAAGCTCCGCCAACGCACGCTGTAACGCCAGCTCGTAGTCGTTCCTGTCCAGCGCCAGTAAAAGCTCGCCTTCTTTTACCAGGCCACCGGGCACAAGGTTGTCTGACATCGCCACTACTTCACCACTGATCCTGGGCCGCAGCTCCACACGCTGCGAAGGCACCACCACCCCGGTGGCCACCACCACAGGGCGAAAATCCCCCCCTTGAACCTCAATGACATCCACCAGCATCGCTGTTTTGCGGGTGGCACCTTCCTTCACGGCACCCGGCTCGGTATAAAAAATCAGGAACAATGACCCCGCCCCCAGAGCCGCAATGATCAGACAAATGATCAGCGGCTTCTGCCAGCCACCTGGGGTACGCTCATGATCAGGGTTTGAATCTGTCACAGTCAGTGGCCCTCCTCATCCATTGCCATATTGAATCCGCCTGCCAGGGCACGGTAAAGCGCGATCCGGAATTCCAGCAATTCAAGCCGCGCAGATAACAGATCACGTCGCAGTTGCTGTACATCGGTCAGCGCGGTCAGCACGTCAATGTAATTACCGGCGCCGTTAAAATATTCCACCCGCAACTGTTCATAGGTTTGCCCGGCGAATTGCAACTGACGGGCAAGGCTGTCTATCCGCCGGGCTTGCTGTGCTTCCCGCGTCAGGGCGCTTTCCACTTCCTCAAAGGCCTCCAGTACGGATTGTCCGAAAGTAAAAAGCAGCGCCTGCTTTTCGGCCCGTGCAACGTCCACCCGGGCGCGACGCTCACCGCCGTCAATCAGGGGCACCACCAGGTTGGCAGCCAGGTTTTTCAGCCAGTCATCAAACAATTCCCGGGAATCATCATCAAGGGTTGAAACGGAAGCACTCAGGCTGATACGCGGGTAGCGCTCGCTGACGGTCGCGGCAAGCTCCGCGTTGCTTGCCGCCAGTCGCTGAAACACTGCCTGTATATCAGGACGGCGGTTAACCAGCCCGGCAGGCAGGCCGGTATCCGGCAGCGGGGGAATGTCGGGCAAGCCGGCGGTAGCGGGCAGTGCGATGCTGCGGGGCGCCTCCCCTGTCAGAACCGCCAGGCGATACTGTAACAGCCGGACCCGCTGCTCTGCAGCAATGCGCTGCTCCCGGGTCGCTTCCAGCAGCTGCTCCTGGCGTAATACATCCGCAGAGGATGTATTGCCAATGCCCAGCCGGGATTCAATCAGCGTCAGCACTTTCCGGTTGGCATCAATCTGCTGAGTGATCAATGCCACCTGATCAGTCGCTTCAGTGAGCTGGTACCAGGTTTGCGCCACCAGGGACGACAACGTTAAACCGGCTGCTTTAAGATCCAGAGCCGTAGCCTGGTAACGATAGTTTTCCGCCGCAATCCGCGAACCGATACGCCCCCACAAGTCCAGTTCGTAGGCAGCGGACAAGCCGAGCTCGATGGTTTCACTGTCCACGGTATCAGAATCGGTTTTCTCTGCGGACAAAAAACTGTCCAGCTCGGGAAAACGACCGGCACCCTGTTCCCGCACAAGTGCAGACGCCCGTTCCAGGCGCTGATAGGCTGCTTTCAGGTCCAGATTTTTCCGGAGCGCTTTCGTGATCAGTTGGTCAAGAGCAGGATCCTTGAAAGTCTGCCACCACCGCTCATTGAGCTGCATGCTTCCGGATCGGGAGAATTGATCAGGCAGTGTAACGGAATCGATTGCAGAATTTTCAGACAGGTGTTCCGCGGGAGATTCAGAGAGGGAATGGTGCACTGTGCAACCACACACCAGTGCGGCCAGCGGGCTCACGATGAAAAGCCTTCCATTGAATGCCCTGAGCGCAGAAAAGAGGGCAGCCGTTCGTTTACACAGTCCGTTCAGAAGCCGCTGCGCGAAACAGGTATACCATCGCTTGTCACCACCCCCGGGCCCGGTCATAGAATCCTGATCCCCACTGAGTCAAGACAATCCAGATTACATGGTTAGCCCGCAACAGCTCAAGCTTTGTCTTGATCGGGTCTAACTGCATCAAGCGCCGGTTAACACTATATGATATGCATTTAATGAGGGACGCGTTACTATACGCTTACTTGCTGTACTGTTACTTGCTGTTACTACTCATGCTACATACTGTTGCTGTTTTTTCCGGGCTACTCAACCTGTCGGGTTAATCAGCTATTCGATCTGTTATCAAAGAGCTCGTATGGCCTGTCCGGCTCACATTGAGGGAGTTTCATCATGTCATTGCGCAGACCCAAATCCCCTGCTATTTACGATATTGTTGGCGACTGGTGGGATAATTCCCACGGTGTGCCCTACATCGCCCACGCGATATTTACCGAAGGCGCCCCTCTTACCCTTGGGCCAGTCACTCAGGGGACCGGGAACCAGAACCTTGCCACCAATCATCCTGACCAGTCTTTCTGGAAAGACAACAAAAACGGCATTCGCGATAAACTGGACCGGGAATTCAGGCAGGGCAGACTGCTGCGGCGTATTGAAGTGGATTGCGCGCTGATGCCCTGTGTTCAGCAGGGTGGCTGTGTTTACCGGGTGCCGGCTCTGATCCGTTCCTGTCACGACAAACTGGCCGATGTGGAGCTGCGTATATTTTCACACCGGGATGAGAACATGGGTGGCGGCAATGGCAACGACTCCAGCAAACGTTATTACATTGCCCGCACCAGCGACGGCAATGACCTCACCAATTATAACGCCCATGATGGCTGGGGCTGGGTACCCTTTGGCGGCGACGCGGATTATCTTAACTCACGCCGTATCAACTGATACGGCGTTATTTCTGAAGGGCTTCGTGGCTGCTGTCATCATCCAGATAAACGGACTCATCCACCGCAACCACCTCCTGCCCAGCCACCACAGATACCTGCGTAATCTCGTTGTGGGCCAGAATAGTCACACTGGTGACCGCATTGGGTTCACTGTTATAGTTGCGGTTCCAGAGCGATTGCTCCCGCTGGATCACTGCCACATTGGTAATGTCACTGTCAGACGCTATACCGGACTGGTATTTTTTTATAGTGCTGCAATAAAACTGGTTACAGGTACTGGATCGCCACTCCCTGGGCAGAACGCACCCCATGGGGCCCTGGTTAATACAGGCATTGATAGTGGAGCTGTCTGAAAGCCGGGACAGATAAACATCCATCAGTGCCTCCGGAGTCAGATCAGGATCCTGGTCCATCAGCCGCCGTATGTGGGAGGCGGACAGATAGGCATGCTCCTGCCCCCGGGCACAGCAGCCACCCTTACACAGCATGCAGAACTGGTCACTGATTTCCTTCAGCCGGGGTTGACTGGCAAACCGCTTTTCCTGTTCAAGCAGTTTCTCATGGGCTTCATGGTTATTGTCGTGGGGAACATCGTCAACGGACTTATATTCCATGGCTTCAGCAATGATTTTTTCCAGGTGAACCTGGTATTTCTCCACACGATCCTGCCGGAGCGGAACCTGCTGCACATGTCCCGTGGGAATCACCACCAGGTTTTCGGGCTTCAGTTCCGGCGCCTGAAAATAATCCTTCAGGCGGGCAAAGATTCGCTGGTTCTGATCCCGCTCCCCCTCCCTGAGCGCATCACGGATCTCCACGCGCTTCTGACGCTGCTCAATCACCCGCTTATAAGAGACCAGATAGACTTCAAAGGCTGCCGCCGGCATCAGTTCTTTCTGGCGCAATACATTCTGGCACTCCACCGATCCACAGATCGCCAGGTCCCGCCTTTGATTATTGATGGTCTCAAGATAGGAAATATCGGACCCGCAAACTTTGCAAGATTGTTGCTGTCCAGCGTATGGCATGGCTATACCCATGATGATTTCCCTGTTGTTATATGGCTTCAGGTTGCGGTAAAAGCTGTAGTTATAAAAGCAGTTATAAAAGTAGTTGGTAAAAATAGTGCCACAATCAGCATGGCCGTGCATGTAAAGAAAGCGTGAATAATACCAATACTGCAACTCTGCGGAATTTATCCGGATCACAGAAGTTGTTATGGTTGGGTTTCAGAAATCAGGCAGGCGCAATCCGGCAACCACAAGAGGTAAAAGGGGTCTTGCATGAGCAATATTGGTCGCAGAGACTTTATAAAAAACAGTGGCTTAGCACTACTGGCCCTCACGGCGCCACCAGTGGTGGCCGCCTCATCAGAATCCCTTATCAGCAAGCCCATACCCACCACAGGGGAACCCCTGGTATCTGTGGGTATGGGAACCTGGCAAACGTTTAATGTGGGCAGTGACCAGAAACTGCGGGACCACCGCTGCCAGATTCTGCAAACCTTTTTCGGTGCCGGCGGGCAGATCATCGACAGCTCCCCCATGTACGGCTCCTCCCATGAAGTGGTGGGTTACTGCCTGAAAAAGCTGGGCTTTCCGGATCGGTTGTTCTCCGCTGATAAAATCTGGACTTCCGACGGTGATGCAACCCGAAGCCAGTTTCAGGCCATCGCGTCTCACTGGAATCAGCCGAAGCTTGATCTGATGCAGGTTCATAACCTTGTCAGCTGGGAGGAGCACCTGGAAACCCTGAAAAAAATGAAACAACAAGGCACCATTCGCTACCTTGGTATTACCACCTCCCATGGCCGGCGCCACAATGAATTTGAGCAGATAATGCGAAAGGAACCGCTGGATTTTGTGCAACTCACCTACAACATTCGTTATCGGGAGGTGGAAGCGCGGCTGCTGCCACTGGCAAAAGAAAAAGGCATTGCGGTAATAGCCAATCGCCCCTTTGATGGCGGCCATCTGCCCCGGCAGCTCCAGGGAAACCAGGCTCCTCTGCCGTCTTGGGCAGCCGATATACAGTGTCAGAACTGGCCCCAGTTTCTGCTGAAATTTATCACCTCCCATCCAGCAATTACCTGTGCCATTCCCGCCACCACGCAGATTGAGCATATGCAGGAAAACATGGGCGCCGCAAAAGGGGAACTGCCCGATGAAAAGATGCGGCAGAAAATGCTCCGCTATTTTCAGTCCCTCTAATTACTGACCATGTTGGCAGACCTGCAAACCTATTCACTGGCAGACTTTCTCCCCTTCAGCAGAGAGGTGTATCTGCGTCTGCTGGAAAGAATTCATGAAGCGATTTTCCCCTGGCAGGCTGCTGCACTTATGGCAGGTATGCTGGTGATTCTGTGTTGCTGGCACCAAAAGCAACGCCCCGCACTCATCCTGCTGGCAGGCGCCTGGATGAGCGTCGGCATTATCTTTCATATCGGTTTTTTCAGTGAGCTGGTATGGGCCGCCCGGGAATTTGCCTACGCCTTTTTTGTTCAGGCCGGTCTGTTGCTGATACTTGCCATCAGAACACCTGCCACCGGAACGGCGGGCGGTTTGAGCTTTTTCACCGGCTGGCTGTTATTGGTGTTCAGTGTGGTTGCTTTCCCCCTGCTATCTTTGCTGCAGACCCAGAGGCTACTGCAATCAGAACTTTTTAGTGTGATGCCCGACCCCACGGTAATCGCCACTGCCGGGGTGTTCTGTATTTTTCGTCACAAGAACCCATTATTGTTCTTTATTCCACTCCTGTGGGGACTGGTAAGCAGCGCTTTGGCGAAAGCGCTTGGTCATTTCAGCGGGTTTTCTGTCGTTCTGGCGCTCGCGCTTATCCTGATGGCCGGATTACTCGACACGATTAAAGCCATGATAAAAACAAGGTATTAATGTAAACAGCTTTCTCCTGAAAATATATGTGTTACTCCCTGTTCACAAAACGAAACATTACAGTGCCCGTGACTACCTAACCACCGTAGCAATGGTCTGATAACGCTGTATAATCCCCTCACGCTCCGGATTGGCAAGTCCTGAGCATGCTGCCCGGGGTCACAACCAGACTATTTACACCCATTGTTTATACCCATTGTTCCGGTAACTCGCTGGGCCCTGCCCTACAGCCACCCTGTTCACTGCTCCACTTTTATTTACCGCTTTAAGACTTTGAGAAGTAGTCATAACTATGCGTATTACCATTGTTTCCGATGTTTGCTATCCCACCGTCTGTGACGGTGTTGCTTCCATTCTTACCCGTACTGTACAAGAGCTGCTTGGCAGAGGTCACCGGATCCAGCTGGTGGTGCCCCGGGGCAGCGAAATGCCGGGTGTTGACGAAATCGTGGAACTCAAGTCGCTGCCTATCACCGAAGTGGATGGCCAGGTGATGCCGCTGCCGCAGCGGGGCATGTTCAAACGCATCAAGTCCTTCGATCCAGAGATTATTCTGTTCCTGGATCCAAGATTACTGGCACTGCAAACCTTCTGGTTGTTCCGCCTTGTGTTTGGCAAACACAAACTGGTGGCCACCTTTCACACTGATAATTTTCAGTACATGAAAATTCACTTTGGTATTCCCCACTGGGTCAGCACGGTGCTGCACCGGGTTCTGATGAACAGCTTTTCCCAGGTGATATCCGTCAGTCAGTACGCAAAGGATATTCTGATGCGGGCAGGGGTAAAAACCACAACCGGCCTGTGGGCCGGTGGCGTGGATACGATCCTGTTTCACCCTAACCAACGCAGCGACGCGTTCCGCCGTCAGCTGCTGCAGGGTGAAGAAGAAACCCTTGCGTTGTACGTGGGCAGAGTATCCGTTGAAAAGGGCATTGACCGATTGCTGCCGCTTTTCAGAAAAGCGGCAGCAAATAAGGTACGCTGGGTCATCGTCGGGGACGGCGACGACAAAGCCATCCTGGAACAGAAAGCCGGGGATTATCCGGTTACTTTTCTTGGCAAACGCCATGGCAAAGAACTGGCACAGGCTTACGCCTCTGCCGATTTGCTGGTGTTTCCCTCCCAGACTGACACCTTCGGACTGGTTCTGATAGAAGCCATGGCTGCCGGGATTCCGGTTGTTGCCTATCAACATGGTGGCGTACCCGACATTATCACCCATGGACAGGATGGCCTGATCGTTGACCCGGAATCAGGGGAGCAGGGCCTGCTGGAAGCCTGCTACTCACTGGCTGGTGATAAGGCTCAACGTATCAGGATGGGCAAAAATGCCAGACAATCCGCGGAAGAAAACTGGAGCTGGGGGAAGAGTATCAACCACCTGCTGATGTTGATAAACAACCAGACCTATTCAGAAACGCCGGTAGGCAATACCCACCGCGAGGCAGGCGACAGCACCATTGAGCAGCCATATCAGTGGCACTGAGTCGGCCATACCCCATTGATACAGGGCCGTCATGTTCAGTATGGCGCCGCCGATACCGGCAGCGAAACTGAAACCGATGGCATCAACCATACCCGCACCGGTAGCCGTAGCGCCTTCTGTTCCCTGGCTTGTGAATTTCATGGCTTGCGCTACGGCAATGGCATAGGACATGCCCATTCCAAAACACACCAGAGCCCAGGCGGCATAAACCCAACCGGGCCATTGCAGCAGCGCCAGCAACACCAGCACGCACAGCAGTCCCGTGAGCAAAAGACTGGTGCTGATTAACAGCAGGTGCCTCACCGGATAGCGGTCCCCATACACTTCATACAGCCAGGTAGCCAGTATCCAGGCCGCCGCGCCAGAGGTGACGACCGACCCGGCTTCGAAGGTGGAATACTCGTACACTGTCGTCAGATAGGCAGGCAAAAACGCCTCGGTTCCAAGGCATGCGTAAACCAGTAGCCCTTTGAGTGCCAGCGCTGCGCTCAAACCGGGCCTGGCCAGAAGAAAGCCTTTCGGAAACAGGCTCAGCAGCGGCCGGATAAAAAGCCCGGCGCCAATAGCCAGAAACAACAGCACGTACCAGCTGTCCGCAAACCAGTTCAATCCCGCCAGAAAAAGTCCGATACCACTGGCGACTCGCAATGTGGTCAGCGTAATACCATTTTGCGGGGCTGGCTGTATGGCAGAATTCCGGTTCAGATCCGCCAGGCGATGCTGGGTGAACACACACACAATGACAGCAAAGGGAATCATTCCCAGAAACACCCAATGCCAGTCCCAGACTTCGGTAACATACCCTGCTATCACCGGTGCCAGTAAAGCGGGCAGTACCCAGGCGCTGGCCAGCAGCGAAATCGCCCGTTTACGCTGGCTCTCATCGTAGGCCAGGTTAATGGCCGAGAACACCACCGCCTGAATGGCGCCGCCCCCAAAACCCTGCAATGCCCGTCCCAGCACAAACTCCGGCATGGAGCGGGAAAAGGCACCCACCAGCAGACCCGCCACGAAAACCAGCAAACCGATAATAAAAGGCTGTCGTGGCCCGCGCCGGTCGGTGACATGGCCTGCCCACACCAGGGAGATCAGACTCACCAGAAGGTAAGCAAAAAAAGACGCGCCGAACCAGGATTCGCCACCCAGCTGACGGGTAACAGCCGGCAGCATGGTCACAATGGCCATGTCATCAAAGGCATGTAACGACATGGCTGCGATCAGGCCAATCAGAAATCTGTCAACGGTGAGCTTGCGAGTCATGCGGTCCTTCGGCGCTATTCAGGGAGCGACCGAGGGTAAAGCATGACTCGCCTAAAAGCCAGTGGCGCTACTCACCCAGGCATGGCTGCAATGTGCATAACGGAAAGATGTAGGGGCCACCCTCTTCCAGGCCCAGTGTCTGCTTTGTCAGTTCACTCAGCTCGTAGATGAACCCGGTATCCACCGGGATATCGCTGTAGCCACCGTCACCTTCGGCATGGGCCAGCTTTCCGCTGGCGATCACATTCAGCCCGCGATACATAATGAGCTCACTGAGCAGCTTTCCGATAAAAAAGTCGGTCTGGCCAAGCACTGTATTGAGCGCAAAGTCTATCTGGGGCGTTACCGGATCCTGATGGAAGTTCATACCCGCAATAAAGGGATCGGCAAGTGGCGAAAAGTTTCTGATTTCCAGCAGCATGGTATGCACCGGCTCGCCACCGTGCACCAGCCGTGAATAGTCCCCGGCCGTGTTCAGGATTTCGGTGGCCTCATTGAACTGGCGATGTCTGCCGGACTGCACACCAAACCACTTCAAACCGCTGACTATCAGGCCGTTCCACTGTTGTGCAACAGGATCCGACTGCCCCAGAAATTCCGCCATGTCACGTACCGACAGGTGACTGATCAATGCACCTTCCATAGAAGCACAATCGGCATCGTACAGCAGGCCGGGAATAACCGGCGCAATAGAGCCGTTATCGATCTCACAGGTTACCTTGGGAATGTCCCCATGAAAATCAAGAATGAATTTGGGCTGAAACGCTTTAATGGCCGCCACCATCGCCTGACTTTCTACCGGCCTGATGGGTTTGTCCAGAAGGGCCACGTGGTAGCGATTCAGATTGTAACCTACGCCATAGGCACCTCTGAAAGGATCATCGGTGGGCAGGGTGCCCGCGGATGGATCCACGTTAAAACGATAAAACGCGCAGTCATAACCGGCTGCCGTTGAGGGTGGAAAAGGTGTGCCCATCTGGCAGCGTTCCGGATCGGGCTCACCACCATCCGGATTGGCGCGAACAATCATCAGCAAGGAAATCTCCCGCGCCATACGACGAACACCTGGCAAATACCATTTCGATAAACGCTTCAGAAAGTTAAACGCGGCTTCTGTTTCTATATATTCATTACCGTGCTGTTGGGTGATGTAGACTACCCGGGTAGGCCCGTTACCGAACCTGGCCGCCATTATCTCCCTGCCCTTGTTGGAAATCCCTACTCTTTCAGGGTCCGTATTGCCAAGTACCGGTACACTGTCATTACGAACCGTGTCCACCACAGCCTCACGCAGTGGCACACCATCCCAGTAGGCACTGTCGATATCCACCAGGCCACCATTATCACCGTTCCTGATCAGAGGTCCCACATCAATAGAGCCACCACTGCGGGCCTCTATCCGATACAGCTCATTAACCAGTTCTTCGTAGGTGTGCAGCTGCTCAAGGTCCAGAGGGGTTTCATCGACATGCCGCAGCATGTCCTCCGCATCAAACGCCTGACCCGCTGGCACCAGCATCAGTGATGTCAGGGCAGCTGCCAGCCAGCGCCCCGCGTTTCGTACCCTTTTACTTCCATTCCTGTGGTTTTTCATCATCCTGTTCCTTTTATGAAATGGCTGGTTGTGCGGAACAGACCATAGAAAATCCAGAGAAAGGTAAATATCTATCAGATGGGGGATCCTGCAAATGGGGTATACAGGCAGTGGCGAGCGGACAGCTAGGCCGATTAAGTCAAACGGCTGGCCAGTTGTCGGATTTTGTCGGTTTTTTGACCTTGCACAGATGTACCACACCTATAGAATTATCAGATAACAACAATAAAAAGTGCTGCTCAGGAGTTCCTAATGTCTTTCAGACCCGCCCTAAGCCGTCAAGGTTTGATGTATTGCATCCTGGCTTTCCCCCTGTGCCTTTTCCTGTCGGGCTGTACCTCCCCTCCCGGTACGCTGCTGGTGTTTGATAACCTCCATTTAATCGCGGGTTCGGTAAATACGGTTGAAGCCAACCATCCCATTGATATTCCTGATGCCGCTGAACAATACAGTCTGCCCATGACCTATGAGTTCCAATCAGAAATCCGGGAAACACCGAAGTTTCTGACCGACTCCGGTACTGCCGGCATGGTGATCGTGCACAAAGGCAAGGTGATTTATGAGGACTACAACTACGGAAAAAACCGTGACAGTCTGTTCTTGCTGTGGTCGGTCACCAAGTCGGTGACCTCCGCGCTGGTGGGTATCGCCATTGAGGAAGGCTACATCAATGCTGTCACCGACCCGGTGACGGATTATGTACCCAGCCTGGCAAACACTGCCTATGCTAACAGTACCATCGAAGATGTGCTGGAAATGGCTTCCGGTATCAAATTCAATGAAACCTATTTACCGGGCACCGATATCTTCTGGCTGCAGCTGGCGATTGGCGGGAACCTCGACAAACACATTCAGGGATTCAAGGTGTCAGATCACCCTTCGGGCACCTTCAATGAGTACAAAAGCTCCGATACCCAGGTGCTGGGCATGGTGCTTGCCCAGGCCACAGGACAAAGCCTTGCTGCTTATCTGCAAACCAGAGTCTGGGATCCGGCCGGCATGACAGGCAACGCCAAATGGCTGGCAGACAGGTACGGCCGCGAGGCTGCCTGGTGCTGTCTCCGGGCAACGGTACGTGATATGGCAAAATTCGGACTGATCTACCTGAATAACGGTTTCTACAACAACAGCCAGATCGTGCCGGAGCAATGGGTAGCGGCCAGTGTTGATACCAGCAAACCCCACCTGCAACCGGGAGATAACCCTCAATCAGATGACAGCTGGGGATATGGCTACCAGTGGTGGGTTCCGGATACTGGCAATGATTATTCCGCCGTCGGCGTTTACAACCAGTTTATTTACGTTAACCCTGACGCAGATCTCGTCATTGCCAAAACCTCGGGGCCTCCCGATTACGCCGAGAACTGGCGGGAAGATGAACACATCGCGTTTTTCCGTGCTATCAGCAAACAGTTTCTGGACTGATGGTCTGAACGGCTTTTCTGAATGGCTTTACGGGTTCAGCACCCACCCATCAGCTTTCCAGATCCACTCCGCCATAACTGATACCGGATAACCTCGCCATCTGTTCATGCCAGGTGGTGAGGTCATTGATGTCAAACTTTTCCAGCGCGTCATGGCCACAGGCGCGGGCCATGACTTTCATGAGTTCCGTCGAAGCCTCAAAAAAGTTCTTCAGCTGTTTGGCCGATTTATCGATATTCAACCGTTTACGGAGATCCGGGTTCTGGGTGGCAATTCCCGCCGGGCAATTATTGGTATTGCAGATACGCGCCGCCACACAGCCAATGGATTGCATGGCACTGTTGGCGAGCGCGATGCCATCGGCACCCAGGGCCATGGCCTTGACGAAATCCATGGGCAAACGCAAGCCACCGGTAACAATCAGGGTCACTCTTCCCGATGCTTTCTGGTTATCCAGATAACGGCGGGCCCTGGCCAGCGCCGGAATGGTAGGCACACTGATGTGATCCCGAAAGATTGCAGGCGCGGCGCCGGTGCCTCCGCCACGACCATCAAGAATGATGTAGTCGGCACCGGCATCCAGCGCAAACTGAATGTCCTTTTCTATGTGATTGGCGCTGAGCTTGAACCCCACCGGGATACCCCCGGAAATTTCCCGGACACGATCCGCAAAACGTCTGAAATCATCAACAGTTTCCAGGTCCTTGAAGGTGGGGGGCGACACCGCCGGCTCCCCTTCCGGGATGCCACGCACCTCGGAAATCCGGCCTCTGTTCTTGTTACCCGGCAGATGTCCGCCAGTGCCGGTTTTGGCGCCCTGTCCGCCCTTGAAGTGAAAAGCCTGCACCTGTTCCAGCAGCGCTTCGCGGTATCCGAACTGCGCACTGGCCAGTTCGTAAAAATAGCGGCTGTTTTCCTGCTGCTCCTCCGGCAGCATGCCCCCTTCACCGGAGCAAATACCGGTGCCCGCCATTTCAGCCCCCTTGGCCATGGCAATTTTTGCCTCTTCCGACAGCGCACCGAAACTCATGTCTGAAACCAGCAAGGGTATTTTAAGGGACAGCGGTTTTTTCGCTTCCGGGCCTACCACCAGTTCAGTGGTGACGGGAACATCCTCCTGCAAGGGCTTCACCGCCAGCTGGGCTGTCAAAATCTGGATATCATCCCACTGGGGCAGCTGGGCCCGCGGAACACCCATGGCGGTCATGGGGCCGTGGTGACCGGTCCCGGACAATCCCTCCCGGGCAAGCTCATGTATCAACTCCACCGTTGGCTCTTCTTTCGTAGCCCTGGCTTTGGGTGCGCCGGATTCATCCTGTTGTTTACCGGGACCTTCCTTACCCACCTGATCGTCATCGAACTGATTGTGTGTGCCATCACAGTAGGGAGGATTCGCGGTGTGTTTGCAGCGGCACAGATAGGCGGATTCAGTCTTTTCTGCTGTGAATGCCTGGGGCTTGAAATCCGTCTCAGCATGGGAGCCGTCGCAGTAGGGCTGGTCACTGGAACGGCCACACACACAGAAGTGATATTCTTTACCCTTTTCCAGATCCACTTTGATCGGTTTGTTATTCGCAATTACCGGTTTGCTCATGATGCCCCCTCCCTATTTCATTTCATTAAAGGGAAAACCGGCCCTGATTGCAAAAGCTGTCTATCCGCCTTAAAGGTGCATTGAAGGTGTAGCGTGTCAGGGCTTCAATGGAACGGGTTGCGCAAACCGGATCACCCTTGGTCAGACCGTCAGATTTCCCTTTTACAATCAATTGCTTGAAAACCTAATTGTCGCTGTCGAGGTTCTGACTCTGTTTGAATCGCCTTAACCGGGCACTTGGCTAGACTTTCCCCAGTGTTATCCAACAACCACATGATGAGAGGTGCCACCATGGCGTCGTTGATCGCTAATTTGAAGAGAATGCTGTCGGGTGAATCCAAAGACACCCGTAACTCTCAGATCAGCCAGGTGCTGGAACAGGCTATTGATGCCGTTGTCTCCATAGACGAAAACAACCATGTCACTTTCTATAACCGGGCGGCTGAAAAGCTGTGGGGTTACAGCCCGGAGGAAGTCCTGGGTCAAAATGTCAAAATGCTGGTGCCAGCAGAGATTCGCGGCCACCACGACAACTACATCGACACTAACCGCACCACCGGCCGGGACAAGATTGTGGGCACCAGCCGTGAGGTTGAAGTTCACCGTAAGGATGGCACCGTTATCTGGGGCAATCTGTCGCTATCAAAAGTGGTGACAGACGACAAGATCACCTACACCGCCTTCGTTAAGGATATCACGGAAGAAAAACTGAACCGGGATATGATCGACCAGACCCTGGAGCAGGCGCTGGACGCGGTGGTGACCATTGATGAGAACAACCATGTGACCTTTTTTAACGCGGCCGCAGAGGCCCTGTGGGGCTATGAGCGCAAGGATGTGATCGGCCAGAACGTGAAAATGCTGGTACCTGCGGATATCCGCGGCAACCATGACCAGTTCGTGAATCGCAACCGCAAAACCGCTCAGGACAAGATCGTTGGCACCAGCCGCGAGGTGCCCATCACCCGGCCCGATGGCAGGGAATGCTGGGCAGCACTTTCGCTGTCCAAAATTCAGGTAGGCGACAAGATTCTCTACACGGCCTTTCTCAAAGATATTACCAAAGAGCGCGCCCGGCGCGAGGAATTCAAAACCCTGTCACTGGTAGCCAACAAAACCGATAATTCCGTCATCATCACCGACCCGCAGGGTCTGATCCAGTACGTCAATCCCGGTTTTGAAAAACTCACCGGCTATACCCTTGAGGAAGTCCGTGGCAGAAAACCTGGCAGCTTTCTTCAGGGTGAATTAACCGATAAGAACACCGTGGCACGTATCCGGCAAAAGCTGGATGCCAGAGAGCCTTTTTATGATGAAATTCTGAATTACGACCAGGATGGAAGTACCTATTGGATTTCACTGGCGATTAACCCCGTGTTCAACGACCAGGGTGAACTGGAAAAGTTTATTTCCATACAGGCGAACATCACAGAAACCAAGAAAAGATCCCAGGAGTTTTATTACAAGCTGAATGCGATTGACCGCGCGAATCTGGTGCTGGAGCTTGACCTTAACGGTCACATTCAGCTGGCAAACGACAATCTGCTGAAAGCAGTGGGTTACAGCGCATCAGAACTGAAGGGAAAGCACCTGAATAAACTGATGGCGACTGATTTCAGCCACACTGATGCCAGCCGGGAAATCTGGAGAAAGCTGGAAGCCGGCGATTTTGCCAGTGGCGAGTACAAGTTTGCGGACAGTCGCGGCGAAGCCGTCTGGATCAGCGGCTCTTTCAACCCGATTCTGGGAGAAGACGGCAAGCCCGTGAGTTATGTGGCCTATGCTATTAACGTGACGACACGGAAAAATGCGATCAATGCCATCAGCGAATCACTGCTGGCGCTTTCAGACGGTGATCTTACTACCCGGGTTAACGGCAGTTTCGATGCGGAGTTCAACCGCGTAAAGGATGCCTTTAATTCCAGTGTAAAGCGGATTCAGGAAACGCTTCTGACGATCCATGCAGTGTCCGATGAAGTTTCCCAGGTGGCAGATGACCTGGTGTTGGCGAACCGGAATCTCAGCGCCCGGTCAGAATCCACCGCTGCCACCCTTGAGGAAACAGCCGCCAGTATCGAGGAACTCACCAGTGCCTCCCAGGCTAATTCGGACAATGCCAACAGCGCCTACACCATGGCCGAGCAAAGCGAGCAATCGGCTGAGAGAGGTCAGCAAGTGGTGGAGAAGGCGGTCACTGCCATGCAGAAGATCAACGAGTCCAGCATCCGGATCGCCGACATTATTGAAGTCATCAATGACATTGCCTTCCAGACAAACCTGCTGGCGCTCAACGCCGCCGTCGAGGCAGCCAGAGCCGGTGATCAGGGCAGAGGATTTGCCGTAGTTGCCGGTGAAGTCAGAAACCTGGCCCAGCGTTCCGCTTCGTCCGCAAAAGAAATCGAGCAACTGATCAAGGCCAGCAATCAGAACGTGAAGGTAGGCACTGAACTTGTTAACAGTTCCGGTGACACCCTGAAGGAGATCAACCATTCCATTCTGAAAGTGAATGAAATGATCAGGGATATCCGGGATTCGAGCGAGCAGCAGCTGGCTGGCATCACCCAGATTAATGTGTCCGTGGCTGATATTGATCAGGCCACCCAGCAGAACGTGACCATGGTGGAAGAGTCCATGAAAAACAGCTCAATGCTGCTGGAACGATCCGGCCAGATGAAGGCGGACCTGGCCTTCTTCAGGCTAAGGTAGGCTTGGGGCAATCCTGGCGCAGAGCGGCCCCGGCAGCCCTCAGGTTAATGGCCCCCTATCGCATTCGGGGGGCCGTTTCCGGAAGCCGCAGAGCAGCCCTGATCAGGCCTGGGGACGCATGTGCGGGAACAGAATCACATCGCGGATGGATGGCGCGTCTGTAAACAGCATGACCAGGCGATCAATACCAATGCCTTCGCCCGCCGTTGGCGGCATGCCATACTCCAGTGCCCGGATATAGTCTTCGTCAAAGTGCATGGCTTCGTCGTCGCCAGCGTCTTTTTCTGCTACCTGTTTACGGAAGCGTTCGGCCTGGTCTTCGGGGTCATTCAGCTCCGAAAAGCCGTTGGCAATTTCGCGGCCACCCACAAAAAACTCGAACCTGTCTGTCACAAAGGGATCATCATCACTGGGGCGTGCCAGCGGCGAGACCTCAGTGGGATATTGGGTAATGAACGTGGGCTCTTTCAGGCGATGCTCAACGGTCTTTTCAAAAATCTCGATTTGTACCTTACCCAGACCAAAAGAATCTTTCAGGGGAATACCCATACCTTCGGCAATCTTGCGGGCACTGGCCAGGTCCGACAGCTGCCCGGCGGTAATGTCCGGATTAAATTGCAGGATCGAATCAAATACGGTCATGCGCGTAAAAGGTTTGCCAAAGTGATAGGTTTCCCCCTGGTACACCACCTCCGTTTTACCCAGCACCTCTTCGGCCACCTTGCGCAACATATCTTCCGTCAGGTCCATTAATTCAATGTAATCCGCGTAAGCCTGATAGAATTCCACCATGGTGAACTCGGGGTTATGGCGAGTGGAAAGGCCCTCGTTACGGAAGTTCCGGTTAATCTCGAACACCCG
>JAWVYU010000012.1:0-32791 GCA_033722575.1 Ketobacteraceae bacterium | reverse complement strand
TCCTTCACCAGCTCCAGCACCGCAAGAAAAGTCACCACCACGCCAAGGCGCCCCTCTTCCACCTGAAACAGACTCACAAAAGGCACAAATTTCTGCCCCTTGATCTGATCCAGCACCTGCGCCATGCGCTCCCGGGTAGACAGTTTTTCCCGCTGCACCTGGTGACTTTCAAACATATCCGCCCGGTGCAGCACTTCCCTGAACGCCAGCAGCAGTTCGCGAAGGTCCACCTCAGGATAGGGCTTCTCGCGCCTGAAATCCGGCGGCTGGGCCTGGCTGACAAAAACATCCCGCCCTACCCGGGGAAGCTCGTCGATATCTTCCGCCGCCTTTTTGTAGCGCTCGTATTCCTGCAGCCGGCGAATCAGTTCCGCCCGGGGGTCCATCTCGTCATCCTCGGCTTCCTCCTGCCGGGGCAGCAGGCTGCGGGATTTGATCTCTCCCAGCAGGGCAGCCATCACCAGGTATTCCGCCGCCAGCTCCAGGTTAAGGGACTTCATCAGCTCCACGTACTGCATGTACTGGTGGGTTATCTGTGCCACCGGTATGTTCAATATATCCAGATTCTGTTTTTTGATCAGATACAGCAACAGGTCCAGAGGCCCCTCAAAGGCTTCCAGAATCACTTCCAGCGCATCGGGGGGGATATACAGGTCCTTGGGCAGCTCGGTCAGCCTCTGACCCTGCACAATGGCAAAAGGCATTTCTTCCTGAAGCGGCCCCCGGTCCGGCCCTTGCGCGTCGCCGGGCTGTTGTTGTGCCGTTTCCGGCGACGGGTTCTGTTCTTCTTGTTGTGGTTCCGACATGCTCAACCTCTAGCGATACGCCAGGCCCATGGCGTCGCGTACTTCTTCCAGTGTTTGTTTGGCTGCCTCACGGGCTTTCTCACAGCCCTCCGCTACGATGCTTTTCACCAGATCGGGATTGCGAAGGTAGTCCTGGGCCCGCTGGTTGATCGGGTCAAGCTCGTCCTGAACCGACTTGATCAGCGGCTTCTTGCAGTCCAGGCAGCCGATTCCGGCACTGGTGCAGCCCTGTTTCACCCAGGCCAGAGTGTCATCGTCGCTGTATACCTGGTGCCACTGCCACACCGGACATTTTTCCGGGTCTCCCGGGTCGGTGCGCCGCACTCTGGCTGGGTCCGTGGGCATGGTACGTATTTTCTCATCCACCGCCGCCGGAGATTCACGCATGGAGATGGTATTGTTGTAAGACTTGGACATTTTTCGTCCGTCCAGGCCCGGCATTTTGGATGCAGGGGTCAGCATGGACTGGGGTTCAGGCAGGATCACCTTGCCGCTGCCCTCGATAAATCCATGAAGGCGCTCCTTGTCCAGCAGCGTAATGTTCTGCTGGTCTCGCACCAGCGCATGGGCAGTCTGCAGCGCTTCTTCGTCGCCCTTTTCCTGGAACTGCTTGAGGAGCTTCCGATAGAGCTTGGCATTTTTTTTGCCCATTTTGGCAATGGCCTGCTCAACGATCTGCTCAAACCCGGGCTCGCGACCATAAAGGTGATTGAAGCGGCGGGCGATTTCCCGCGTCATTTCCACGTGAGCCACCTGATCTGCCCCCACAGGCACGTGACCGGCACGATAGATCAGAATATCGGCACTTTGCAGCAACGGATAGCCCAGAAAACCGTAGGTAGCGAGGTCTTTTTCCTTGAGCTGCTCCTGCTGATCCTTATAGGTAGGCACTCGCTCGAGCCACCCCAGCGGGGTCATCATCGACAGCAACAGATGAAGTTCCGCGTGCTCCGGAACCCGCGACTGGATAAACAGGGTCACTGAACCCGGATTGATCCCGGCCGCCAGCCAGTCAATCACCATGTCCCAGACGGATTCCTCGATGACCCGTGGGTCTTCGTAGTGGGTGGTCAGGGCGTGCCAGTCGGCCACAAACAGAAAACATTCGTATTCATGCTGCAGTTTGACCCAGTTTTGCAGTACACCGTGATAATGCCCCAGATGAAGGGCTCCCGTTGGCCGCATCCCTGACAACACGCGCTGCTCAGAGACCACTGAACTTGAGCTCAAGATTTACTCCTGTTGTTATTTCATTGCCGAGTTTTCGTTGCAAACAAGTGGGGCATTATAGCGGCATATAGGCACCGGCGTGAATGCAAATCCGGCGTCCGCCCCCTGACCATTCCCGATCCCCGCGACAACCCTAGGGCTGGAAGGGCTCCGGATCGCCCTTGCCGACCCTCAGAATCTCGATTTTATCATCGAACATGTCAACAACGGTGGTGAAATCCATTTCTCCCCAGCCACCATCCAGTATCAGATCCACCTGGTTACCGATACGCTCATCGATTTCCTCGGGATCGATCATGGGGTATTCGTCGCCGGGCAAATGCAGCGTGGAAGTGAGCAGCGGCTCTCCCAGCTCCTCCAGTAACGCCAGGGCGATGGCGTTGTCAGGAATCCGAAGACCCACGGATTTTCGTTTGGGGTGCAACAGGCGCCGCGGTGTTTCGGAAGTGGCCTTTAAAATGAAGGTATAGGGCCCAGGCGTGTTGTTGCGCAACAGACGGAAGGCCACATTGTCCACCCGGGCGTAGACCGCCAGCTCCGACAGGTCCCGGCACATGATGGTGAAATGATGGTTTTTTTCCAGGCGACGCAGCCGGATGATCTTTTCCAGGGGCGCTTTCTGGCCGATGGCGCACCCGATACCGTAGGACGCATCCGTAGGGTAAACAACCACCGCGCCGTTGCGGATCATGTCCACCGCCTGTTTGATCAGGCGCTTCTGGGGGTTTTCGGGGTGTATTCTGAAAATCTGTGCCACTGTTCTGGCCTCTGGTTATGTCTGGCATTCTCGCGGGAACGCCTGCCACACGGGCTGACTGGATCCCGGCAGGGGCGGCTGCTTGCCGAGCTGCACCCAGGGCATGGCCGGGCTGTGAAAATCACTGCCCGTGGATGCCAGCAGCCCGTATTCTTCAGCAAATCCGGCCAGCTGAGCCGTTTTGCCCGGGTCCTGCCCGGTGGTCACCACCTCTATGGCGCCCCCCCCCACCGAATGAAAGTGGGCTATGAGACGTGAAAGTTTCATACGTGTCAATTTATATCGCGAAGGATGGGCCAGAACCGCAATGCCGCCTGCCTCGCGAATCCAGCGGACAGCGGTTTCGATATCCGGCCAATCAGTTTTGACATAGGCTTGCTTGCCCATGGCCAGATACTTGCGGAAGGCCTCGTTCATGGACCGGCAGATACCACGGTCCACCAGCACCCGGGCAATATCCGGGCGCCCCGGAGGGCCTCCGCCGGTACCTGCCATGACGTCCGCGAGCAGATTGTCATGACCCAGCCGCTCAAGGCGCTGGCAGATAGCTTCAGCGCGCCGGTAGCGCCGCTCACCCTGGGAATCCAGCCGCTCCAGCAATTCAGGATCATGGTCATCGACACATAAACCCACAATATGAATATCCATGTTGGCCCAGGTGCTGGAGATTTCAACCCCGGCAATCAGGTTCAGGCCCAGGGAGTCTGCATGTTTTCTGGCCTGCGCAATACCAGCCACCGTGTCATGGTCAGTGACCGCCAGGGTCTGCAGACCGATGTCTGCAGCCAGCTGCACCAGCTCCCCGGGCGTCAGGGTGCCGTCAGAGCAGGTGGTATGTGTGTGCAGGTCATATTGGTTATTCATAACGGGATTGTGCGTTGAGTCGTGCTTAATGAAGTCAAATATTCTATCATTGGCGGCAAAATGTTGTGAGGGTAATGGAGTAGATGAAGCAACTTTTCGATTTTTTCCCGGTGCTGGTGTTTGCCGGAACCTATTTCTTCACCAAGGACATGATTCTGGCCACCGGTGTGCTGATCGGTGCTTCCGCGGTACAACTGGCCTTTGATTACACCCGGCGCCGCCAGGTGGAAAAGATCCATCTCTATACATTTCTGATACTGCTTGTTTTCGGTGGCTTCACCATTTTTCTGAATGACCCGGTCTACATCAAATGGAAACCGACCGTGGTTAACTGGTTATTTGCGCTGGTGTTCCTGGCAAGCCAGTTGCTGGCAAAGGAAACGCTCTTGGAAAAAATGATTAACGGACTCTTGAAACAGGCGCCCCATCTGGAAATCGACGTGCCCAAATCCCACTGGCCCTGGCTGAATCTGTGCTGGGTGATGTTCTTTATCATGGTGGGATTGCTGAACCTGTACGTTGCTTTCAGGTACGACGAAGATACCTGGGTAACCTTCAAACTGGTGGGACTGACGCTGTTGAATCTGGCGTTTTTCATTCTCCAGTTCGCACACCTGTCACGTTACATGACCGAAGTAAACAGCGAAGATAAAGAACATACCAAACCGGGAGCAGAAGATTAATCATGTGGTATGCCATCGTCAGTGAAGACGTCGAAAACAGTCTGGAATTACGCAAATCAGCACGCCCTGCACACATTGAACGCCTTGAGAAACTGAAATCGGAGGGACGCCTGATGGTGGCAGGCCCCTTCCCCGCCATCGACTCGGAAACCCCCGGTGACGCCGGCTTTACCGGGAGCCTGGTGATTGCGGAATTTGATTCTCTTGAGGCTGCCCGGTCCTGGGCAGACGCAGACCCTTATCTGAAAGCGGGCGTATATCAGAACGTCATGGTAAAACCCTATAAAAAAGTTCTTCCCTAATTTTTTGACCAATCAGGATTGCAGCAACAATGCCAAATGTAATGAATACAAACGGAAATGTTCAGAGTTATGTATTTAAGGGATTTCAATGTGCCCTGCTGTTGATGTTGTTTGCCTCGGCACAAGCCGCCTTTGCCAAAACCGCTTATATTCATGATGTGCTGCGGGTTGACATGCGTGCCGGTCCCACCAACGGTTACAAGATTCTGAACTTTCTGCCCAGCGGAACCCGCCTGGAAGTGCTCGGCCAAACCGACGATGGCGACTGGACCAAGGTGCAGCATGGATCGCAGACCGGGTGGCTGCAATCGCAATACCTCACCTATACCCCAATCGCCGCTGATCGCCTGGAAGCCGCCAACCGCCGCCTGGAAAAGCTGGAAAAGGAAAACGTTGAATTAAGGGAAAAGCTGGCGGAAACCGAGGCCCGGCTCAATGAGCTGCAGTCCATACGCAGCAAGCTCGACTCCAGCAACAGCACCCTCCAGGAGGAACTGGAAAATCTGCAGCGGATTTCCAAAAATGCCGTAAACACCGAGCGCTCCTACCGTAAACTTCAGGAATCCACGGAACTGTTAAAGGTTGAGCTGGAGAACCTGAAAGCAGAAAACGCGATCCTGGGTGAGGACAATCTCAAGGAAGGCATCAAGTGGGGCATCATTGCCGTGATTGCGGGCGCTCTGATGGCCATCATGATCCCCAAAATGTCCGGGCGCAAGCGTCGCAGTGAGTGGTAGCAACCGTTCAGCAAGCAACGATTCAAAGAAAAAGCAGGGCCAGGGGCCCTGCTTTTTTAATGGGTTGATTCATTGTAAAGGATTGGCTCAGACCTGAACTAACTAGTTGCGACAGGCTTCAGAGAATGGCGCCCACCTTGCGCAACTCGGCGATCTGTTCTTCGCTCATGCCTCCGTCGCGGAGCACTTCATCCGTGTGGGCCCCCAGCGCAGCGCCGGTATGCCGGTATTCCGGTGAAGTACCGGAAAATTTTACCGGTGACGCCAGCTGGGTTTGGGTAACGCCCTCTGATACCGGTACATCCACCAGCAGCTCCCGCGCCTTGATTTGCGGATGTTCGCAGGCCTCGGCAAAAGTCAGAACCGGCTCCGTGCAGGAGTCCAGTTCAGCAAATACCGCGCACCATTCATCAAAGGTACGGCTTTTCATGACCCCGGCAATATCCTGTTTCAGCTGAGTCTGGATCTCCTCGTTCATGGCAAGGCCCTTGCCCGCCCATTCCGGGTGACCGAGCGCCTGACAGAACTGGGCAAAGAACTGGGGCTCAAGACCACCCACCGACAGATACCGGCCATCACTGGTTTCATAGCAATCGTAGAACGTGCCGCCGTTAAGCTGTGTGGCTTCCAGCCCAGGCTGGGTGTTTCCCACCAGCGCCGGCGGTGCGGTCAGGGCATGCATTGAAAAGGCGGCATCGGTCATGCTCACATCAATGTATTGGCCCTCTCCGGTCTGGTTTCGGTGAATCACCGCCGCCAGCACTGCCATAACGCAGTGGTAAGAGCCCCCGGCCACATCCGCCACCTGCACGTTGATGGGGGCGGGCCCGGTGGATTTTCTGCCGTTGTAGCCGGTGATACCAGCAATGGACAGATAATTGAGGTCATGGCCTGCCCGGTTCCTGTAGGGTCCGGTCTGGCCATAACCGGTAATCGAGCAGTAGATCAGGCCCGGGTTAATCGCTTTCAATGCCTCATAGCCCACCCCGAGCCTGTCCATCACCCCCGGCCGGAATTGTTCTATCACCACGTCATAGGTCTCGACCAGCTGCTTGACCACTTCCACCCCTTCAGGCTTTTTCAGGTCCAGCGACAGGGATTTTTTGGAACGGTTCAGAAAGCTGTGAGCTGCGGATACGCCATGATCCTGGGGAGGCAGCATTCTGACCATATCAGGCCGCGTGGGCGATTCGATCCGCACCACCTCGGCACCCCAGTCAGCCAGTATCATGGAGCCAAAGGGCCCCGGTAACAAAGTGGAGAAATCAAGTACTTTCAAAGAAGCTAAGGGTCCGGCCATAGGATTTACCTGTTTCCTGCTTGCATAGCGTGGATTTATTGTTATCCACCTTAGACGGGGTTACAGGGAACGCCAATGACGGGACCGCTCAAAATACCTGACGATTTGTTGCAATGCCGGGCCCACCTGCACCTGATTTGCGAACCAACAGAGGCTGGGGCAAACTGTGCCACAACATGAAAGCCAATACCGTATCCGCAGCATACCTCAGGGGTTTACTGATCCGTGCCGAACAGGCCGGCATGGACCCGCTGCAATTGCTGGCCAGCCGTGATATTCCGCCTTCCCTGGTGCAGGAACCCAATGCCCGGATTGCCAGCGAGCATTATGTCTCCATTGCCCACGACATCATGAGCCGGGTCAGGGATGAGTTTCTGCTGCTGGGGGGCGTCCGGCGCACCCCGGCCGGCGCCTTCGCCATGATGACCCACAGCGTCATTCATTGCCGCACACTGAAGCGGGCACTGTTGATGGCAACACGGTTCTATAATCTGTTTCTGGATGATCTGCAGTTCAGGGTCAGTCGGCAGGCGGACCAGGTACAGATAGCGGTTCGCTGGCGGGATCCGGCAACCGACTGGGATCATGGCACGACGGACGGATGCCTGGTGCTGATACACCGCTTTTTCAGCTGGCTTTGTGGCCAGAGAATTTCGCTGACTGAAGTCCGCCTCAGTCTGCCGGTACCGGAAAACAGCGACGAATATCACACCCTGTTCCGTTGCCCGCTGCAGTTCAACCAGCCCATTGACGCCCTGGTTTTTCCGGCAAAACTGCTGGATCTGCCGGTGATGCAAACCGAAACATCCCTGAAAGCCTTTTTAAGGGAGGCCCCAGGCAACCTGATTGTTATTCCGGACAATGATAATAGCGTGACTGCCCAGGTCAGAAGCCTTATCGGCAAGGATTTCAGTCAGGAATTTCCCGATTTTGAAAGCGTAGCCAGAGCATTCAATACCACACCCCAGACGCTCCGGCGCCGGCTGAAGCAGGAAAACTCATCCTACCAGGAAATCAAGGATACCATGCGGCGTGATGCCGCCATTTACTACCTGAGCCGCTCCCGCTACACCATCAATGAAATAGCGGAGCTGATGGGGTTTTCGGAACCCAGCACTTTTCACCGGGCATTTAAAAAATGGACCGGACTGACGCCGGGAAACTATCGTCTCCATACGGCCCAGGACAGGTAAATACCTGCCGCAGCACCACACTGGACTGAACTGCGCTGATATTATCCCCCAACAAATAAAAGGAGCGAACCGTGCTGAAGCTGCCTAACCTTTTCGGGGCTTGCATTAATATCAGATATTTCGCACAAAAATCGTGAATATTTCACTTGAACGGATCCCCTCCCCCTTTAAAATCTAGCGCTGATGTCCTGTGCATGGATTCGCACATTACACAGACTCGCAGATCGGAGACTCGCAGCTCAGGCGATAAGCCGATCACAGATTACCCAACTTGAATTAGTTGTTTTTTGACGGCAAACCGTCCTCGGATTGCATCCGACCTGCTGGCGACCTGCTCAGGCTTAAACCGCTCACTGGACTAACAGGCCTTAATAGCTAAAACGAAGCGCGACAGAACAGCGCACCAGCCACCACATCATCAGTCAAAGGGAACCAGGGAAGAATGATGATAGAAAGTTTGAACGCCGATTTACCCACCCCCGAAACCCTTGAAACTGCGCCGGCAGATCAGGCGCAGGAACTGCTGGAAAAGTGTTTTCAGGCAGTTAATAAAAAACATTTCAAAGGCAGAATTCAGGCCAGTGTCTGCTGGCAGGTACCCCGGGGGACGGTCAGCGTGCGGGAAACCCCCTATGATTATCAGCTGTCCGAAGAAAACCGCTATGTGTTTCGCCAGGCATTGGGGCTGATTCAGCGCCGCAAGCTTGAAGAGGCGCTGACCCTGCTCAGACCGCTGGCGGAATCGGGTCACGCGGATTCCCAGCTGGCACTCTGCCACATTTTGAAACGAACCCGCGGCGACTGGCAACGCTACGCGGAAATGTATAATGCCAGTGTTCGGACTGTTCGAGCAGTTCCTGCAGCCTGTTATTACCCTGAAACCCGTACTATTGCCATACACCCTCACCTGAGTCAGCGTAACGTGCCACAGTTTGTACTCCGCTATCTTATTTATCATGAGTGCTGCCATCAGATCGTTCCCAGCGATAACCATCAGCAGCATTCCGACGCTTTTATGGACCTGGAAAAGGAAGCACCTCACCGGCAGCGAGCCATTGACTGGCTTGAGAAGGAAGGCTTTCCCACGCTGCGTTGTGAATAGAACCCTGTGTCGCCGGTGAGAATCTTTTTAATTGCAGCCAGCATGATCCTCTTTGCGCCGGCTGTTCCGGCGCAAAGTTGCGCTCACAGCAAGATCAGCACTTGCATCAGCCAGTGGCTGGAGGAAAACGCGACTGAGCGCGGAGGGAACACCGCCAACCTGGCAGACTCCGGCAGCGCAGTCACCCTGCTTCCCTCCCGCCCGAATTTCAAAGCCTACCATGAAGCGCTGATACTGGTTCTCCCTGAAAAACTGACAAAGAACCGGTCTGCCATTATTGAGGCCGCCAGTGTGGCAACGCGAACAGAACAGGTGGAAAGCTTTATTCAACTGACGCTTTATGAATTCTTCAGCGGTTATCCGGAACGTGCCACCGGGTCCTTGCATCATGCCAGCGCGCTGGCCCCCGAGGATTCACGGGTTATCATGCTCAATCACTTTATTAATGGAGCTGCACCCCATCTTGAGCTGGCGGTCAGGAAAGCGGGGTTTGCAAACCATGTCTGTGGCTTCACAGAACGTCAGGCGGGGCAAGGTATGGAGCTGTTGTCTTCAAAGCCGTTCCAGCAACTTCAGCATCAGATTCAGGGCCTTCCCGATACATCGCTCAGACTGCAGTCGCTGTTTCTGCTGGCCCGTTATATGGAAGCCCTGAACCAATGCCTGCCCCTTGCACAATACTATGATTATCTGGTGTTCAGGGAACTGCTGGATATCCATTCTCCAGCGCAACAGCAACGCCTCGCCAATGCGACACTGTCGACTTACCGGTTCTACCGCAAGTAAACCAAAGGATGCAAATACAAGGTCCGTAAAGCATGACTTCCCACTACACACTGAGCAACTTTTCGCACATTAAGTTTTCAGGCTCAAACTGTAACAAAGACACACTCATGACAAAAAGAATACAATTTCCTTAGGATTTTTTTGTATTTTTTTAAGATTTCAGGATCAAAGAATATTTTCGTGTGAGATATTGCTCAAATTAAAGCGAGCCTGTTGCGCGGTTTATTTCTCACTGATATCTTAGCCGCAACTTTTAGATGCTTTCAGCATAAAGCATTATTTTTACTCACCGCAGCGACCAAAAAAAGCAACCTGTTGTCGGCAGATGGTAATACCTCACTGGAGTGTGCCCAGCTCCATTACCGGTCGAGCAATAAACAGGAGCGGTCCCTGCAAAGAGCTGACCACTGGATTATTGCAAACTTGAAAAGGGAGTTTTTCGGGATGGGGAACCAAGACCTGTCAAAATATCGGAACCTGATTCACCTCACGGATCAGGAATGGAAAGATCTCGATATTTACATTTTTATTGCCGCCAACTTTAACCGCTATTGCGCGCCTCTTATAAAAAAGATCGGTGCCAAATATCTCCCCAGTGATGCCTCCGACAGCCTGCTGAGTCTGTTCTGTGATGTGGGTTACAAGCCACTGGTCAGCATCCACAGGAAGAATCCGGACGCTAAAGGAGAGCGCCGCAACCAGATCATGCTGGGTACCCTGAAAATGATCGCCACCACGCGTATGGTGGAAGCCGTTATCAGAGAGTTTCCTTCCTATGTCACCCTGGAGCTTTTGCCGGAGACCTCGGAACAGGATTATCAGAAATCCATGATGGAAGAGGAGTACCTGCAACCACTGCAGAACGAGCCATGGCAGCCTGCCCTGTATGCTGCTGGTGATGACTGCATTTGCCATGAAGAGATGGAAGCAGAAGCCGATACAAAAGAAGAACACCTTTCACTGATGATCGAAACGATCCGTTCCTATCTGACGCCCATGCAGTACAAACACCTGCGTTTTGCGGTGTGCGAAGGCCTTAACTGTAATGAGATCGCCGATAAAACCGGCCACAGCGCCACCAATGTGCGCATCATGTTACTCAACGCCCGCAAAAAAATGATGGAACTGATTCCAGATCACCTCAATCAGGAATTCGCTGACTGCCTGCATCGTCGCTGATGTCAGCCCCGGAAAATCTTTACTCCCTTATATCCGCTGATATCGGCATGCTGCGCTCACAGCATGCCGATATCAATGGTTTCCTGTTGCTGGACGGGGCTACCACGGGCCAGCTGATTCAGCAATATTTTGTTCTGGATGAGTCACCGGAGTACCGCCCGCTGTTTCTGGGTATTGACGACAACCTCCTTTGCCAGTCCCCTTTTCTTATCCTGATAACTTCCCACACCGAGCCCTTTCTGCGCTGGATCAGTCAGAATTATCCTGGAACAGCATTTGCGTTTCTGTCTGCTTTTTCTCTGGATGAACAGCTGCCTTTCTGGCAAAGCCTACTTCGCGTCATCACCCCTGATAACCAGCTGCTGGAATTTCGCTTCTATGACGGCAAAGTCGCCTTTGACCTGTTCAGATACGGCCAGGAGAATGAAAAAAGGCTGGTCTTTCAGCCCTGCCATACGTTGTACTTTCAGCAGGACGACGCGTATTGGCAACGCGAACAGATGCCCGCCAGAGAAGCCTCCGCCAATTCCTGGCTCCTGCATTCGCCGCCGGAGCCATGGCTTAGCCTGGGAAGCGACACTGTCCAGGCCCTGAATCAGGAAAACCGGCATTATAAACAATCACTGCTGAGTTTTCTGTGGCAACATTACCCGCAGCAGATGGGGTCCATGAGCCATGATGAAGTCATCACACTGATCGATCAGGCCCTGTCAAAATGCCGGGAGCTGGAGGTGGTGTCCTGGCGTGGCATCCACCTTTTTACCTGTCTGATGCTGGAGTATCAGGAACAGTTCTATGGGCATCCCGATGTGGCTCGCGTGTTCCACCAGGAGCTGGCCCGGGAACCCGTTGCCAGCAGCGGGTACGCCAGGGGCGATCAGGCACTACAGAGGCTGCGGGCCGAGCTACCGCGAGAGTTTTGGCAAAGCTCCGGAGCCTGATGCCAGATGCTGCAGTTCATAAAGATGACGGTAAAGGCCATCCTCTGCCATCAGGGCACCGTGATGTCCCGACTGAACAATCTCGCCCTGATGTAAAACAATAATAGTATCTGCCCGGGTAATGGTGGATAAGCGGTGCGCAATGGCAATCACGGTTCGCCTACCCGCCACCCTGCTCAGAGACTGCTGAATTTTGCGCTCTGTCTCCGAGTCCACATTGGCGGTGGCCTCATCGAGAATCAATATATCCGGCTCCCCTGCCAGCGCCCGGGCAAAGGAAATCATCTGCCGTTGTCCGTAGGAGAGGTTGGCGCCCTTTTCGCTGAGAACGTAATCCAGGCCACCTGGCAAAGACTCCACAAAATTTAATATCCCCACTTCTTCCAGCGCGCGAGCGATTTGCTCACGATCAATCTGACGGCCAATGGCAATATTGTCTGCAATGGTGCCGCGAAAAATAAAGCTGTCCTGCTGAACAATCGCCATTGTTTTACGGATAAAAGCGCGGGGAATCCGTGAAAGCGGTACACCCCCCAAGGTGACTGAGCCCGAATCCGGCTGATAAAAACCCATCAGCAGGTTGGCCAGAGTGCTTTTGCCGCTGCCGGTGTGGCCCACCACACCCAGAAAACTGCCTTCGGGAATGTCCATGTTGAGCTGTTTCAACACCGGCTTATCCGGCTCATAACTGAAGTCCAGCTGGCTGATGCTGATATGACGGTTGCTGATATTGATACGGACATCGGATTCATCCGGTTCAGCAGGCTCATCCATCCAGCGGAAGACTCTGGCCGCGGACACAATGGCCTGCTGAAACAGGTTCAGGCGCTGGGTCATTTCAATCAGTGGCTCGATAAACCGGCCAAGATAATTCACAAAGGCGTAGAGTACCCCGATCTCCACCGGACTGTTCAGGGATATTACCCCGAAGCCGTACAACAATCCCGCCAGCGTCAGCAACTGCAGCATGTCCACCATGGGCCGCAACAGCAAGGCATCCATCTGCATGGTGCGGGTACGGGTTCTGAAATAATCCCGGTTAAGCTGAGAAAACGCTTTGGCGAAACGCCGCTCCTGATGGAACAACTGAATCACGGCGGCCCCCTGAAGTGTTTCATTCAGCGAGCCATTAATGTCAGACAACAACTGCCGGGCACGGTTAAACACTTTTGTGCTGAGCTTGCGATACAGCCACATAAGCGCAATCACCACGGGCACGAACAGCGCACAGATCAGCATCAGCTTGAGATTAAGAATGGCCATGGCAATGAAAATGGCGGATACCTTGACGATATTGCGCAGATAGACTCCGAGCACTCCGACAAACAGCTCCTTGATGGTTTCGGTGTCGTTGGTAATACGGGAAACCACGCTGCCTACCGGCGTAAAATCAAACCGTCTGATGGGCAGGTACAGGATGTGCCGAAACAGGGATTGCCTCAGAGTGAACACCACCCGCTGAGCAATGTCATTAAAACGGATGGTTTCCCGGAAACCCAGCCAGGCCGCGGCAATGTTTGCCACAACATAGCATGCCAATAACGCGGTGAGTTCCTGCCAGTCCCAATGACCCGGCAGCAGGTAATCATCAATAAACACTTTGATCAGGATTGGCCCCAGTACATCAGCTCCCGTGGCCAGCAGAAGCAATACAAGTCCTGTCAGCAGCAACCGCTTGTAGGCAAAGGTATAGCGGATCAGCCGGATCAGTGTTCCTTTGTCTACCTGATCATGTTGCCGGGACTTTTCTGGTGGTATCACCATCAACGACCTTCCTCCACCAAATGCTCCAGCTGCTGGTAACGGTACATTTCCGCGTACCAGCCTTGCTGCTGCAACAGTTCATGGTGGGAGCCACGCTCGACCACCCGGCCCTTTTTCAGAACGATAATTTCGTCGGCCTGTTCAACGGCGGACAAGCGGTGACTGACAATCAATGTGGTACGCTGCGCCAGCGTCTGTTTCAGATTGGCAAGAATCTCTTTTTCGGTGGCCACATCCACCGCGGACAGTGCATCATCCAGAATCACCAGTGGCGATTCCATGAGCATGACTCTGGCAATGGCAATCCGCTGTTTCTGCCCACCTGACAGCGTTACCCCGCGTTCCCCCACCGGGGTTTCATAGCCTTTGGGAAAACCCAGAATCTCCTTGTCCATGGCGGCCAGCCGGGCGGCCTCCCGGATCGCTTCCGGGGAGGCGCCGGGTTTGCCCAGGGCAATATTGTCAGCCAGGGTGGTGGAAAACAGAAAAGACTCCTGGGGCACGAAGGCCATCAGCTGGCGAAGCTTCTCCTGACTGATGGCCTCAAGTGGCACGCCATTGAGCCGGAAATCGGCGCCAGGCGATTCATACTGGCGACCCAGCAGTTGCACAAAGGTACTCTTGCCTGCACCGGTCTCCCCGACTATGCCAAGGGTTTTGCCCGGTGCCAGACTGCCCTGGAAATCCTCCAGCGCCGGTTTGGATGTTTCATTGTAGGCGAAGCGCCGGATATTCCAGCTAACTCCCGGGGACGGGCCCGGATCCCGGTCACCGTGGAACTGAATGGCAGGCTCGGTATCAAGTACAGACTGGATACGCTGGTAGGCTACCCTGCCCCGTTCCAGAAGATTCAGCAGCCAGCCGTAGGCGAACATGGGCCAGATCAGCTGACCCAGATACAGGGTAAAACGGGTAAGATCGCCTACGGTCAGCTCGTTACGGTGAATAAACCAGGCGCCCGCGGACAAGGCAATCAGGAACGACAGGCCCATGGTGAGAAAGATCACCGGCTCGTAACGGGCTTCAGAACCGGCCACTTTCAGATTGGCCTGCTGGGCTTCTCTCGCGGCCTCATCGAAGCCATGGGAAGCCCGTTGCTCCAGGCCATAGGCTCGCAACAAACGGATCGCACTCACCTGCTCCAGAGTCTGATCGTTAAGATCACTGAATCTGGCCTGGGCTGTAACAAAAGCCTGATGCAACTGATTGTTGATACGCCAGAAACTGTAACCCATTACCGGCCAGGGAATCAGCGCCAGCGCCGCCAGCCGCCAGTCAATCACCAGAAACAGCATTCCCAGTACCAGCAGGCCCACCATCACCCCGTCGAACAGCGCCAGTACCGCCTCGCCGGCGGACATTTCCACGGCCGTCACATCGTTGGTGGCCCGGGCCATCAGGTCCCCCGACCCATACTGCTGGAAAAATGCGGCCGGCTGCCGCAGCCAGTGCTCATAGAGCCGTTGCCGGAGAATGGAGCCTAACCGATAGGAGGCCGAATACAGCATTAAGCGCCAGGCGTAACGCAGCACATAGATAGTCAGGGCAGCGGCAGCCAGCCAACCGACGATGCGCAGCAGGATGTCATAGGTCAGGGTCTGCGCGGCGATGTGGTCCACCACGGTTCCCACCAGCCAGGGCGCCACCAGATTCAGCACTGCAACCACCGCCAGCATCAGCATGGCGGCAAGATAACGCTGCCACTGGGCGCGGTAATACCAGCCGAGCTGAAACAGCAGGCTCACTGATCAGTTTTCCGGTGTAAGTCTGACACAGTACAGGGCCACTTCCTGCAGGCCAGCCGCGCAGTTGGGGTTTTCAATATTGCGGTCAAGACAGACCTCCGTGGCCCACCTGGCCAGATCAAGCAACTCATCCTGCGCCGGTGTGCCGGCACAGAGAGTTCCGGTGGGGGAGCTGTGTTGCAGACAGGTTTTCAGAAATACCTGATTCTGGATGGTGCAGGTCATTTCCTTGCAATCTTTCATTATCCCCAGGTAAGTATCCAGGCATTCCTGATCTGTGGAGTCCTGGCCTATGGTACGCCCCTCTTCCATGGCCTGATCCACCAGTTGCCTGACCTCTTCATGATTGCTCTGCCACCACACAAACCCGAACCCCATCCAGAGCACAACCAAAGCGATCAAAATACCAAAAATGATACCGACAATTTTCATGTATGACCTGTCTGACCTGTTGTTCTTGCCATTAATCATTCCTGCCGCAGAAGCAGTGGGCATAGTCTACTCAATTTTCAGCAAAATCCCACGATCACGATTACTTTTTGAACGGATGCTAATTTATTTATGCCGAACCATTGCGGACAGATTCCATATTCTGTAATGCTTGACAAGGTCAGGCAGATACAGACGACAGGAAAATAAAAACTTTCATCATCACAGACGGGAAACCGGGAGCGTTTCATGCCGGATGCTGCGCAGGCACAGAGTGCCATTGACCTTGTCATTTATACACTGACGGTAGCCGCGGGGCTATCACTGGTTATTGAGCGTATTCTGGAGGTTTTCAAACACTTCACGGATTTTGAAAGCAAGCGCGGTGACGAAGGCAAGCGCAATGAGCAGGTAAAGCAATCACTGAGGTCGGCCTACGACAGTGCCCAGCAGCTGAAAAAGGCCCTGCTGAAATACAAAACCAGTCGCAACATCGATGATTTTATTGCCACTGTTGAACCGGCAACCCAGGCGGCCATACCGGAACGCCGGGTGATGGACATTGATGAAATGGATGATCAGGATTTTGAGCACCATTATGCCATCAAGGTTTTTCCCATTCCCAGGCCCAGCCTCACCAAAATCAAGCAGCGTGCTTTTCTGCAACTGGCCGCCGCTGGTTTGGGAATTGCCGCTGCAGAAGCCTTTGACGTACGCCTTGTGGGCCTGATATTTGATACTTTCCGTGATCACCGCCTGTTGGACACCATCGTCACCGGTCTGGTCATCGGCGGTGGCAGTCAGCCGGTTCATGTATTGCTGCGCTTCCTTACCACCCGACGGGTGGATTTGCAGGAATCACAGGAACAACAGAAACCCGCGAAAAAAACCCAGGCAAAAGCAGTAGCCCCGGTGATCCCTTCCAGACAGCCACTGGTGAATATCGACTACGATGGCGGCGTTGATCCTGACAAACTGCAATCTCGTAACCTGCGGCCCGGCAACCCCGACAAAATCGTTTACCATCATACTGCCATGCACCACGAAAACAGTTTTCAGGCAGTGGTAAGGGAAATCACCGAGGTAAAAAAATGGTCTACCGGTTACCACTGCGTAATCATGCCGAATGGTGACATTGAGTTCTTCTGCCGCTGGGACCGGGTGGGCAATCACGCCTATGGCGCCAACCAGCAAAGCCTGGGTATCGCCTTCCACGGCAATTTTCACACCCGTGGCAATGATCAGTTCAGCAATGCCAATGGCCAGTTTGGCAACCTGGAGCCGACGGATGCCCAGATAGAATCAGGCGCACGGGTTATTGCCCTGTGGGCTCACCTTTATGGCATTCCCCTGGATTTTGAAAGCCACATAGTACCCCATTATCTGGTTAAGCCAACCGCCTGCCCCGGTTCCAACTTCCCTCACGGGAAGCTGCAGGAGGCGATCACAAAAACCCACGGCCGCTGGCAGACCGGCAAGGCGCAACAGGAAATCAGCGAATACAAGGATATGCCCTATGTGTATGCCTGACATTGAAATGAAGGAGTACTGAGCCATGGAGAAAGCCTTGATACTTCTGACCGGTTCGTTGTTGCTGGCCCTGTTTATCGAGCGGCTGATTGAGGTGATCAAATCCATCTATGACGCTTACGAGGTACAGTCAGGGCGCTACAAAAAATGGAACCATCTGTCCGCCCGTATCGCCGACCAGCTCCACACCCGGATTACCACCAAAACCAGCGACAGCAGATATGAGGATTTTCACTTGAAGCTGGTGTCGCAATACCTGTTTACCGAAGATCCGGATTACAAAGGCAGCCTGCTGGTATCCACTGACCGGGTGCGAACGATTTTTATGAAGTACCTGTCAAAGCTGGTGGCCGTCGTGCTCGGTATCCTGTTCGCCTGGATGAGCGGAATTAATGTATTTGTTCTGGTGGAGAAATCCTCTCCGGCCAATCAGACATTACCTGAAGTATTGGCCAACGGCTGGCTGGAAGGAGGGCTGGGACTGTTCATTACCGGCATCATCATGGGCTTGGGTGCGGGCCCCATGCACAAGTTTATTGTGGCCCTGGAAAGAGCGCGCAAGAAACGCAAAAACACCGGACTGGTCTGACATCGGGATATTATTATGCTGGAATGGTTAGAGAATAATGCCTGGACCCTCGCGGTTTATATCGTTACCCAGGAAACGGGAATTCTGATTGGTGTGGGCCTGCTGATACTGGCCTCCGGCTATCTGCCAAAAAAGGTTCGCATCCATGTGCTGACGGGGGGCATTTCCATCGCCATTTATCAGATTGGCAAAAACTATTATTTCCGCCAGAAATGGAAGGAAGCCGAACAGGAACGGGACCGGCTGAAAGCCGAAAAGAAAGCTCTTGAGGATCAGGGCAAGGAAATGCTCAATGAACTGGACCAGCTGAAATCACGCGCCAGTGAGCTGAAAGATGAAATTGCACAAGTCAAACAGGAAAAGGAAACGCTGCGGCAAGCGGATAACTTTGATGAGAACGCTTTCGATCAGCGTATCGAAACATTACGACGGGAGTCAGAGGAGATTAACGCCGTGATCGATGATCTGCCCGTAATCACCCGTCGCATTGGGGAAACCACCCACCAGCTGGATGCAGCAACCCGCTGACAGCAGGCTCTGAAAAGGATGATAGGTTATGATGGCTTTCCGTAGAAAATATCAATCAGTGGTCGCCCTTGTCGGCGACCTGATGATGGCAGGCATGGTCATGCTGTCATCTCCGGCACTGGCTGAGGAGTGCTTCCAGAGGGTACTGAAAAGCGAACTCAGGCCGGAAAATATCAACGGCAGGGAAGTCTTTGTTGTTGACCGTGATGCAGTAGTACCTGATTGCAACCTGTATCAGCGGGCCCGGGATGCCGCTCTTCAGGCCAAAGCAAAGAACCTTGAGCTCCAGGCTACCCTTGACGAGCTTAACAGCAAATACAAGGAGCTCTACGACGCCAAGGAGAGTTACTACCAGCTGGTGCTGCGTTATGAAGGGGTGCTGAACCAGTCCAGCAACCTGGTTCAGGATTTCGAAACCCATTCCGAAAAATGGGTTGCCCTGCAACAGAAATATGCCCGCCTGGTTGACGACTACGACAAGCTGTCGGACAGCTACCGGGACATCGCCAGAAACTTCAGTACCCCGTTAGCATTCCAGGTGGGCGGCGGCGTCACCGAGGAAGAAGGTTTCGCCGGCCTGGTGGGAGTGAGTATCCACCGGGTTTCCCTGTGGGGGTTTCTGCAAAGCGAGAACAACGGCATTTTGGCCACTTACACCTTTCCGTGGAGTTCTCTATGATAGCAGGGATCATCACCTCCTCGCCTTACGGCGCTCGGTAACCACCTCCCCTGCGATCCCCCAGTTATCGGTGCTGATTTCATCAATGATCACAAAGGTGGTCTGGGGGTTCTTACCCAGCACATCCACCATCAGCTGTGTAGCACCTCTTATCAATTCAGCTTTTTGCTCACTGGTAACCTGCTCATCGGTGATTTTTATGTTGATGTAGGGCATGAAGATCTCCGCTTTATGGTAAAGGATTGTGAATAGTTAGCGAGCCAGCAACCTGCACTTACCAGACATAACGCAGTGACAAGTGCAACGGTTACAGGTTCTGAAAAAAGCCACACGGACAGCAAGCCTGCTGACAGGGGGACCAGTGCCATCAGCGATCCCATGGAGGATGGCCCGATAAGCCGTACCGCGTTCACATAACAGAACATCTGAATAATAGTGGCCAGAATGCCCTGGTATACCGCCTGCAGGAGAATATCTTCCGCGTAAGCGGCCCCCAGATTACCCAGGTCCAGCAGGATATAAACCGGCAGATACAGTGTACTGGTGTTAAACGCCAGGGACACCACCGCCTGCCAGGGCGTAATCCGCCAGCGTTTGACGCCCACAGAAAACAGCGACCAGAAAAACGCGGCCAGCAGGAACCAGCCGTGCCCCGCTGCCAACTGGCCGGATGCCAGAAAAGTATCGCCGCCCAGTGCAAGAATCCCCAAAGAGATAACCGCCACGCCCGCCCAGCGTACTGCTGATTGACGCTCCCGGTTAATCAGCGCTCCCAGTATCATGATCATCAGTGGCATGGTGCCGGCAAGCAATACCGCTGCATGGGAGCCCGGCACGGAAGCAAACCCCTGAAATGCGCAGATGGCGTAAGCCAGCCCCCCCACCATGCCAATGATCACAAATCGCGGCGCCAACAGGTTAAAACGTTGACCAAACCACCAGCATGGCAACAAAACCAGGCTGGCAACACTGTAGCGAATCGCCATCATATCGGTATAGTGCAGGGCACTCATACCCCCTTTTCGTGACGCCAGAATAAATCCGGTCCAGATAGCCACCGCCAGCAACCCATAACCGTAGCCTCTCATCACGCTTGTTCCCATGCTCAGGTTCCCTCGTCTCCATTGTCAGATAGCCGCAGCTTAGCAAGTTTGCATATTCACTGATACTGAATAATAATGAATGGCTTGTTCACATTTATTGAAAGAGCATCGGAGAAAGAATGGAACTGTCTGATCTCACTGTTTTCAGAACCGTGGTTGAGGAAGGCGGCATCAGTGCGGCGGCCGCCAGATTACATAGAGTGCCCTCCAATGTCACTGCACGGATTAAAAAACTGGAAGCCGAAATGGGAACGCCGTTGTTTGTGAGGGAAAAGAACCGGCTTACGATTTCCCAGGCGGGGGCGCAATTAATGGGCTACGCGGAAAAAATCCTTAACCTGGCGGAAGAAGCGGTAAATCAGCTTCAGCACACTATGCCAAGGGGCAAGCTGCTGATTGGCAGCATGGAAAGCGTGGCCGCGACACGGCTGGCCCGGTGGCTCAGCGAATACCACGAGCTTTATCCCACGGTAGAAATCAGTTTACAGTCCGGGCCCACGGGCGCATTGATTGAGGACGTATTGAAAGGCACCCTGGATATTGCTTTCGTGGCGGATCCGCCCGAGGATCCACGCCTTTGCAGTGTTCCGGTAATCCGGGAAACGCTGGTGCTGGTGTCTCACTCCGGTCATAAAGCCGTCCGGCACCCGGATCAGCTGGAAGGGTCGCCGACGCTGCTGGGATTCAATGCCAGGTGCGCCTACCGAAAACGGCTGGAGCAATGGCTGGCGCAGGGAAAGCGGGCTTATCAGGTGGTGGAGATCGGCTCCTATCACACCCTGTTAAGCTGTGCTGCAGCCGGCATGGGGGTCGGACTGGTGACCCGGTCGGTTGTGGAGACTTTTACCGGAATGGACAGACTCAAAGTACACCGGCTACCCCGGCAATGGAGCCAGACCACCACCTGCATGATTGCCCGCAGGGACAATCAGAGTAACGCGGCCAGGGTATTCATGGCGTCGGTATCAGATAACTGAGCGGGCCCACCGGTCAGGATACCCCGCGGGATGCCCATCCATAATACATGTAGCCGGCAAATTTCGGTGTTTTGCGGGCATACAGGTTATCCAGGGACTCAATGACAAATCCGGCTGATTCGATGTACTCCGCAATAGGCCGGTTCAGATGGCAGCCACCTGCCAGGTGTTTCCACACGGGGGTGAGACGGTCCTGCCATTTTTCCACCCGGCGGTCCGGTGCCCTGCCGTGTTCACAGAACAGCAGCCTGCCCCCGGGGCGCAGCACCCGCCGCATTTGCTTCAGGGCCCTGTGCCAGTCAGGTATGGTGCACAGGGTATAGGTCAGCAGTACCGTATCTACAGATTCGTCCTCCAGCGGAATTTCCTCGCCAGGAAGATCCAGCCAGCGCACCTCAAACGGGGCAGATTCTACCTGAGGCCGCGCTTTTTCCCGCATGGCCTGCGACGGCTCCAACCCCCAAACCAGCCTGACCTTGTCAGGGATATACAACGACAGGTTGATACCGGACCCCATACCGATTTCCAGAACCTCGCCCTCTGCCAGAGGCACCACTTTTTCCCGGAGTTCCATGATGGGCGGCGACGAGCATGCAAAATCAATGGCATGGGGCAATATTCTGTCATCATAAAAACCCATCAGCGTGACCTCTCACCGGACAGATAATAGTTTGCAGTGGACATCACACGTAATTTTTTGATCCGGCGATTTTTGTTGTTGTGGAGATCCGCACTGACATGCTGCGCCGTCGTTATTGTTTAACATTCAGGCCTCTTGCTGTTTCTCCCTCTTCTCCCAGGTAAGCCCGCGCCAGTTCATCCATCAGCGGCCCATTCTCGGATCGTATTTGTCGCATCAGCGCTACCAGCGCGTCATGGTCCAGCCCTTTGATCAGTTCAGGCAACAGCTGCGGGTTTTCTTCAATATAGCCGTTTACCGTCACCGCCAGCAGCCCGGGATCCAGTTCACTTATGAGCCGGGCGCCGAATTGAGGCTGATCACGCAACAGGTGATTAAAGGTATTGGCAATCAGCACCGGGTCTATGGATTCCAGCAAATAGGAAAAGAATCGCGGCCGGCGGGTGAGTAAATCATTGACGAACTCCGAAACAAACCGGGTGTCGATATCCGCCACCAGATCCATGATACGCTCGGGGTGCTCCCGTAACAGTTCGTTGACGGATTTAGCCAAGGGCTTGGGGTCCAGCGCCCCCACCACATTGGCCACAAACTCCGGATTCTTTCGCAACGCGTCATTGATGGCACTGCCCAGTGCCTCGGTGTCCAGGCTGCTCACCACTTTATGAATCAGCCCCACCAGCCATTTGGTAATATTCATTGTTCTGCCTGCCCTTCCGGTTCAGCTGACAGACTAACCTTCTGACGCAGAAATCGCATGGCATGCTGGCAGAATTCTTGCGGCAATTCGGCGAATGCCGCATGGCCGCAGGGCAACACCAGTGTATCTGCACGGGAGAATGCCCGGCTGGCGGCCCTGCCGTCCCGCCGGGCGGATATGGCAGGGTCATGCTGGCCAAACATCAGTAATACCGGACGATCAATCTGTGCCGCGGATTTAACGACGTCTCCTTCCGGTGACAAAAAGCCGCGCCAAAGGGCCCGGTTCAATTGTCTGGTATCGGCAGCACTCTGCTCGGTACGGGCCCGCTCCAGCATGGCTCTGGTGGCACTGTTCCAGCGATTCAGATAGAGCCGCGCCCAGAGTGAGGGAGGCAATGAAAACCGGCTCCCCTGCAGCTGGCAAAAGGCGTTCGAGATCCCATTATGAGGCGTAAAGCCGCCGGGAGAGACCAGAATCAGGCCAATCACCCGGTCCTGATGCCGGGCGGCATATTCCACGGCGCAAAGTCCACCCACGGAATTACCCACCAGCACCAGACCCTGAAGGTTCATGGCATCGATAAATTCTTCGAGCACCTGCTGATAAAAACCGAGGGTAACGTTAGCGGGGGCAGGATCCGTGGGCAATGGTGACTGACCGTAGCCCGGCCAATCCAGGGCAATCACGCGATAATGCCCCGCCAGTTCGTTGATAACGGCAGCGAAATCCCGGCTGTCACCGGGATTGGCATGCAACAGTAACAGGGGGCTGCCCTCTCCGGCGTCACGGTAATGCAGTTGTCCTGATGGCAGTTGAATAAATGGCATGATGGCGTGTTACTGATGCCGGTAATCGCGGCGGTAGAACTTCAGCAGCAACTGGTGGACACTGCTGTTAACACCGGCAAGGTACCGGTAGGCATTCACCATGGAGCGCCCATGGGCCGGGAAGATTATCTGGGCCTGATTTTTCTTCACCCCTTTCAGAATATATTTTGCCGCTTCATCGGCACTGAGGGGTCTGATCCTGAGTTTTTCTTCCAGAAACCCGAAGGCATCCGGAAAATGGCTGGCACGGGCAAAGTTGCCATCAGCAATACTGGTGCGGATCAGTCCGGGGCATACCGTGCTTACCTTGACCCCCAGCCCTTTGGCTTCTTCCCGCAGGGACATGGAAAGCCCCACCACCGCATGTTTTGTCATGCTGTAGGGCGTCAACAGAGGGGTCGCAGACAACCCGGCAATGGAGGCGGTATTCACGATATGCCCGGACCCCTGCCGGCACATTATCTCGTAGGCCGCCAGGGTGCCATACAATACGCCCATCTGATTGATATCTATCACCCGTTGCCAGTCTTCCTCGCTCTGATCACGAACTTCTCCGAAAATCGCAATACCGGCATTATTGAACAGATAGTCCAGGGTTCCGTAATCACCCACCACGCCCTTCAGCAAGGACCTGAACGCATCACGGTCCCGCACATCCAGCGGATGATAGCTGGCATGGCCATCCTTGCGCTTGATTTCCCGGGCTGTCACCTGCGCTGCTTCCTCATCAATATCCGTGGCAACCACATTGGCGCCATAGCTGCCCAGCTGCATGGCCAATGCACGCCCCATACCGGAACCAGCGCCGGTAATCACCACAGATTTGTTCCTGAATATTTTCATAGATCACTCACTGTCTGAAACTCTGTATACAGCCATTAAAGGGAATTCAATAACATTAACTCTGAAGGATGCGGCTGCAGATACTTCGATCTTTCCACAAAAGGTTTTGGATGACGCCGAAAATGATGACGCAGCAGTACAACCGGCACAATCAGCGGTAACAGTTCCTGACGATAATCCTCTATGGTTTCGCTCAGTTCTTTTTTGTCTTCTTTATCGATATCTTCTTTTAAAAATCCCTGAAGGTGCTGCAGCACATTGACGTGATTTTTACGGGTGGCACGGAGTTTGAGAATCGCCATAAACTCTGCAAAATACCAATCTGCCACCTCATCCATGGGCTCGCTGGCGGCGTCGGCAAGCCGCTTGCCCAGCGCGCGGGTGCGCTCCTGGTGGTGACTCAGCAATACGTATTTGTAACGGGCATGAAAATCCGTCAATTTGTGCATGGAAAGCCCTTCTTCCAGCAGGTCCCGCCAATGGCGGAACGCGAACACCCGCTTGATAAAATTTTCCCGCAACACCGGATCGCCCAGGCGACCCTCCTCCTCCACGGGCAGACTGGGGAATTCGGATTGCAGCACGTCCGCGTAAAGCCCCACGCCACTTTTTTCCGGCATGGCATTTTTATATACCTTTACCCTTTCCATACCACAGCTGGGTGAATCCTTTTTGAGAATGTAGCCGCACAGATTTTGCCACCAGGGTTTTTGTGCCTCGGCAACCTCAATGAGCTGACGGGTCACATCCAGGGTGTCAGTTCTGGTGCCCACACAGCGTATTCCGTCGTCTGTCTGAACCAGTCGCAAAGTTTCACGGGGTGTGCCCAGGCCAATGGCCATTTCCGGGCAGAAGGAATGAAAGCGGAAGTACTTACCGAGGGTCTGGGTGATATAGCTGTTGTGTTTATGGCCGGTGTCGAACCGGACCTTTTCGCCAAGAAGGCAGGAGCTGATACCGATCACAATGTCAGAGGGGGACAACTCTTCCTGTGCGTTTGTGTTCTGTCCGTCAGAATCCATGGTGTTAGCGGAAGTCATTGTGTGAAAGGTTCTCCAGATCCTGTATAGAAACTGTTTCCGTCCGGAAGCCGTTTTATACCTCCAGCCTTTGTTCCACCTGACAGGGGACATCTATCCAGAAGCAGCTGCCCTCCCCCTCCCGGCTGTCAAAATCAATGGTACCCCCCATGGATTCCATCATGCGCCGGGCAATGGTCAAGCCTATACCACTTCCCTGAATATTTCCCGTTTCTTTTCCTACGCGCGAGAAGGGCTCAAAGACTTCCTGCTGCCGGTGAGCAGGGATACCCATGCCGTGATCCTTTACCAGGATACGAATGAAGCTATCACCCTGTTTCCGGCAACTCAACCGTATTTGCGCGTCATCCGGACTATATTTGATGGCATTGGTGAGAAGGTTCACCAGAACCTGCCGCAGTCGCCGGGGATCGGTACGCACCATCAGGGAATCGCAGGCTCCGGTATCAACCTTCAGCTGGATATTCCTGCGCATGATTTCATATCGGATCAGGCCGACACTGTTATCGATTACACTGCCAAGAGGCACGGATTCCATCCTGGGGTGGTCTTTGCCCAGCTCTATCTTGGAAAAGTCCAGCACGTCCGTGACCAGTTCCAGAAGGGTTTTTCCAGCGTCAAGGATTTGCTGCAGGCTTTCCCGTTGCCGTGGCGATGTCTTAATTTCTTTGCTACCGGATAACAACTGGGCGAAACCCAGAATGGAATGCAACGGCGTGGTCAGTTCATGGCTCATGGAGGAAAGAAACAGTGTTTTCGCTACATTGGCAGATTCTGCCCGTTCTTTCTCCCTTTCCAGATCCATCTGGGCAAGAATCAGCTCCGTCACCTCCAGGTGCAGGGTGACCGCGCTGACACCGGGAACCCCCGACACGGGGTTGGCAATCAGCTTGAACCAGCGCTGCTGACTGGGGGAGTGGCAGGGATAAATCTGCTCGAAAGGCTCGGCCTCGGGGCCCAGCAGTTTTTCCATGCCTTTCAGTACCTGACTGGCAGCCTCATAATCCGGCTCACCCAGATTAAGGCGGCACACATCCAGGTAGTTCACTCCCAGATAGTGACCCTGTTCCGGCGTTTTGGAAGCCGGTTCGAAGCGCTCCCAGGCAGAATTGACATATTTCACCACACCCTGATTATCCACCAGGGCAACCTGAGCAGGCATGGAATCCAGCACCCCCCTGAGCACCAGCTCGTTGTGCTTGAGCGCCCGCTGCGAAGTCTCAAGCTCGCCGTAAATCTGCTGCCGTTTGTCTTCCCAGGCAAGAAAGCCGGCCAGCACAACAGCCCCTGCGGTATTGGCGATTAGAATGGGAGGATATAACTCTATGAACACGGGGTATCGCAGCGCTTCGGGCAATAGCAACACACTGGACAGCGATAGCAGCGTGGCAGCCACACACAGGGCCAGTACCTGCCAGACCCGGAATTGAAAGCGGTGCCGGGAGAGCCAGTAACGATGCGCAGCCACCCCGGTGGCTGCAAACACACAGATATAGAGCACACCGGCAAATGCGCCCTCTCCCCCCATAAGATAACGGATGCCGGCTGCCATCAGGGCGGATACCAGGGCAGAAAGCCAGCCCCCGATAAGCCCCGCGGCCAGCAACAGCACACCGCGGGTGTCGGCAAAAACACCCTCCCGCAGCTGAAAGGGAATGAGCATCACCAGTATGGCCGCCGTTCCGAACAACAACCCCAGATTGACCCGGCTCAGCGCCCCCTCGCCGTGATTGAGGGGACGGAACCGGCGATTTCTGAAGCTGAACATCCAGGCTACCAGCGACAGCAAACCGATATTGGCCATTACCGGCGTATAATGGGCAAACAAACTGGCCAGACTCATGGGTACACTGACAGTCCTTAAGACAGTAACCGATAGCCGTCAGTCTAGACCAACCTCCGGGCTTATCCCACAAAAATATTGTGGCTTAGCAGTACCTGGGAAAGCCTATTTTTCTGCTTCCGGCTCCGGCACGTGCCGGGCCGAATGGGCCTGAACCGCCGTAATGGCGATGGTGTACACAATATCATCCACCAGAGCGCCCCGGGACAGGTCGTTCACTGGCTTGTTCAGACCCTGCAGCATGGGGCCGATACTGATGACGTTGGCACTCCGCTGCACGGCCTTGTAAGTGGTGTTGCCGGTGTTCAGGTCAGGAAAAATACACACCGTGGCCTTGCCGGCCACCTTGCTGTCGGGTGCTTTGGATCGGGCCACGCTGGCAATCATGGCGGCATCATACTGAAGCGGTCCGTCAATGGGCAGATCGGGGGCTCGTTCCTTCGCCAGCCGGGTGGCCTCGCGCACCTTGTCCACATCCACGCCCTGGCCGGATTCGCCGGTGCTGTAGCTGATCATAGCCACCCGCGGATCAATACCGAATGCCTTGGCGGATTCTGCTGAACGTACCGCAATGTCCGCCAGTTCCTCGGCGGTAGGGTCGGGATTGATGGCACAGTCTCCATACACAATCACCTGGTCCGGCAGACACATAAAAAACACCGACGATACCAGCATGGCGTCCGGCCGGGTCTTGATTAACTGCAGTGCCGGGCGAATCGTATTGGCGGTGGTGTGAATCGCACCGGAAACCAGGCCATCCACCTCATCATGCACAACCATCATGGTACCAACCACCACATTATCCTCCAGCGCCTGACGGGCCCTTTCTTCTGTCAGACCCTTGTGTTTGCGCCGTTCCAGCAGATCTTCAAGATAGTCGTCGCGAAAGGTTTTCGGATCCCGGATTTCAACACCATCAGGCAGGGTGACACCATTCGCTTCCGCCAGGGAGCGGACCTTGTCTTCATCCCCCAGCAGAATCGAGCGGGCAATGCCCCGCTCGGCACAAATGGCAGCGGCCTTGATGGTTCTGGGTTCCTCCCCTTCAGGCAGTACGATGGTTTGTTCAGCCTCTTTGGCACGACGCACAATTTCGTACCGGAATGCCGCAGGCGTCAGCATGCGGGAACGCTCCGTACGCAGCCGCTCTGCCAGCCATTCCTTGTTCAGAAAATGGGCCACCCGGGACATGATCACCTCGGCCCGCTCCACGTCGTCCACTGCCACCTTGTTGCTGTAGCGCGGCAACAGGGTGGCGGCATGATAGATATCGGTATCGATACAGGCCACCGGCAGCCCCTTTTCAATGGCCGGTTTACACCAGCCAAGAATTGCCGGATCCGGCTTTTCCACGCCGGTCAGACAAATGCCCGCCACATCCAGGCCATGAAGCACGCCCAGGGCCACGGCGGCCACAATATCTTCCCGGTCATGGGGCGTAAAAATCAGGGTGCCCGGCGCCACCGTATGAACAAAATTCTGCACTGTCTGACCGGCAATCATGACATGCTTGATGCGGCGGGTTGCGGCATCACCCTCATGGAGGTATTGGGCTCCCAGATAGCCGAACACGTCATCAGCCCGGGAGGCGGTCATGTCGATTTCCCAGGGAATACTGCCAATCAGGTTAAAATTATCGCTGGAAAACACATCGCAGGACTTTTTGATTTTATCCTCATCAAGCTCTGGCTTGTCGGTGGGTCTGAGCAGCTCGATCCGGATCAGTCCGGAACGGTCCGTGGGCGCATTCACCATATTCAGAATGGCGCCCAGCACATGGTCACTCTCCGCGCCACCATAATGGGAAGCAGTGAGCTTCAGCTCGTCATTCAGCTGCTCAAGTGTTCTGGCGGCTGGTGAGCCCACCAGGACTACCTCGGCATCCAGGGTTTTGGCCATCTGGGTATTCAGGAAGTGGGCCAGGGATTCATCGTCACCACTGCTGACTCCTTCAACCACTACAACTTCAACCGCCTCTTTCTCGGTAAAGGACTCCTGATAATCTTTCAGCGCTTTCTGATAAAGCCCCACCACGCGCTCCATTACCATTTCGTCGTCGCCCTCAGTGACTTCGTCGCGAATATCATCCAGCGCCAGCGGTGTGGGTGGGTTCAGGTGCGTAGTGCGGCGGATAATGGCCGAGGAACGGTCAGGATGCTTATCGCTCACTTTGCCGTTGGCCACCGGCTTAAGAAAAGCTACCCGGATACCCTGTTGATCCAGCGCCCGGACCAGGCCAATGCAGATCGATGTGAGACCAACCCCACTACGGGTGGGGGCCATAAATAGTACTTTGCTCACGGGCTACTCCTTACCTGATGAATTCATTAGTGACTGTATATGGTGGGCAATCATTTTTTCCTCGTCCGTGGCTACCACCAGGGCGCAACATTCCTTCTTCCGCTGATCAGGAGCAGTAATCACTCCCCCTGAATCCTTTCCGTGGTGCTGGTTTGCACTAGAATCCAGGGGCGGCAACAACCAGGGCAGCAGCGACACAATGCGCTCCCGGACCCGGGCGGAATGCTCGCCAATACCGCCGGTGAAAATAACCGCATCCAGACGCGTCAGCGACACACGCATGCCCGCAACGGCCTTTGCCGCCCGGGAGCAGAACATATCAAATGCCAGTGCGGCCTGTGGTTTATTGCTGTCCATGGCTTCCTGTATTCCGCGCATATCACTGGTGATTCCTGAAACTCCCAACAGGCCGCTGGATTTGTTCAGTGCCCGGGTGACTTCATCGATAGACTGGTTCAGTTCGTGACACAGAAATTGCGGCAAGCCGGGATCAATATCGCCACTGCGGGTTCCCATCATCATTCCCTCCAGCGGCGTTAACCCCATGGTAGTGTCCACACTTTTACCGTTTGCCACTGCCGCAGCACTACAACCATTACCAAGATGCAAACTGATGAAGGCACCACTATCCGCTGCGAGCCCCAGCGCTTTCTCAGCCTGCTGACACACGTATTCATGACTGGTGCCATGAAATCCGTAACGACGTACCCCGTGATTCCGGTACCACTCCCGGGGTACCGGGTACATATATTCTGCGGGAGCAAGCGACTGATGGAACGCGGTATCGAACACGGCAACCTGGGGAAGATCCGCGTATCTGGACTGACAGTCGCGGATTCCTTTCAGATTACTGGGATTATGCAGCGGTGCAAAACGGGAGCAGTCCTGAATGGCACTGAGCACCTCAGGGTCAATCAGCGCCGGTTCCCTGAATTTCTCACCACCATGCACCACACGGTGGCCGATCGCTGCCAGGCGCCCGCCCGGTGCATTCTGCTCCACCCAATCCAGTATGGGTGCCACCGTCAGGCCATTTTCTTTATCATCTGCCCTTTCCACAGGCATTTCCTGATCCTGGTTCCCGTCATTTACCGACAGCAGCGGTTTGCCACTATCGCCCCTGTCATCAATCTGACCGTGAAAACAGCGCTCCAGAGACTGGCTGCGATACCCGGCAAACTTGATCGACGAGCTCCCGGAATTCAGTACCAGATAAAAATCAGTTGCGTCCCCAGCAGGGTTACTCATGGTCCGTCCTTTCTTCCTTGTGACTTGGTTACCGGCCAGTATACCAACACCGGCCGCTGATAGCGCAAGGGCAACAGCGTCCGTTCAGGGGCTGGTTACAGACATAAAATGTAGCACTCTTTCCTTGGGATCAAAGCCCCTACTCTTTTCCCTGTGAACAAATTTGGCTAAGCTTGTGGGCCGTCGTCCAACACCCAAACTGAGGCCAGCAATGATCATAAAGCCAAAGATCCGCGGATTTATCTGTACCACCACCCACCCCGTGGGCTGCGAAGCCAATGTGCAGGAGCAGATTGCGTACACCCGGACACTGGGCAAAATCAAAAACGGTCCCAAAAAGGTTTTGGTGATTGGTTCATCCAGCGGATACGGGCTGGCATCACGCATTACCGCCGCCTTTGGCTGCGATGCCGCCACCATTGGTGTGTTTTTTGAAAAACCCGCCACCGAGAAAAAGCCCGGCACCGCCGGCTGGCACAATTCCGCTGCCTTTGAGAAGCTTGCCCACGACGCAGGGCTGTATGCCAAAAGCCTGAATGGTGACGCATTCAGCCACGCAGCGAAGCAGAAAACCATTGAATTGATACAACAGGACCTTGGCCAGGTGGATTTGGTGGTGTATTCACTGGCCTCACCGGTAAGAAAGCTGCCCGACAGCGGTGAAGTGGTGCGTTCAGTGCTCAAGCCCATCGGCGATACCTACAGAGCCACAGCAGTGGATACCAACAAGGATCAGCTGTTCGAGGCTGAGGTGGAGCCCGCCACCGAGGAAGAAGTGCAAGCCACCGTGACTGTGATGGGCGGCGAAGACTGGGAATTGTGGATGCAGGCTCTGCAGGATGCCAATGTGCTGGCGGAGGGCTGCAAAACCGTGGCCTATAGCTACATTGGCACTGAGCTGACCTGGCCTATCTACTGGGAAGGCGCCCTGGGCGAAGCCAAAAAGGACCTGGACCGTGCTGCCCATGCCATCGATAAACAGCTGCAAAGCCTGAATGGCAGTGCCAATATTGCAGTGCTCAAAAGCGTGGTAACCCAGGCCAGCGCCGCTATTCCCGTCATGCCCTTATATATTGCCATGGTCTTCAAGAAAATGCGCGAAGAAGGCGTGCACGAAGGCTGCATTGAGCAGATCAACCGGATGTTCCGCGAGCGCCTCTACCGTGAGGACGGCCAGCCTCCCGAGGTGGATGACAATAATCGCCTGCGGTTGGATGACCTTGAACTGCGGGAAGATATCCAGACCCATTGCAAAAACCTGTGGCCCAGACTCACCAATGACAACCTGCGGGAGCTGACCGACTATCAGGAATATAAGGATGAATTCCTCAAACTCTTCGGGTTTGGCGTGGCCGGGGTGGATTATGAGGCCGACGTCAACCCTGAGGTTCCTTTTGATGTGATCGAAATCTGAGATCTGTGAAGACTGGTGTGTCGTCAGAGTTTGGCCGCCTGGATATGCATCCAGTCAAAATTCCGCAGCCTGCCCAGACTGACCCAGCCTTCTGATTCCCAGCAACGCCACCATTCATCATATTCAGGGCGGGAAAATGCCGCCCTGTCGGCTCCCCAGCGGTAACGATTGTGGTCCGGGTCGTAATCCACCGCTATCCCCCAGCTGTGCATGGAATAGCGTGAGCCACCCCGCATCTTACGGACATTGAGACAGCCCCCCCAGAGATCCAGGTTCAGGGTTTTTATAGCGTCAGGCCCGTAGGCTTCAAACACTTTCACAAGAACCCGCTGCAAGCTGTCGTGGACCTTTTCATGGCAATAGTAGCTGTTGATTATCTGGCGTGTATTCCATGCCAGCTTGTGAGGATAAGGCAATTCCAGCCGGGCCTGATGACTGTTCACATCGCCGTAGAGCGCTCTGATACTGGCTTCGGGGGTCTGGCTGGGCCAGTGGTTGGGATTAACCGCATTGGCTTCAATGTCTTCTGGCCGCCAGGTTCTGGGCTCACGGTCCAGTTCCAGTTTTTCGTAAAGCTGATCGAAGGCAAACTCCGTTTGCGGGCCCCAATAACCATCTGGCTTGCCGGACTCTATACCATGCAGTTCCCCCAATCCCTGTATATAACGGGCCAGCTTGCGCTTTTTAGGGAAATCGGGCTCTACACCC
>JAWVYU010000011.1:0-33679 GCA_033722575.1 Ketobacteraceae bacterium | reverse complement strand
GCTCGTCCTCGATACTCTCGCCGGCGAATGCGCCCCGCAGGCGAACCGCCGCATGGGCCAAACTTTCGATGTCGCCTTCCAGCGACATTTCCATGGCAGCCCGGAAAAGCAAGGCGGGCACCGCAAAATAATAAACGAACACATTAACAGCTGGCAGCATGGATTCATCCAGCAGTGTGCGGCGTGCCAGATATCCGCAGCCGATAATAATAAACAGCGGTAAAATGGCTTCCAGGCCAATCAGCATAAGGCTCCTTATAACAACGTCAGCACAATAAAAACGTCAGTACAGCTTTGATCAAATCCAGTAAAAGCAGACACCTGAGCTTCTGTTTAAGTGCCCGAACTCAAATTTTACTGATAGTTATATTAAAACGCGAACCGATGGTATTTATACATAAAAACAACCAACGCGCCTCCAAAATGTCCTTCAGAGTTCTACAATAGAAGTGCCGCACCCTTTGCCGATAGTGACTCCAAAACCATAACAAGAGGTTCGCTATTACCATGCCTTTTCGCCCAATATGCTACACCGTTTTCCTTTTAGTGATCAGCACCCTTTCGGGATGCAAGGATCCCTTTCACGACAAGCCAGGCACCAGTGACCGCTCCCAACAGGACCCGCTCGCCGACGTCAAAGTAATGTTTGACTGGAACCAGGCGTCCGATGCCACCATTTGCTCCGGCCTGGAAGCCAATAACCGTCTGCTTTCACTGGGAACGGATTTTATTGCCGGCGACACGGCCGGGAACCGCACCCGGGTGGATGCGTTGCAGGAAATCATTGAGTCCGCGTTTGTGGACAGTGCGCGGGTGGTCAGCCGTGAAAATCGTCTGAGCATACTTACCATTGAACTTTTCGATTGTAATGCGCTGGGCCGCATACGCTCGTTACCTGCCATTCAGTTTGTGGAACCCAAATATCTGGCGCCCATCTCGGAGGCTGAAGTTTTTGATGAAGTGGTGTCAATGCAGGCTCCTCCAGTGGTGCAGCCACTCCGTGAAATCAAGGACCCCTCCATTAATCCCGGTCTTTATGATCCAGACACCGCTACACTGCCCTACCCGGATTATGTCCGGCAGGTTAACGGGAACGTGGCAGATATCATGGAGCGCCATGGCGTGGCAGATATTTACCGGGAGTTTACTTTTTTCGGAGTACCTACAGTGGGCGTGGCGATTATCGATAATGGCGTGTTTCCCGAATGGGTGGACTATGTGTCAGAGGGGAACGGCACCTTCGAGGCAAGGGGTTATTATCGCCCTTTCAGTACCACAGACCTGGTTCCAGACGGCCCCCATCCGCAGCCCTACGACCTCTACGGTATTCTCGCCTCCGTCGACAGCATGTATTCCCACGGCACCCGACAACTTGAGCGGGTTTACAACATGGCACCCCACGTGAATATCATCAGTGTGCGGGCATCGCCTTTTGTATTCTGGTTCCTGCCTACCCAGTATCAGGGCGTGACTGACAGCATCCTCGCACTGGCAGAAGACCCCACCGTAAGAATTATCAGCTCATCGATGGGAACCGTTATTCATGTTCACGAAATCGAGCGCGCCATTGATTACTTCAATTCGTTCGACAAACTGTTTATTTCCGCTGCGGGAACATCCTTCGCATTTGTCCGTGACTTCGTCAAGATTGTGTTTCCTGCCAGCCTGCCATCCACCATCAGCACCACCGGCCTGGCTGACACACAGGAAACCGGCAGCCGGTTTGTGCTGGGAGAAAACTCCCACGGTGGGGTGGAAAATGATTTCGTGGTAGATCACGCCAAATCCTCATCGGAAAGCGTTTCTGCTACCGCTGGCATGATTGCCTTGCTGTGGTCCGCCAATCCCGGCCTGACCCGGGAGCAGATCATTAACGTCCTGGTTCGCAACAGCAGCAACTACCGCACCCTTGGCAAAAAAGATCCGGTTTTTGGCTGGGGCAAAGTAAATATGTATCAGGCTTTCCGGGACATCCGCTCGCTGACGCCAGCAAGCTCTCCGGTCAGTTCACCAGATCCTTGATGTAGATAAGGTCGGTCAGCCCCACCTCCGCTCCCTGCTGTGTGAGCAAAGTGGTGATCTGCCCACGGTGATGGGTCTGGTGATTGAACCAGTGCAGCATAATGACATCCAGCGGATTCGCCAGAGTCTGCCCCTGGGAGGTGCGGTATTGTATATCCGTTTTCAGTGCATCCTCCGGTAGGGATTCCACAAAGCCAATGATCTTGTCATCCAGTGCCGCCCGTGCTGCACCCAGTTCCTCTATGTCAGCATAAACCAGCTGATCCAGGGCCCTGATCCGTATGGCATTACCCTCGGCATCATAAACGGCCGCCAGTGAGGCGTCGCCACTGCAGCGGGTCAGCCAGAAAATATCAGCAATCAACAGATGGTTCAGGGTTCTCAGAATACTACCAAAAAAAGCGCCTTGGTCTTTTTCAATGGCATCCTGGCCCAGTGCTTTACAGGTGGTGTAAATACTCCTGTTCATCCATTGATTGTACTTTGCATAGGTAATAAAAAGATCCTTTGCCATTGCCTGTATGCCCTCTCTCTACGGTATTGTTCCCTGTTATTTTGCTGTCTTTGTTGACATGCCGCCTCTGGTTTTTCACGGTATTTTGTGTCAGTCCATTGCGACGAGCAAAGCCCGGAATTTATTCGCTAGCCAGACCCCGCCACCAGCCGCAATGTCAGTTTTTCCCTGCGCCACAAAGACACAACCACCAGGGCATGAATGTTCAGCAGCACCACCAGAATCCATTCCACCATATCTTCCAGGGGTTCATAGTTGATCATGGGCAGCCCATCCAGCACCAGGGTAAAAAGCGCGATCCCCAGAACAGAAAGACAGAATCGGAGCAATCTTTTTCCTGCCAGCGCCATAGTGTGATCAGGGTGACGGCTCAGATGGTAACTTAATATAGACTGGGCAATAAAAGTCAGACCAAGGTAAGTGACAACCCCGGCACGGCGCAGAATATAAAACGCCCCACCTGAATGCCCCAGGCTGAGGGTATAAACCACCAGCGCCACGCTGGCAATACCACCCAGCCACACCAGCGAACGACCCGAATAGCCCACCCGCTGGCGCAGCCACACATTATTGATGAGCCAGAAAACCGCCAGAAAACTCATTGCGCAAATCATGCCGCCTTTGAAAACAAAGTAAGCCACGCCGTGACGGCCGGTAGCGCTCACACTGTGACAGGATACCCAGTAAGGGTTACAGACCTCCAGATGCCCCTGGTACAAAGAAAAAAACAGGCTCAGGTGAATGGTTACCAATGGCAGCAGTGCGGCCATCAGGCCCAATGGGAACAATGAAATCCGTGAGGGTGCGCTCTGTTGTGCTGAACCTGACATAATCCTGTGAACCCCGCTGCTTCAGGACTCACAGGATACCAAGCACAATGTTCTGCCGTAAATCCGTCAGTGCATGGTGTTGCTGATCATCACCGGTCCGCGCCAGGTGTAATCCCGGTACCAGCCCATATCCAGATGCTGCTGATGCTGCTCGCCATAAAGATAGCTTTCATATTGGGGATTGTTATTCAGCGTCAGCTCCAGCCAGGAAAGAATCAGCAGTTTGAATTTGTTGTGATAGCGCCCCAAGGCAATCCAGTCAAAGTGAGATACCCAGCGAAATTCCACAAAGGCATGCTGAGCCGTATCGGGCAAGGCCTCGAAAGCGGATTCCAGTACAAAAGGAAACGCAGTAGTATCCAGTGTCCCCACCAGAGTCAGGGTATTGGCCATCAATCCCGGGAACTCCGGCGTACCAAACTGCGGGAAATAGGGTGCCATACCCACCACGGATTTCACCCTGGCCCCTTCCCTGTTCGCAACCCGGATGGCACCCGCACCGCCGTTTGAGTAGCCGGCCAACGCAATGCGTTCCGTGTCGACTCTCCCGAATACCGGGCTTTCCTCCCGCTGATTTTCTTCGTGCAACTGATCGAAAGCGGACTGGTGAGCGCTTTCCCAGAAGCTCACACCACCAAACACATTGTTCGGGGTAACAGTGAGCACGATATAACCGTGGCGGGTCAGGTGATCCGCGAGCCAGTACATTTGCTCCTTGATATTGGTGTAGCCGCCGGTCAAGGTAACGGCGGGCAGTTGCTCCGCTTCCGAATCGCAGGGATAGGATAAACGCGCCGATCCATAGCCCGAAGCGCCAAGGTTGCTCTTATAGGAACAGAGACTGTAAGGACCCGGTGCTGCCGGACCTTCCGGCGGTGCATCTTTGCAGGCGCCCAGTGCGAAAACCCAAAGCAACAGCAAACCACGCCACAACCCGTTGTGCATATTGATAGACATTGATTTAACCTCATCAGAATTCATTGTTATTGATGTGACTGATCAGGTGCGGGCTTCACAGACTGCGTGGATAGCCTCACCCACCGCTCAATAAAAGCACAGGGTTGCGGATTTGTGAGGGGTAATTAATGGCCAATGTTATGCCCTGGTGATCGCTCTTAAAGACACAGTGACCGACGCTGACTTCAAGCCATCAGGCTTTCAGCGGTTCAAAAATTCCTGCGCGACAGACTATAACGCCACCATGCAACCAGAAATTCCGGGGTACGAACAGGCCAAAAGCTCAAACTGGGTAAAGAAAAACAGCGCGTTTTCACCTCGCTATCTGCCTGCCGTTATCCTACAGAAAGCCGGGATCAAATAAATCCCGGCTTCATTTCGGCGTCATTTATCAGGCCGCAAGCTGTCTTTCTTTCTGAACCAGTGCACCGGAATTCAACAGTAGTGTGTAGGTGAACCTGTAAAGCGCGGCGGTCAGCTCCGGCTCCAGTGTTGAGCCGTCGGCAAGATCCAGTGTACCCCATCGCTCTGCCTGGCGTGCCAGGGTACTCAGGGAGGATTCTGCCAGCAGTGGGTAACCATCGTTATTGCGGTAAATGTGGCTCTTGTCGAACAGGCGGACTGAAGGCTCGGCAGCGCGGTATTCAAGATTGCTCTCCGGTCCGTAGACATCGCCGTCCTCAAGCACCACCACAAAGTATTTATCAAAATTGAACCACTTCATGAACTTTACCTCTTATACAGTTTCAGTGAACGAACCTTTACCTGGCAAATATCAGCAGCTTCCCGGCCCGCACAGTATTTGTAAAAGGCTATTTTCTGTCCAGGCAAAGTTGGACACGAAGTGTACAATCTCAAGTTTTTACCCATTGCCCACAGCCATTTTTCACAACACTACCGTCTCTGAACCTCACGAGAAGCTGTCCCAAAAATAATAATATATTCATATATATCAATGTGTTACAGCACGTCCTGGTTAGCTTCTGCAGGAAAGTGATTGTTCAATCGAGCGAGTATTCTCTCATGAGAAACGCTCTGAATTGTCCAGGACACCCATGCATGAACACACAATGGTTTCACTGAGGGTATGGCATAGCCACTCTGGAGCACAAAGCCACCCCTGAGCCACTACATAGTCAGCCTGACCTGAGAAAAAAGATGGCGCTGTCAGCTCTACCCCGGCCAGACAGCGTTAGAAGTCCCTGTGCGCCGTACGCTATACTGATGAGTCAAGTTTGAAAAAGGAGGTCACCATGTCAGATCACCATACCTACAAAAAAATCGAAGTCGTGGGTTCATCAAAAAACAGCATCGATGAAGCCATTCAGAATGCACTGGCTGAGTGCGGCAAGACACTCAAAAACATGGAGTGGTTCGAAGTCACCGAAACCCGCGGCCATATTGTTGATGGAAAAGTGGGGCATTATCAGGTTTCACTGAAAATCGGTTTTCGTATCGAAGGCAGTTGATAGCACTCCGGGCACCCTCCGCGGCGGGCTGCCAACGCAGTCCTCCGCTGTCGCCCGGCACCCTCTGCAGACGAGTCACGGGCCGCAAAGCCAAACCCATGAAATCTCGTCATAAATTAGACTGTCATCCTTGGCTCAGTCGGTTAAGATATAGTGCATTGCGTCAAGGAGTGCTTTATGAAGAAATCGTTATTCGTGCTTGCCACCACTTTGCTGCTGAGCACTGCGTCCTTTGCAGCATCACGTCAGGAGATCATCAACAACCCCCTGTTCGATACCAGCGACTCCCGCTGGAAGGTAATGGACGATAACTATGCTGCAATACAGGCCACAAAAGGCAATGCAATCCTGGAGCTAATACGTAACAAACAAGGCTGCCACATCGACTTCCTGTCCGGCGTAAAATATGAGAAACCGCTGGACAAGCACTACGACTACATATTCACCACCAAGAAAAACGGCTACGCCGTGACGCTGAAGCATGATTTTCACCATGTGGGCGACCCCACCAGTGAGGAGTATCGCCACAGTCTTAACACGGATGAGATTTCTGCCCAGGGCAAAAAATCACTGGTGGGACTGCTGAAACGGGCAGCCCGGGACGATATTTCCAGTGCAGTTCGCATCAGCTATGGCCTTACCAAGCCCTCTGCCGTGAAAGACGGCAGCTACTCCCTGGACAATCCGCTGTATTCGTTCGGCGAATTTTCGCTGTATTACTTCGTGGAAGTTTCCGACAAACTCGGGTGCGATTAGACACATCTGGGGGTTCTTTGCGCCCTGGCTTCACTATGGGCGCATCACCTTCTCCAGGCAGCCATTGGCTAAAGGCATGACTTTTTCTTACCTGTCACAGGTCGCCGCCGGCGACATTCAAGGCTGTCTGGCTTCGATAAACCCATCAAAAAACGCCAGTAGCGGGCTAAAGTCCTGCCACTGTGAGGGCAGGGATTTCCACCAGACATACTTTACCCTGTTGTAGCCTGCCAGAAACTCAAGCTCCTTTATTTCGCCTGCCTGCTCTGATTCATCTGCTTCCTCCTGTTCACCACCGGCAAAGTCCGGCACCGCTTCGAGCCTCATTCCCTGAACAAGATTACTGATGATCCGTGTGGTTTGTTCGTTCAGATATTCCGGCTCAGAGGCCTGCTCACCGTAATCCAGCCACCAGGGTCTTGCGGACCCCCTTCCCGGCACATGCACCCAGAGCCTGGCATGGACACTGCGCAGCTGATCATATTGAAAGTGAAGGCTGGTTAATTCACCATAGGCCGGAATCGTGGTGTAAGTTACGGCAAGCTTCATTGTCACCGTCCCCGGAGGCGGGCCTGCATCACGCTGACATAAATATCTCGATAGCGCTCGCTACTGGATTTGTGCCATCCCAGCCGCTGATAAAAGGCTTCCTGATCAGGTGTAAACAGGAACAGTTCCCCGATACCGCCCGCTCCAGCCTGCGCCATTGCATGTTCCACCAGCGCTGAGCCAATACCCTGGCGGCGATACTCCGGCAAAACAAAGACGCTGGCCAGCCAGGGAGAAAGTTCCGGATGCGTGTCCATATCACAGGCGATCAGTGCTGCTGTCCCCGCGAAACGGACAGGCTGTTCAGCATCACCCTTTTCACGCAGAAGCATTACAAACATCGTGGGTATCAGCTTATTTTCCAGATAGACTTCCATCGCTCTCACTCTGTCTTCAAGCCTCTGGCCGGGATTAAGCTCACCCCACTCATCATGATGATAACGGGCAATTTCCGGTGTCAGTTCAGGGCACTCCCTGAGGTCAACGATTTCCTGAATAATAATGCCAGCCCCCGATCCCATTGGTAACCTGATCAATGATAGTCCATACTTTGATGGCAAAACAATATACAGCCGTCCATCTGCAACCATCTGAATACCAAGGAAAAGACATAACCCACGCGGTTTGCCATGATCTGTTCCCCGATAAACAGCACGCATTTGACCAGGCTCCGCTCAGGGCGGCTTTACCTGATGATTCTGATTGCCGCTATTCAGTTAATCTGCAGCGGGATGACGCATGCATCTGCAGAAAGCCCGGTCACCCTGGATAAAACGGAAATCAACCTGACGCTTCATTACCAGTGGTTCAGAACGGATGCCGCGCTGGATATCAACACGATCCTTTCCCCCGGCTTTCAGCCGCCATGGCGCACTGACAGACCACTTCCTGCCGGTTACGTTACAGACTCCTTATGGCTGAAAGTCACGCTGGTGAACCCTTTTAACCGCCCCTTGGAACGTTACCTTGTGTTTGACTCCCCTTTGCTGGACAAGGTTGATCTGTATCTGGTCAGGGAAGCAACCGTTATTCAGGAAAAGCATCACCGGATTGTGACGCCGGTCGACTACCGGGAAATAGAGCATCGCCTGATTACCCTGCCCCTGTCGCTGCCGGCGAACGCGGCCACCGAACTCTACCTCCATATCCAAACCGACACCTCCTTACAGCTGGGCGCCACCTTATGGCAGCCCGAGGCGTTTCTCCTGAGTGATCAGCACTGGCTCACGCTGCATGTGTTTTTGCTGGGAATGATGAGCGTGATGGCCTTGTACAATCTGGCTATTTATCTGATCACCCGAATCCGCGCCTATTTGCTGTATGTGGCCTACGTGGTCAGCAACGCCGCGTTCCAGGCCTGCATGGTGGGCTTTGCACACCAGTATCTGTTCGGCAGCTCGGCACCATTGCTGGATAACGGCCAGTTCACTCTGGCCGCCATTACCTTCGTCACTGCTGCTGCCTTTATCGACGAACTGCTGAAACTGAAACTCACCGCCCCGCTCTTTCACCGCCTGGCAATGGCCATCATTGTTGCCTGGGGTGCCCTGTTTCTGCTGTCATTTCTGATACCTGAAGCCACCCTGGGCCCGGTTATCATTCCCCTTGCCATCGGCGCCCCCATTGTGGGTCTGTGGGTGGGAATTCATCTGTGGCGAAAAGGCTATGAAATCGCACCGATCTTTACCATTGCCTGGGTGGTGCTGCTGGTGGGCACCTGCGTGTTTGTTTTAATGATTAATGGCCTGATTGTGCGCAACCTGTTCACCGTACATATTCAGGAGATCGGGGCAGCCATTGAAGTGGTGCTGCTGGCCATTACCCTGGCCAAACGCCTGCAGATAGAGAGACACAAACGTCACCGGGCCCAGCAAAATGCACTGCTTATGGCGCAGCAGGTAAATAACGAACGCAAAGGAAAACTGGAGGCACAGGCATCTGCCCTGGAAGCAGAGCGTAAAGCCAGAGAGGCCCAGGAAAAGCTCGTGCAAACCCAGATTCAGACCAATATTGAACTGGAAAAAATGGTGGAACAACGCACCTTTGAACTGAAAACGGCACTGGAACAGGTTGAGGAGATGAATGAGCGGCTTGAAACGCTCAGCATCACCGATGCGCTCACCGGCGTGTATAACCGCCGCTACTTTGATGAGCAACTCAGGGAAGAATACCAGCGAGCCAGGCACCAGCAAACACCCCTGGGCTTGGTGCTGATGGATATCGATCATTTCAAGCAGGTGAATGATGATTATGGGCACCTTGTGGGCGACCAGTGTCTCAAGCTGGTGGGCCAGTTGCTGCAGGAACAGACCCGCCAGGATGTGGACATCGTTGCGCGCTATGGCGGAGAGGAATTCGCTGTTATCTGTCCGGGTGCCAACGAACAGCAACTGGAGGACATCTGCGAGCGGGTTCGCGTCGCCATTCAGACCACTCCTTACCATTCCCGGGAGATCGGCGTGCGTCTCACCGCCAGTATCGGTGTGGCCATGCTGGACCCTGATATGCCGCAAAGCCTTGAAAACCTGTTGCAACAGGCAGACGACGCGCTCTATGTGTCCAAACAGAACGGTCGCAACCGCACTACCTTTGCCAGGCCGCCCCACCCCGCATAACCATCAGCACCTGCCGTTCCAGCAAGGCTAACCGCTCACGGCGTTTTTCCGCATCCAGATCCATGGCATTAAGAATATAGGTAATGAGCAGCGAGAATATGGCGTCGGATTCCGCGGCGAAATCTGTTTGCTTCATTCCCACCCGGGACGCCGAATGCTGCATGTTTTCCGCCAGATCCTGGCGCATCAGCGACATTTCCCTGCGAATGGTTTTACGGTAATCAGGATTGGGATTGAACCATTGCTGAATCAGCAAACGCAATACAGTTTCGTACTGGTTAAGGTAGCGGACAAACTCCTGCAACAGCACGCGCAGCGCCTGCTGGACATTGTTTTCTGCCATCTGTTTTCTCGCAGATCGCATCACTGATCTCAACCGGGCCAGGCACTCATCCACCAGAGCCAGCCCCAGGGCATCCATATCAGGAAAATGATTGTAGATGGAAGGCGCCGCCATATCCGCCGCTCTTGCCACCTCTCTCAGCCCCAGTTCCCCCGGCGACCGACCGGACTCCACCAGCTGCAGCGCAGCCATAAGAATCCGGTGGCGTGTCGCCTCCTTTCTCTCGGAGCGGGAGCCGCGCCTGGCGGGGGTGTCAGTGAATCCAGGAACCATGTCAGTGATCACATTTTAAACATACAGCTGTTAGTTTAATAGAAGATATAAATACCTACAATAGCCATTATTCGGTTGACATAAATCAATTGCGGAAATATTTTAACTAACACTTGTTAGTTATTTACGGGGTCACAGCATGAATTACTTGGTCACCGGTGGAACCGGATTTATCGGACGCTATGTTATCAGGGAGCTGCTCCGTCAACCCGGTGCCGTTATCCACGCCGTGGTTCGCGACGGTTCGAAGCAAAAAATGGCAAGCATTCGCCGCGAACTGGGAGCCGACACAGATAAACTGAGACTATTGCCAGGAGACATCACCCTCCCCGGCCTGGGCCTGACAGAAACCGACCAGCACCGGCTCACAGGCCGGATAGATCACCTGTTTCACCTGGCAGCCCTGTACGACCTGAGTGCTCCGGCGGAGCATCAGCAAAAGACCAATGTAAACGGAACCCGCCACGCCCTGGAAGCTGCCAGCAATCTGAAAGCGGGCTGTTTTCACCATGTCAGCTCCATCGCGGTAGCCGGCCAATACCCTGCCACCTTTACCGAGGCCATGTTTGCAGAAGCCGGGCCACTGGAGAATCCGTATTTTCTGACCAAACACCTGTCGGAAAAATGTGTCCGGGAAGAAGCCGGGGTGCCCTGGCGCATTTACCGGCCATCCATGGTGGTGGGTGACTCGAACACAGGGGAAATGGACAAGCTGGATGGGCCTTACTATCTGTTTCAGTTGCTGGAGGTGCTGGCCCGGTATCTGCCTCCAAACATGCCGCTGCCAGGCATTGAAGGCGGCCAGTTCAATATCGTACCGGTGGATTATGTAGCCAGCGCGCTGGTGCACATTGCCCACAAACCGGGATACGACGGCCAGTGCTTTCATCTGACAGACTCCCGGCATTACCGTCTCGGCGAATTGCTGGATCTGGTGTCACAGCAGGATAGCCGGCTGCCCTCCTTTCCGGCTCATATCCCCAATGGTCTGCTGAATCTGCTGCCGAAGAAGGCACTCCCCGCCTTTGCCAATCTGTCATGGGTGAAAAAGCTGATGCACCGCTGGAATATTGCCCCGGAAGCACTTCACTACATCACCAATGCCACCACTTATGACAGAGTTCATACCGCCAGTGCGCTTTCCGACAGCAGCATTGTGCCGCCAGCTCTGCCCGAATATATGCCAGCGCTGTGGTCATACTGGAAACAACAGTTGTCTCCCCGGGCTCATCCGCAAGCCCCTGACGTCGCCACTGCAAAACAGCAGGAGGTCTTGTTTCGCCGCCCGGAAGTCAAACCCTATTTCAGGCGCGCCAGGGACCACTGGAAATGGAACACCCAAAGCGTATTGCAGCCGGAGAAAGCCTTGCGTGAGCGGGTAAACGGCAAGGTGGTCCTGCTGACCGGGGCAAGTTCCGGGATTGGCGAAAAGGTTGCGCACCGTCTGGCAGAGGCCGGCGCCATAGTCCTGCTGGTGGCCCGCTCCAGAGACAAGCTAGACGCCATCGCCAGCGCCATTCGTGCGCAAAACGGCAAAGCCTTTGTCTATCCGGCTGACTTGTCGGACGGGGATGACTGTGACCGGGTCTGCGAATGCATTCTGGCGGAACACCAACACATCGATATTCTGATCAATAATGCCGGCCGATCCATCCGGCGTTCGGTCAAGTTCAGTCTGGAGCGTTTTCATGATTATGAACGCACCATGAGGCTGAATTATTTCGGATCCGTGCGCATGATACTGAACTGTTTGCCGGGCATGCTGGCGCGCGGCGATGGCCACATTATCAACGTATCCACTGTGGGAGTGCAGGCCAATCCCGCTCGCTTCTCTGCCTATCTTGGTTCCAAGTGGGCCCTGGAAGGCTGGAGCTGGGCAGCAGCGAATGAACTTGCCCACACCGGGGTGACGGTATCCACCATTAACTATCCCCTGGTCCGCACCCCCATGATTGCCCCCACGAAGATTTACAAATACACGCCGGCCATGTCACCGGAAAAAGCGGTGGACTGGATGCTGGATATGATTATTACCCGCAACAAGCGCAAGGTGGGACCCATGGGTCTGGGGGCACTTGCCATGTACTATGCCTTGCCAAAAACCTCGGAAAGCATAGTGAATTTCATGTATCAGATGGTTTATGAGGCGCCGCCCGGGGACAGGGCTCCCGCCAGGAAAGCCCGCCGTTTAACCACGGCAAGGAGAGCGGCCCGCCACAACCAATCGCTGAAAGGTACAGAAGATAGCCCGGAAAAAGCGCCTGAGTTATTGAACGGACACTGAAGCATTATCAGGAAAAACCTGAAAACCGGTTCGATATAATCGAGTAGACTTGTATTTGCTTTCATGTAGCATTGATTCAGGTCAATTAAAATCTTTTGACGAATCAGGAGCTATCGGTAATGAAAACCCAAGGCGCACCACAACAGCAGGCTTCACACGCCCTGTCATTGATAGAGGGCGAGTTCACCGCTGCTGAAGCACGCGAGCAGCTCCTTGAGCTTTACCAGCACAACATCCGCTATCATGGCAAAAGAAATTTCGCCAGCCAGATCCGGCAGGGAAATCCAGACAGCTATTCCGAATCCAAGCTGAGGGAACTGAACGACGCCAGGTTATCCACTATAGAGCTGCTCCGGATCGCCGATGAACTTGGACTGAAAATAAAGATCGAATCCGACATCAAGGTTTCATTGACTCAGGACTAGCCCTCCTGCATCAACTCCATGGTCTTGAGCCCTGCAATGACTCCATTGCAGGGCTTTTTTTTGAGTTCTGACCGCCCTGCTGCCCATTTGCCCCAAACAATATAAGTCGATTATATTGAGCGGTATCCTCGATATTTCCTTACAGGCAAAGCCATGGCGCAATTAAACTATCATCACCTCTATTACTTTTACGTCATCGCCAGGGAAGGAAGCATTGTCAGTGCCGCGAAAATGCTGCACCTGACCCCGCAAACGGTCAGCGGTCAGCTATCGGCTTTTGAAGGCTATCTGGGAAACCAGCTGTTCGACCGCAAAGGCAAACGGCTGGTTTTGAACGAACTGGGTAAAATGACCTACAGCTATGCGGAAGATATCTTTTCCCTGGGTAATGAATTACAGCAGGCACTGAATCATCAGCAGGCCGGACACCAGATTATCTTTACAGTCGGAGTAACGGATGTGATTCCCAAGGTATTCAGTTTTGATCTGCTGAAAACCTGCTTTGCCATGGAGGAACCCATTCGTCTGATTTGCCGTGAAGGCGATCTTGATTCACTGCTGGCTGAACTGGCCCTGAGCAAGGTGGACCTGATAATTTCTGACCGCCCATTGACGCCCGGGTCCCCCATCAAGGCTTACAGTCATCAGCTGGGCGACACAGGGCTGACCTTTTACAGCACCAAACGAAACGCCAAACGCCTGAGCAAAGGCTTTCCTGAATCCCTGGATCAGGAGCCGTTTCTGATATCGGGTGACAAATCCACGCAACGCACCAACCTGATGGCCTGGTTTAACGAACTGCAGATAAATCCGCAGATAGTGGCTGAGTTCGATGACAGTGCACTGATGAAGTTCTTCGGGCAGTCCGGGTATGGGGTGTTCTGTACACCAACGATCATCGAGCAGCATGTCACCGAACAGTACAATGTGGCGATTATCGGAAGAACCCGGGAGGTCGGCGAGCAGTTCTACGGTATTTCCCCGGAAAGAAAACTGAAACACCCGGGTGTGAAGCATCTGGTGGATAATGCCAGAGACATGTTCCAGCTTGGTTAACGCAGATCTGGCCGCTGCTAAACCATCAGTTCTGGATAAAAAGCCGGGGGCGAACATGACCGCCCGGCCTGTATACCTGCAAACCCCTTTGCATACCAATTGTTACAAGGGATCAACAGTTTAGCCCGCGGGTTTTTGCTAAATTGCTCACGCCTTGCTGACATTCATTTGTGTCGGCCCTGATTTCAGAGAGTATGGACACATGATTTTCAAGACCGTTTTCCGTTGTGCTTTAACCTTACTGCTTGTCAGTCTCAGCGCCTGCAAAGTACAGATTCCCGAGTTGCCCCTGGATCCTGAAGAAGAAGTCGCGGCGTTTCGTGACTATTATCAGAACGAAGTTCTGCCTTACTTTAATGCCGGAGAGTTTGGCAGTTTTCCAGGTGAGGATGGCATCGAGATTGCCTATGGATACTTTCCGGCAGACAATGCCCGCGGTGCCATCATGATGCTTCACGGCCTGAATGAAACCGCCATAAAGTACGCCGAACTGATTTATGACCTGAGAGAGCTGGGGCTCGATATTTACATTATGGAACACCGCGGGCACGGCAATTCAGGCAGGATACTGAACGGCAGCGATCAGGAAAGGCGCAAGATCTATATCCGCGATTTTGATAATTACATCAGAGATGCCAAAACATTCTATGACCGGTTTGTGGCAGCGAAGCCCTATAACAGTCTGTATCTGTTCGCCCATTCCGTAGGTGGCAATGTAGCAGCCCAATACATAGAACAATACCCATTTGATTTCGACGCGGCTGTGCTTTCATCACCCATGATGGAATTACTGACAACCCATCCGGCGAAAGTTCCGGAAAACATTGCCTACCCACTGGCAAAATTTCTTACCAATATCGGCCAGGGCCAGGCCTATGCGCTGGATATGGAAGAGCCCGATGTATTGATTGATCACCGCTCGCCGGACAAATTTGAAGCGGAGTTTCTTACCAAGAGCTGGAAGCGATGGACCACCTACAACGAAGTCATTGAACAGAACCAGCACCTGATCGCCGGTGGTCCGGGCGCCACCTGGGGCATTACCAACGGGTTTGGCAAGGAAGCCTATGAGGCTTCCTTCAAAGCCCGGAGTGCTTCAGAGGCCGCAAAAATACAGATTCCCGTGCTGATGTTCCAGTCGGGAGACGACTGGATTGTGGGCACCCGGGGCCAGAACACCTTTGCATCCAATGCGGTAAATGCGCCATTTTTCGAAACAGTGATCTTTGAGGATGCCTACCACGAAGCCTATATGGAGCGGGACGAGATTCGCGATGAACTGGTGAGCCGTACTATCGCCTTCATCAAAACCTACTAGAATCAGCACGCCCTGGTAGGTGCAGACAGGTTCAGATCAAAACCGGGCAGCCAGTGGACAACCCGTTCCGCAACACTGTCCCGGTTAACCGGTTTAACCATGTAATCGTCCATGCCAGCCTCCAGACAACGTTCCTTGTCGCCGGACATGGCATTGGCCGTTACGGCAACAATCGGCGTATGCCGCTGGTTATTTTCAAGCGCCCTGATTTTCCGGGTGGCCTCAAACCCGTCCATCACCGGCATCTGGCAGTCCATCAGAATCAGATCCGGTGCCTGTTCCAGATAGCGGGCTACCGCCTCCTCGCCGTTCAGTGCGGTGGCTACCCGTACCCCCAGTTTTTTGAGTATGCCCTTCAGCACCATCTGGTTCACCGGATTGTCCTCCACCACAAGCACCACTGGCTGACCGCCTTTCGTGTTCGGCAGGGATAACGGCACCACATCTGCGCTATCTCCGCTATTGTCTGCCTGTTCCACCTCCAGCGGAATCTGCAGCGCAAAGGTGCTGCCCTGTCCGTCACTGGATTGTACAGTCATACTCCCGCCCATAGCTTCCGCCAGGCGCTTGCTGATGGCCAGCCCAATACCCAGGCCACCAAATTCCCGGCTGAAGGAACCATCGCCCTGACGAAAGGCATCGAATATGGCATTGAGCTTGTCCTCGGGAATGCCTATTCCGGTATCTTCCACTCTGAACTCCAGCATTGCGCGTCCGGATGCCTGTTCAAGGCTCAGCTCTCTGACCGTTAATATGACTGAACCCTGCCGGGTGAATTTCACCGCGTTATCCAGCAGGTTACGCACCACCAGTAATATCCGCTGGATATCACCACGAAAATCACCGTGGGATGCCAGCTGAATATCGGTTTCCGACTGCAAGCCCTTCTGTCGGGCAAAGCGCTTCAGGTTCTGATCCAGCGTTTTCAGCTCTTCAAACAGATTGAAAGAACGAATATCCAGTTTCAGTTTGCCCGATTGCACTTCGGAAAACCCGAGAATACTGTCGATCAATACCATCATGTCATGGGCGGAATGGCGGGCCGACTCCAGGTACTCCCTGGCAGTCGCCGACAGTGGTTCATCTTTCAACAGCTGCAGAGAGCCCTCGACACCATTCATGGGGGTTCGCAGTTCATGGCTGATGGTCGCCAGAAATTCATCCTTGAGCCGGTTGGATTGCTCGCTCACCTGCAGCGCGGTTTGCTGTAGCGCCTGCTTTTCTTTCTGCATCTGGTTAATACGGTCAGCAAGGGCCAGCGCCAGCAGTATCACTTCAAGAGCTGAACCCAACATGAGTACGTTATTGGTGAACAGGTTGCTGGGCAACAAGCCACTGAGATTCGCCAGTTGAATCACCACCGCGGACAGAAGAAATGCCCAACCCAGCAGAAAAAATCTTGCAGTTCGCTGCCCCCTGATCATGCACACGATGCCGGAGGTAAGAATCAGGGCGATCCACACAGCGGATACCAGATTGAGCAGCCGCAGGCTGACATCCGCAGGCACCCAGTAACCCGCCAGCGCGTAGCACCCGGTAAAAAGCGCCATAACAAGTAATGCCTTGTCCAGTATCGGCGCCATATCCGCAGTGCGCAAAAAGCTCCGGGAAAACAGCAGCGACAGACACAGTGTAAAGTAAGACAGCAACGTGGGCGCAAGAAAAGCGAATGTTTGCCATTCCCGCCACAGATACTGGCCGGCAAAACCATTCAGGGAGGACTGCATCAATCCCAGACTGAAAATGTAGGCCGCATACAGCAGATAGCTTTTACTGCGCACTGTCAGATAAACGAAGATATTATAAAGACCCAGAGCGAGCATGATGCCGTAATAAATGCCGTAAAGCGTTTGCTCAAAGGCAGAATGGGTAGCGAAAGTTTCCGGGTCCCACAGTTCCACCGGTATGACCTTGGCGCCGCTGGTGTCTATTTTCAGCAATACCTGGACCGAATCCGATGCAGGGAAAGTCAGGGGAAATACGGTATTGGCGTGTTCAAAGAGCCGGTTTTTATGAGGGTAGGCCTGTCCCGACTGATAATGACCAATCTGTTCCTGACCGTTAAACAGGTACAGGTCCACTTTCCAGAGAAAGGGAAACGCCAGCTCCAGCAACCACGTTTGGTCACTGCTTTGCCGGCGGGTATCCAGAGAAAACCGGAGCCACTGAGTGCCCTTCCTGTAACCGCCGTTATATATATCAGCGGTATTTCGTTTGAAATCAGCGGATTGACGCACCTCCTCCAGTGTCAGTTCTGCGGTGGGATCCACCAGATAATACAGGTGCTGGCCAAGGCTGATGTGGCGGGTTTGTGCCGTTAACTCCGGTGCACTGCCAGCCCCGTAACAGCTGCTTGCAAAACTCAGCAATATCAGAAACTTAACAAGATGGCATCGGGCATTGACCACAAAAACTCTCGACTGATGGCGGGACTGGATCAGATTTCTGTTAAGTTTAGCCCAATCCCTGCGAGCCAGCCCGCTGCCGGCAGATTCCCTCTATGAAGCCCCGGGCTTATAACCCGGAATGGCAGCTGCAATTGACAAGCCGGGCCGCAGTAGGCTTAAGTAGATTCAGACAACAACAGGGACCTGCCATGACCTACACTCCCAGGCAGTGGAGAACCCAGGGTAAAACACTGCGCATCAAGGGCCATTCCATTTTTGTGATTGACTCCGGTAACGACGAGGTGAGCGACAAACCCTGCCTGTTGCTGATTCACGGCTACCCCACCTCCAGTTGGGACTGGGCAAGGATCTGGCCGCTGCTGACAGCACGCTTTCGGGTGATTGCGCCAGATCTGCTGGGGTTTGGTTACTCGGAAAAACCCTACCCCTATCATTATCTCATTTCGGAGCAGGCCGATATCATTGAGGCGCTGGTTCATCAACTGGAGCTGGCCCCTTATCATGTCATGTCCCATGACTACGGTGATACGGTAGCCCAGGAATTACTGGCACGTCAGATCGAAAGTGACAGCAGTCCCTGGCTTTCCCTGTGCCTGCTCAATGGCGGCCTGTTCCCCGAAACCCATCGAGCCAGGCCGATACAAAAACTCTTGGCCACCCCACTGGGCCCGGTGCTGACGCGACACATGAGCAAAGGGGTGCTGCAAAAAAGCCTGAGCCGCGTATTTGGCAAAGAGACCCAACCGGACGATGAGCTGATCGAAGGTTATTGGGAGATCATCAATTACAATAATGGCAGACGAACGCTTCACAAACTGATTGATTACATGAAACAGCGCCGCGATAACCGGGCGCGCTGGGTGGAGGCCCTGAAACAGGACCGTGTACCCACTGCCCTGATCAACGGAGCCGCTGACCCTGTATCGGGAGCTCACATGGTGGCCCGTTATAAAGAGGTGGTGGGCCCACCCCTGATGATTATCAGCCTGGAAAATATCGGTCACTATCCCCAGTGGGAAGCACCGGAGCAGGTCCATGAAGGCTACTCCCGGTTCCTGGATTCAGCATTGGCATAATCCCGGTGGTGATCTCCTAGCTACCCAGTAACTGCGGTGCAGCTAACCCGCCTGCCAACCAGACCAGTGATATCGTAACCAGCACATTCAGAACCCTGTCGGTGAGGGAAGGGCCACCATGGTCGTGATCATGATGATGGCAGTGACCCTGATCTTCCTGACGGGCACGCCACCTCAGGAATACCAGCGCAGCCGTCACTATCAGAAAAACAATGTTCAGCACCATCTGATAATTAACCTTGAAGTACTCCCGGTCTCCCGATGCCACCACATTGGAAAAATCCGGTAACAGGCCGGCGTAAGCCAGGGCATAGTGCATTATCAGCGCCGAGGCAATAATTCCTACAAGCATTAACCCCAGGATGTACAACGCCATTTTCCAGCCATAGTAGGAGGCGTTAATGCGCAACACAGGAAGCACGACCAGGTCAGAAAAAATAAATGCCATCACCCCGGCAAAGGTCACCCCCTGCCCGAAAAGCACAGCCGCAAGCGGAATGTTCCCCATGGAGCCGATAAAAGTGAAAAAGGCGGCCAGCGGCCCCACGATGGTCTGGGCCAGCACCTGGAAAAAGCCCGGGTTGGCCGCATCAGGCCCTCCGGAGCCAATAAAAAGCGCCTGAAAAAAACTTTGCGGAACAAAGGCAGCTATCACGCCCGCGACGCTAAAGCCGATCAGCACATCTTTCCACACCATCTGCCATTCCATCACATAGGTCTGGGCGATCTTTCTCCATCCATCCGCACTGAGCAGCTTTTCTTTCCAGGTTTTGTCAGCACGGTAATCCTGCTCACCGGGATCGCCCAGCCGTTCTCTGGTTTGTGCCACCAAGCGCCGGGGCCGGGTTATCCTGATGAGCAGCCAGGTAATCAGGATCAACAGCATACCGCCAACATATTCTCCCACCACAAACTGCCAGCCCAGAAAAATCGCAATCACCATACCCAGTTCAATGACCAGGTTGGTGGACGCGAGCATGAATGCCATGGAAGGCGCCAGCCCCGCACCCTTCTGAAAAATACTCCGGGTGGTGGCCAGGGCAGAAAAACTGCAGGAGCTGGAGATAAATCCGAAAAATGTTCCCAGTGCCATACTGCGGGGGCCGCTTTTACCCATGACCTGCTGCATGCGCTCACTGGTCACCAGCACCTGAATCAGGCTACTGATAAAGTAACCCAGAATAAACGCCCATAACGCCATCCAGAAAAAGCCCAGGCTGGTAACTGCAGCTTCATGCCAAGAGGACAGAAAAGCGGACATGACAACCTCCCCGAGATGTAAAGTATCAATAATAATGGTGAAGGATCAGACCGGACCGGTCAAATGAGAGGAAAAATGATCAGCGATGCCCCAGAGGGTCCAGCTGATTGTTGATCATATATTCTTCGTACGCATCGATTCCCTGTTCTTCAAGCAGTGCGTTTTCCTCCGGTGTCATGGGCACCACAAAAAGAAACCGGATAACATCGTCACCACGGGTGAATTCGGCACAATCATCCTCACTGAAGGGTGGCCTGAACAGGATACCTGAAGATTGTGGAAAGAAAGGCACCTCGCCCGCCTGACTGATGCGACGCCACCAGTCCAGGCCGGTGCGGTTATGGAATGGAAATTCCGCCAGATTGGCAAGAAAACGGGCGCCTTCATGAAGCTCTTCGGTGGTCAGCTGGCCGCGCACAGCGAACTGCAGTTCTGCGTAGGGTACATCCCCCGGCATCTTCAGGTCCGACATCCCGAAGGTCACAAAAGCATTCACTTCACAATCGTCGGCAGCGGGCCACACCCCCACATGCAGCTTTTCCAGTGACCCGGGAACATTGGTGTCCTCAGGGTCAAACCAGATCAGATGCTCAGGCTCGCCCCATTGATCAGCAAAGTGCTCAAACAGGGCTTTCATTCGTTCACTGGGCAATGTCGCGGGGTTACTCTTCAACCTCTTCCTCCCATCTTGGCCGGTTCGCTGGCGACGCGTCATTTGCGATGACTCCCTAATAATAGCCCACCTTCGATGGGAATAAACCGGGTCGCAGCTTTAACGAGCGAATCGGCTGTCAGAGAGGGCACACCGTAAACGTCCACGGGGATGTTTTTACGCCCCCGGATACGGTCCACCAGCAGCTCAAAATCACCGTCACCGGACACCAGAATCACACGATCTGCGTTGTCCGCGGCTTCAAAGGCATCCAGCGCAATACCCACATCCCAGTCCCCCTTGCTGGACCCGTCTGATCGCTGAATATAGGGTTTCAGCTTCACCTCAAAGCCAATGGCTCGAAGAATATTCTGGAATTCACGCTGCTTCTGGTCGGCCCGGTCAATGGCATAGGCAAAAGCAACGCTCACACTGTTACCTTCGGTGGCGGTTTTCCAGAAGGCATTGTAATCAAAATTGCAACCGTAAGCCTGGCGCACCGTGTAATACACGTTTTGCACATCAACAAAGATAGCCAGTTTTTCCATGGTGTTTTACACGGTTGCCCGCTGGGCAATACCGAACCTGCAGTGTGGGAACATCCGCAGAAGCCTAACATAAAATGGCAGCCGTTACGCTGCCATTATCGGTGGGGTGTAAAGAGGGGAATCAGTGGGTACCGAGGATATAGCGTTTAATCCAATCCTCTTCGACGTTGTCACCTCCGGAGCTGAAGTGCACCTTGATGCCATACCAGAAATCATTCAGCTCCCCGCGGTCCCTCTGATACTGAACAACCCCGAAGCCGTTATCAAAATCATCACTGCGAAATGTGCCCGGCATGGAAAAGTACTCTTCTCCCACCAGTGGTATACCCGCCAGTTCGGCAAAGGCAATGGTGGAAAAATTGGGAACGACACCGTCATCGGCACCGGCAATAATCCCGATGGGCTTGGGTGTTCCTATATCAGCCGGGTTGCGAATGTAATGCACATAGTTAATGGCATCCGCGTAATCGATTTCATGCTGCATGGCACTTTTCAATAGCAGCGCTTCGGCACCGTCAGCAATATCCGGCACCAGATTACTGAAGAACGGATCCCAGAGCGCGGACCCGGACAGGATACTGGTAACGCCCACTCCTGGCACCCGTAAAAACGCGCCTTTCAGATCCGGCGCGATAGCAAGGAATGCCGAACCCAGCACCCCGCCCAGGGAAATCCCCTGATAAAATATCCTGCTGGTATCAATATCAGGAATACCATCACCGCTGGTAATGTCCCGGGTAAACAGCGGGGCCCAGAAACGCTTGGGGAATACATCAATCTCCGCAATACTGGTTTGCACGGCTTTAAGCAGTGACATCATGTCAACAGGGGATTGCCCCATCATGCCCACCTGCAGCTCCACATAGGGCGTCTGCATCCGGAGCATGACGTAGCCACCATCCTCAACGCTGCGACTGCCATGGTTGGGGTGATCAATGCCAATGGTGGCAATGCCCATTCTGGCGTTATCAACGGCCGTGTCCTTGCCGGATTCTTTCAGCAGCCCGATGCCATGGGAAAAAATACTCACCGGTACCGGGCCGTATTTGGCCGAACGCGGCAGCGTCAGGGTAAACCGGATCCAGTTGTCTTCCGCGGCACTGGTGTCATATATCATGCCGCCGTACTGATCCCGAAAGTTGTGTACCAGCACCTCCCCCGTGACTATGGCGCCGATGTACCCGAAGATCTTGTGGCGCACCCGGACATTTCGGATGGGGTGCTCCTGGTCATAGACGTACTTACCCAGGCTGAGCAACTTGTCGGTCACTTCCCTTTCATCCCGCACCGTAAAAAAGGTGGCGGATATCAGCTCGTTCCGGGAATAACCCAGGGACTCAAACTGGCTGATGACCGGTTCATAGTAGGCCGCCAGATCCGAGCCATCGGCGGAAAGCGCCTGGGCGAACCCTGGGCTGGTGCCGAAATCCCCACCCTCCGCGGGTTTAAGCGCTTTGGTAAGAAAGACGGCATAACGCTCACCGAACGTCCAGCGGGCCCGGGGATAAATTTCCACAATCTGGGCCGGCTGGGCCACGCGGCGGGACCTGGCATATTCACTGATAAATGCCCGAACCGGAGCGCGCTCCCCGGTGGTCAGGTTAATGGCAATGACACTCTCGCCGCCATCCTCCGGCAGGGTGGACAGGTCCGGCTCTGATTCAAGCTCAAACAGCACGCTGGTGGCAGCTGAATATCCGCTGGAACCGTTAATCACAGTCTGGGGAGTCAGGGTGGGCGGCACCTCATCCAGCAAGGCATCACGGATAACCCCCTCAGGATAATAAAGTCGCATGCCGGTGGGACTCTGTTCATCAGGGCTGGCATACACATCACTGGGGAGCGGCAGCGCACAGGTTTTCACAGAGACGGGGTTACAGGGTGTTTCCAGCGGATAGAAGTCCAGGCCATAGGCCAGGGGGCATGCCAGAATGAGGGCGGTAAACCAGAATGACTTCAGAGGCTTCAACATTGCGTTACCTTCTTGTAATTATTTTGCTGTAATTATTTGTGCGGCGGTGCTTTTTACTTTGATTTTTATTTTTTGATCAGTCGACACTAACAACAGGATAAGTCACGCACATTGGCCCCTCTGGCAGCGAGGAATGGCGCTAGTGATAAAGGGCCTGTTTACCCCGTATCGCCTAATTGGCCCGAATGCGCTAATATATTGTTACCTGAAGCCATTTTTTATCCAGACATCGTGTTATATAAATCCGTTTTCTTAGCCATAATGTTTCTAATGGGCGCTTCGGCTCCTGCCTACGCCAATTCTTCCCAGAGTAACAACAGCCAGCCGCTGCAACTGGCCAGCCTGGATCGCAGCAGGATTCAGCTGGGCGCAGTAAAGGCCGCTGTGGTGGAACTGGAAACAGGAAACATTCTGTTTTCCAAGCATTCCGACTGGGTAACCCCCATTGCCTCCATTACCAAACTGATGACCGCCATGGTGGTGCTGGACAGCGACCAGTCCCTGGATGAATGGGTGGAAATCCCCGAACCGGATCGCGAAACCCGCAAGAATGCCTATTCAAGAATTCGTATCGGTTCAGAACTCAAGCGGGGCGATCTGCTCAGGCTGGCGCTGATGTCGTCAGAAAACCTGGCGGCCTACACCCTCGCCCACAGTTACACCGGTGGCAAGGAGGCGTTTGTCAGGGCCATGAACGAAAAAGCGGCTTCTCTGGGCATGGACAGCACTACCTTCGCGGATTCCAGCGGACTGTCCACAAAAAACACCTCCACGGCTGCAGACCTGGTGAAGATGGTGCTGGCCGCTGCGCAATATGAAAAAATCCGGGAATACTCCACCACCCCCCGGTTTACTGCCCGATTCCGAAAGCCGCGCTACTCCCTGGGCTATGGCAATACCAATCGCCTTGTACATCGCAAAAGCTGGGATATCGGCCTGTCGAAAACCGGCTACCTTACCGAGGCAGGTCGCTGCCTGGTGCTGCTCAGTGAGTTTGAAGGCAGCGAAGTAGCCATGGTGCTGCTGGACGCCTTTGGCAAGCTGACCCCCCTGGGAGACGCAGGCCGCGTAAAACGCTGGATCACAACCGGCGACAGCGGCCGTATCGCGGGAGCGGCGCATCGTTATGAACAGGAAAAATCCCGCGAATACCTGGAGCGGGCCGCCCAGCTTTCTGTTTCCGAGTAAGCCATTGGCAGGGCTAACGCCCTGCGCGTTCCGGTGAAACCGAAACCACAGCGCCGTCCGGCACCGCAAACCGGCGCGACAGGGATTCCACCTCATCTGCCATTTCCAGATCGCTGGTACCCGGCAGGTTACCCTCTACCCTGGCATGAAAGGTAGGCAGCTTGATATCAAACTGCACACCAGCCACATCCAGCGGCCGGAAGCTGAGCTTGCGGTTCTTGCGGCTGGCCTGGTAGTCCAGTTGCCAGCGCGGCTGAGCGGGCTGACCGGGGTCTGTCACCACCTGTTGCTGCAACTGTTCTGCCGTAATCCGCCGGGTGGCCTGATCACTGCGGTGGGTTATTTCCACAGAACACAAGGGGTGCTCCGGTTCCCAACAGAGTGAATCACACACATTCTCAGCGCCCGACAGCCGGCATTTCACCTCGTCACCCGCCACTATCACCTCAATCACATCGGTGATCACCTGACCGTTATCCAGTTCCAGCCTGAGGGAAAGCACATCCGGCCGGTTGAAAATATTGTCAAACCTTACCCTGCCATCATAGCCCTTGACGATCTCGTTGACGAAATACAATCCCAGCCCCTTGCCATGATGCTCCCGGGCACGGCGGGTGGAGTATCCAAGCTGAAACAGTTTCAGCGCTGTATCCTCATCGATATGGGGGCCACGGTTATAAACCCGGTAACAGACATAGTCGCCGGTCTGTTCAAGGGTAATAGCAATACCCGCCCGCTTTTCAGTCTGGCGCGAACCCCGTCGGCCACTGTAAAACTGGGCATTATTAATCAGATTCTCCAGGGCCAGAATAATGTGATTTTCATTTCCCAGCAGCGGGTCAGCAGGACTACATTGAATCCATACCTGGGGCTGGTTGCTGATGATGATATTACCCGCTTCATCAGCCTCGGGCTCCACATCAAAACAGCGCTCCAGCGCGCTTATCAGGGCTGCCCCGGGATCGAACAGCGGTTTGTCCGGCAAGTTAACGGCGTCCTCGTTCAGTTCAGACTGAAAACAAAGTTCTTCACTTTCACACACCTGATTGGCGATGTGCAGCGCAATATTGTCCGCTGTCGACAGGTCCAGCAAATCCCACAAATACTGCAAGCTTCCCCGGGCCTCCTCAAGCTGGCGCCGGGTGTCAGAATCTCCTGTACTGGTATGGCCTATCTGCTCTTCCAGGGCGGTCTGAATCCTGTCGTAACAGATCACACCGTTATGGCGGACCTCGCTGGCGATACTCTTGAAATGCAGAAACTTTTCGTCGTATTCAATGTATTCCAGCAATTTGTCGCTGATAAAGAGTTTCAGCTTGTCCGCGTGCCCCGCATACACATGGGCTTTGGCATTGAGCTGTTTTCGGTTTTCCAGCAGTTCATCCATCTGCTGCTTTACCTTGCTGATCATGGCTTGCTGATGCTGACGCCGGCGCTGGATATAATGCATCTCCAACAGCAGAATACCGGCAAAACATAGCAGCAGAATTTCAGGGAATGGTGAAAAGAAAACAACGTGGGGCAGCCGGTAAAACGCAATCAGGTCCGCCTGCCGACTTACATAGAAATATGCCAGCAACAAAAGCGCTGCCAGAACAGTAATCACGGGATAAGGCGTTTTCTTTATCGTAACGGAGAAGCTCATTGGTCGGCCTTCCAGTAGTAGGCCCGGACATCACCCAGGGTAACTATTCCCCTGCCCTGACGACATAAACCGGTGAATCCTTCCGGCGTGGTGTCTGCGGCATCAAACGCGGTGCGTAACGTTTTGATATGCTGCCGGTAGTTGGCCCAGGAAAAGCGCTCCGGATCAGCATCCAGCAAATCAATCATCTGATCGGTGGATTGGGGCCGCGGGCTGCGCTCCACCAGATATCGCAGAATCTTGCGCGGGGTGGGCGCCAGCGGGCGCTTGGGATTATGGGGGTTCATCAGCTTTTGGCCTTTCCAGAACACCTCCCAGCTGTTCAGGTCAATACGCAGGCTTCCGCTGCAGAGTTCATCGCCGCTGGCAGGCTGTTGGCGCTGGCGGCGATTCAGGATGGCTTTGATACGCCAGCACAGCACATCCTCAATGTTGCGCTGATGTTTGGCAATAAAGTCCTGGGCGTCGTTTTCTGTCATTGCCTGTTGCTCTATATCCGTACCACTGTGTTCCGACAAGTACAGGATGGGTAAATCAGGCCACTTTTTCAGAAGCGCCCGGGCAACTCCGAACCCCGCCTGGTTGGATCCGTTCATATTGGCATCCAGAATCGCAAGGTCCGGCTTATGGGTTTCGTCCATCAACGCGATTCGTTGTTTCGCGGCTTCCGGGAACTTGTAGACCTCCAAATGATTGCGCTGGCCGTCAAGGTCCGCGCGTTGCAGTACCGCGGAAAACTTGTCGATCCAGTGACTCTGATCCTCTACCCAAAATAAATTAGCCATTGATTTCCATACCGCCAGATCACTACCAAACCAGAGGACCGGTTTCTCACCTGTCATAGAAAAAGCGTTCAAAAACTCACCGGTTATTCACCAGCCTATCGGAAAATTGCCCCATAAGCGCTTAGGAATCCTTCTTATGCGTTGCGTTTCACAAAACAAACCTGATCTGAGACACACTGAGGAATACAACATGTTTAACGAACTGCTTTTACTTTGGTCCAGTCAGCCTGGGGTCTCCATGGCCGTCTGGATGCTGATTCTGATCACCGTGCTGTACCTGGCCCGCCAGCCGGCTCACCAGCTTCTGTCCACCACAGGGCGCAGCATTTACCGGTTCATGCGTACGGCAGCCAAAGCCGTAGCGCATCTGGAAGCACAAACCATTCAGCGTAATCGCCAGGTTATTCTGGCCCAGGGGCGTGAAGCCACTGAAAAGGTGATTGAACGGGAATTCACCCGGATCAACGATATTGTGGCCCGGGACCTGAGCCATTATCCGGCACTGCACCGGGAGCTGACCGATGCCATAGAGCGACTGGAAAATGATTACCAGGACGCTGCCGACGCGCCGCCGCTGCCGCCCGCCTGGCTGAATGTGGTGCAGACCATCAGCGAATTGCCCGCCCAGAGCGATCCTCTGGTGGCCAATATTCTGGAAAACATCAAGAACGAGGTGGTGACCTCCCATCAGGCCACCATGAAGGCCTACCAGAAGACCAGTGCAGAAAGACATCGCCTGCTCGCTGCCCTGCAGCCCCAATGGCGGTCGTTGGCAAACAAGCTGAATAAAACCAGGGATGTGGTGGCCATTACCCAGGAGCGGGCCGATGCCATTGACCACCAGATGGCGAAATACGAAGCCATTCGCGATAACGAGGATGCCGTGGTGCGCTCCCTGACCGCCTCTTCCCTGACGCAGTTTGTCACTGCCGGTCTGGTACTGGCCGTGGCCGTAATGGGAGGCCTGATCAACTTTCAGCTGATCGCCTTACCCATGTCGGAAATGGTCGGTGGCACCAGCTACATCGGTACGCTGAAAACGTCGGATATTGCCGCACTGGTGATTATTCTGATCGAGATTGCCATGGGGCTGTTCCTGCTGGAGTCCCTGCGCATCACGCGCCTGTTTCCGGTCATTGGTCACATGGATGACAGAATGCGCCGGCGCATGATGGTGATCACCTTCAGTATTCTGGCAATTCTTGCCGGTATCGAAGCGTCGCTGGCCTATATGCGGGATCTGCTGGCGCTGGATCGCGAAGCCATTAAACAATCACTGGCAGGAGTCACCGCTGTGAATGCGGAATTCCGCTGGATACCGTCCATTGGCCAGATGGTGATGGGCTTTATTCTGCCATTTGCACTGGCCTTCGTAGCGATTCCCCTGGAGTCCTTTATCCACGCATCGCGCACGGTCATCGGCGTGCTGGTGGTGGGCATACTGCGCACGGTCATTATTGCCCTGAGATTAACGGGTGGTCTGGCTAACCAGCTGAGCAAACTGCTGGTTTACGCCTATGACATTCTGATCACAGTGCCGCTGCGACTGGAACATGCGGTGCATCACAGCCGCGAAGCCAGCCGCAATAAAGCAAAGCAATCGATTGAGAACACCACAAGCCACTAATGCTTATTCAGGAGGATTTTATGAACAAGCTAATTACTCTTTTCATACTGATACTGGGTTTGTCTGCCTGCGGGCAGACTCAACCCGGCAATAAAGCGGTTTACCTGCTGATTGACACCTCGGGCACCTATACCGAGGAACTCCGCAAGGCCCAGATCATTCTGAACTATCTGCTGGCTACCCTGAACAGTGGCGATTCCATCGCTGTAGCACGGATCGACAGTGGCAGCTTCAGCGAAAAAGATGTGATCGCCAAAGCCACCTTCGATGAGCGCCCCAGCGTTACCAATGACCAGAAGCGCCTGTTCAAAAGTGAAATGGACAGTTTTGTGGCCACGGTATCCCGGGGAAGCGCCCATACCGATATTACCGGTGCCATTCTGCAGGCGGTGGGTTATCTCAACGAAACCGGTGCGCAGGAGAAGTACGTGATGGTATTTTCGGATCTGGAGGAAGATCTGCAAAAAGGCCATATCCGTGACTTTCCCATTGACCTGGAGGGTATTCAGGTGGTCGCCCTGAATGTTACCAAACTGCGTACGGATAACATCGACCCACGGGATTACCTGCATCGCCTGGCGGCCTGGCAAAAGCGGGTCATTGAAGGCGGTGGAAACTGGCGGGTGGTGAACGACTTTGACCGGCTGGATCAGTTAATTGCAGCCCACTGAAGCGGGTTGTGTGTTATGCCACATGCCAGGCAGCTCTGGTCTTGCTCTTACATCGCCTCTTGCTTGTGCATTATGCGCAAGAGACAAGAGACGAGGAGTCAGGCAGGCCGCCTGGCATTCTCCATTACTGTGACCTTCACTGTGAATGATATTACTGGCCACCGGCACGCAGCGAGGGTTTTTTCCAGGACAGGTTTTTTACTTCGTCATCCAGGGGTGTCTGGGCCAGTGAATTGGTGTAATTGCTCATGACCTTGATAGCCACCCCCAGTACCACTTCCAGCGCCTGTTGCCGGGTGTAACCGGCTGCCAGCAATGCTTCAAGGTCTGCCGGTGCAATGGAACCGCGGGTTCTTACCACAGACCGGGTAAACTGATGCAATGCATTCCAGCGGGCATTCTCAAGAGCGCGGCCCTGGCGGAGATTATCAACCTCCTCCTGTGGCATTTTTGCCATTTGTGACAGCTTTGAATGCCAGGGAACACAGTATTCACAGTTGTTTTCAAAATTCGCCGTCATATAAACAATCTGCTGTTCAATATCACTCAGGCTGCTGGACTGAAATTGTGCCCAGCTGTGAACATAGGAGGACAGCAGTGCCGGCGCTGCCGCCATCACCGCTTCCAGGTTCGGGATCATGCCAAAATCCGCTTTGGCCGCGGCCAGAGTTTCCCGGGATTCTTCCGGCGCAGTGGCTTCATCGAAAACAGTGAAAGGTTCGATCATTGGGTGCACCCCGTTGTGTTGCCTGTGAAATGGATTCTATTGATCGCGCCGTGCCTTTGTGAGGGCGTTTTTTACACCCTTGTAGCAGAACAGGCACAACAGCAGCGTTGAAATCACGAAAGTCAGGTTGCCGATACGATTGTCTTCATAAAAATTCATGATGAACAGACTGTACACCAGCACCACCAGAAACACTGCCACTATATCCTGCCACCATTGTCGCCGGGCACCATGAGACAGCACATAAAAGTAAAGAAACCCGGGGCCCACGACCATCAGATAAAGCACAATCTTCAGCACTTATTCCGTCCTTCTCCGTCCATCAGTTTTGGTCAAAGGCATATTTGCTTCACAGTTGTCTTATTATGCAGTGGCAGTCACTTCCCGTGTTTCCGGATCTGTTTTTATCATGGGCCCCGGTTTTAACCGGCAGGACTGTCCGCTGACACACTGCCCGGTGGACACATCGAAACGGTAAGCATGCCAGGGGCACTCAACAACGCCATCCACCAGGGGCGCTTTATCCAGAGGGCCCAGCATGTGAGGACACATGGCAGAATAGGCAACCAGTTCGCCATTCGATTCATTAAGGCAGAATCGCTCGCCGTTGCAGGTAAAGGTAAAAGGTATTTTTGCTTTCACGTCCCGTTCATGACCCAGCGAAACCGGCTTCCGTGAACCGGCATTTTTATGCGCCTGTTTGAAATCCAGGGCCTCCTGACGCTGACACATCATCTGTTCATCTTCGTCATAAAGGCGTTCGTAGGTTGACAGATAATAGTCCGCATAAATCGGCCGGAGTAAGGCCGGCACCTTGGGTATGTAAAAATCAACGATTACTTTAATACGGTTTTCGCTCAGGGGTATAGCATGGGTCCAGATTTCCGTGCCTTTGCCCAATCCCTTGAGTGTGCGGGTTTTCCAGCAGTACTCATCACGATTCAGGACCAGCTCAATCTCCATATCGGTGAATATCGACCGGGGCTGCAGGCCCGCACGGGCACGCCAGCCCCAGGGGCCTGAATCAAGAATATCAATGTAGGAAAAAGTGGAGCTGTGCAGGTAAGGCAAGTGTTCACCATCCAGGGCGTTTTCATACATCCTGTCCAGGCTGATGGGCAGCTCACGGGTGTAGGTACCTATATGGGAAAGCTTATTGCCAGGGCTCAAATGAAAACGTCTGACTTTATCCAGCACGTAGTTAAAAATCACTTCACTCATAAATGGCTGCTTACTGACGTGTAATTTTTTCTTTGAAGGCGCGGGCGTAGTCTTTCAGGCGATTGGCATTTTCCTCACCCATGCGCCAGACGAGTTTTTCAATATCACTGGCTTCTTCCAGCGCTTCGTCCTGATATTCATAAAACACATGGGGCCTGACGAGCACGCCTTTTTCTTTCAACGGCTGCACCTTGAGAAACCGGTCAATGGCCTGAACCAGACGCTCCTCAAAGGTGCCCGGTTCACCTTGCTGGCGGTAAGCCTGTTCCAGCAGAGGCCTCCAGGACCGGTAGTAAGCTGCCAGCAAATCCACATTGATGGAGGTGACGGTATCCAGCAGCGGACTCAGGCGCTCGTAGTTAGCGTCCTCCATCACGCTGATGTCGCCGTATTCCTTGGCCTTGAACTTGTCCATGGGATAGATCATTGGCCGGTAGCGTTTCGGTAAGCGGCCATCTGCCAGCATATCCACCGCAAGCACCCACTTGCGCACCTGCTCTTCCGGCACCAGCCACTTGGTCAATCCCGGAGCCAGATCCACCAGCGCCTCTTTTACCCTGGTATCACTGTCATCCAGCGTTTCGGGTGGCGCTATCACTTCAAAGTCCGGTTGCGGTGGCTCAGGTGCAGGCTCAGCATCCGCATCAGAGCCTGTCCCGGTGAGGGTTTCTATGGTGGCCACCTCCCCCGGGTCAGGCGCAGTATCCAGCGGTGTATCAACCGGCTCCACTTCCGGTTCGGGCAGCTGTGTGACGGGAGGCGTATCAGGCGCCAAAAGCAGGTATGCGGCTATTGCCAGAACACCAATGAGTACTGCTGTGGCCGTGAATATGGGAAAGGAGGATCGCATGCAAAAACTCCTTGCAGACTGGATTGATACAACAGAACCAAGGAAAACAATCAGGCAATGACCGTGGTGATTACCCTGACAAACCCTTGTTTTGACACTGTTAACACAGTAAGTTCTTGCATTCTAATCAGAATGGGCAACTTCTGTCATATTTTTATTGCTCCCACCAGGCGTTACCCCGCGGATTCCGGTGCAGGGTTTCCTTCCACTGGTGGAGTTTCGTTCAAACTGGCAATTCGTTTATTGCTTTTCAGGAACAGACAGGCAGCCAGGTCACCGATAACGTTCACGGTAGTTCTCACCATATCCAGTATGCGGTCTACCCCCAGCAACAGGGCCACCCCGACAGAGGGAATGCCCACAGATTCCAGAATCATGGCCAGAATCACAATACCCGCACCGGGCGTGGCCGGAGAACCAACGGATGCCGCCACGCTCATAAACACCACCAATACCAGACCCATAGCGTCCAGATCGATGGAAAACACCTGGGCCAGAAACACCACAGCCACCCCCTGGTACAGGGCTGTGCCGGTCATATTCACCGTGGCACCCAGGGGAATCACAAATTTGGCGATATGAGGCGGCACATCGAGCTTTTTCTCGGCGGTTTCCAGAGACAGCGGCATAACAGCGGCGGAACTGGAGGTAGAAAATGCAAGTAGCAACAGCTCCCTGCTATCCGCCAGAAACCGGCCGGGCGCCACACCGGCAACCGCTTTGATAAATACCAGATACAGGGTGGCGAGCAGCAGCAGCCCGAAAATAACCGTCAGCATATACACGAACATCCCGGCCAGCACATCAATCCCCACCATGGCCGTAAGCCGTGCCACCAGCCCGAATACCGCATAGGGCGCCAGACGCATGGCCCAGGAAACAATTTTCATGCACATTTCCTGGATCGCCACAATCAGATTGAAAATAGGCTCGCTTTTGTCTGCAGGAATATTGAGAAGCGCAACGCCGATAATGGCGGCAAATAAAATCACCTGCAGCATTTCACCACTGACCATGGACTGCATGGGATTAATGGGCAAAAGCCCCATCAGCGTCTGGGGTATTTCCTCAATGGAAGGCATCTGTACCGGACCGGCACTGATCGCAGGTGCTTCCTTAACCAGGCTTGCCTTAACCGCCTCGCGATCCACGTACTCTCCCGGATTGATAATGCCCGCGAGGGTTAATCCGATAAAAGAGGCAATGGCCGTTGTCACCAGAAAGAACAACCCACTGCGAATACCCATGGTTTTCAGAGTCTGGGTGTCGGAGGTGGACGCCAATCCGCGGATGATGGAAGCGAAAACCAATGGGACCACAATCATTTGCACCAACGCAATAAAGAGTTTTCCAGGTAACGCAAGCCAGCTGGCAATGGTACGGGACAAATCCTGGGACACGATAGCCAGATCGGGCCCCAACAGAACCCCCGTTACAATACCAAGAAACAGCCCGACCAGGACCTTTGCCCAGAGCCTGCCTTCAACCAAACGGTCCAGCGTTCCCGCAAGATGTCGCAGTGATGGAAACTGTTTGTCCAGTTGGCTGAGATTCATGGCATCGCTCCACCAGGTTATGAAGGGGTTACTATCCCACCTGATCCATACCTTGCTCTGATACAAGTCAAAATATCGCTG
>JAWVYU010000010.1:0-34211 GCA_033722575.1 Ketobacteraceae bacterium | reverse complement strand
TGGCCAATGGCTGGCTGCTGGGCAAACCAGAGGGTTATAACCGGGAACTGGCGCTGTACGAGGAAGATGTGCTCGGTTTTGTGCAAGATAGCCAGGATGAACAGTGGCAGAAGTATTGCGCCCTTTACCCCAATGATCCCGAACGTAAGTTCCTGCAGCGGGTTGCCACCCAGCTGAAAAAAGCCGACCCCAACGCCACCAGTAAGGAATTGCGCACCTTTGGTACCCTTGGCGTGCTGCGCCACCCCATCATGGATCGCGGTACCCGGTTTTCCCTGTGCCAGTTCAAGCCGGAACACGACCTGAACGAAGACACCATCGCCAAATACGAAAAGAACCGGCTGCGGGTTGTTCCCGAGCTGGTGTACAGCCCCTGGGCCGCAGAGCGAGGCGTTAAGCCTGAAGAACTGGATGCTGATAACCCGAAAGCGAAACGCTGGCGCATTGATCTGGTGTTGTTCGTGAATGGGCTGCCGGTGGCAACCATGGAGTTAAAGTCTGAGTTCAAGCAGGCAGTACATAATGCCATCAAACAGTATAAAACCACACGTTTGCCGAACGACCCAGCCACCAAAAATCCCGAGCCATTATTAACCTTTAAGCGGGGGGCTTTGGTTCACTTTGCCGTAAGCCAGTATGAGGTCTACATGGCAACCCGCCTGGAAGGGGAAAACACCTTTTTCCTGCCGTTCAATAAAGGCACCAAAGAGGGTGGCGCCGGTAACGATGTGCCGGAGGATGTGAATCAGTACGCCACCGACTACCTGTGGAACGAGGTGCTGCTGCCGGAGAATCTGCTGAACATTCTGGGGCGCTTCATGCACCTGCAGATTGAGGACAAGGAAAGCTGGGAGGGGCTCAAATACAAAAAGGAAACCCTTATTTTTCCCCGTTACCACCAGTGGGATGTGGTGAGCAAGCTGATCGACTCCGCCAAAACCGAAGGTCCAGGCCAGCGCTATCTGATTCAGCACAGTGCCGGTTCCGGCAAATCCAATTCCATCGCCTGGACGGCCCATCAATTGTCGTCGCTGCGCGATGCTGAGGGCGACAAGCTGTTCAACTCGGTGATTATTATTACCGACCGCACCGTGCTGGATGATCAGCTGCAGGATACCATTTACCAGTTCGAGCATGTGGATGGTGTGGTAGGCCGCATTAACCGCAAAGAGGGCGAAGGCTCCAAATCAGAAAAGCTGGCCCATGCGCTGACCATGGCGCAGCCCATTATTATCGTGACCATTCAAACCTTCCCCTACGTGCTGAAGGCCATTGAGAATGATGTGAGCCTGAAAGAACGGCACTACGCCATTATTGCTGACGAGGCTCATTCATCCCAGACCGGCTCCACCGCCCGCCAGCTGAAAGAGGTGCTGATGCTGGATGCAAAGGAGGGCGATGAAGAGCTGACACCAGACGATATCCTCGATGCGGCAGTAGCTGCCCGCAAGCAGTCCAGTAACCTGAGTTACTTCGCCTTTACTGCCACGCCCAAGGCGAAAACGCTTGAGCTGTTTGGCCGCTTGCCTGACCCCACTCAGCCAGCGTCTGCCGACAACAAGCCGGAGGCGTTTCATATCTACAGCATGCGCCAGGCCATTGAAGAAGGCTTTATTCTGGATGTGCTGAAAAACTACACCAACTACAAGGTGGCTTATCAGCTGGCCATGAAAATGAAGGCCAGCGATGAAGAAGTGGACAGCAAAAAGGCCAAGGTAAAACTGAATCAGTGGGTACGCCTTCACGATTACAATATTGCGCAGAAGGTGCAGGTGATTGTGGAGCACTTCAAGGACAATGTTGCCCGGTTGCTGAACGGTCAGGCGAAGGCCATGGTGGTAACCAGCTCACGCAAGGAGGCGGTGCGCTACAAGCTGGGCTTTGATAAATATATTACCGAAAAGGGCTATCACAATATCCACGCCATGGTGGCATTCTCTGGTGAGGTGGAATTTAACGAAAAGGACCCGAATGCTGACGCATTACTGGGTGAAAAGTTTACCGAGATTGGCATGAACCCGAATCTGAAAGGCCGCGACATGCGCGATGCCTTCGACACGGACGATTTCCAGGTGATGATCGTGGCCAACAAGTTCCAGACCGGTTTTGATCAGCCCAAGCTCTGCGCCATGTACGTGGATAAAAAACTGGGCGGGGTGGAGTGTGTGCAAACTCTGTCGCGCCTGAATCGTACCTATCCCGGAAAAGCAGATACCGGCACCTTTGTGCTGGACTTTTTTAACGAACCGGATGACATACTGGAAGCCTTCCAGCCCTATTACCAAACCGCAGAGCTGGCGGATGTGTCCGACCCGAATCTGATCTACGACCTGTCCGAGAAGCTGCGCTCAGCAGGCATCTTCTACAGCCACGAGGTGGATCAGTTCTGTGATGCCTTCTATACCAAGAGTAAGAGTAATGCCGCCCTGGCCAATATCTGTAAGCCTGCCGTGGAACGCTGGACCCACCGCTATAAATCTGCAGTAGATGCTTTCAGGCAGGCTCGTGAGATGTTCGAGCGCACCAAGAAAACCGGTGATGCTGTGCTGATTGCCAACGCGGAGAACAGTCTGAAGGAATGTCGCCAGGAAAAAGATGCGCTGGAGGTATTTAAAAAGGATCTGGGGTCATTTGTGCGTTATTACGAGTTCATGTCCCAGATCGTGGATTACAACGACAAGGACCTGGAAAAGCTCAGTATCTTCGCCCGCAACCTGCGCCCCATGCTGCGTGAGGCCGCCATTGATGAAGATGACATTGATTTAACCGGTGTGGTGATGAGTCATTACCGCCTGTCCAAGATAAGACAGCAGGACCTGAAGCTGAAAGAGGACAACCCGGATTACCTGGAGCCTGCGGACAGTGTGGGCACAGCGAAGTCCAAGGACAAGAAAGAGGAGTTCCTGTCGCAGATTATCTCCCGCCTGAATGAGCTGTTTGTTACCGATAACCTGTCGGATCAGGACATGGTCAATTATGCCTACACCATCCGTGACAAAGTGCGGGAAAATCAGACCGTGATGAACCAGATCGAGAACAACACCGCAGAGCAGGCGTTGCTGGGGGATTTCGGCAAGGCGGTGGATGATGCCATTATCGGCAGCAGCGAAGCCCACCAGGAGCAGATGATGCAGTTGCTGTCGGACCCGAAGAAGAGCCACGATTTTGCGCGGTTGATTTACGAGCTGATTCAGCATGCTGGTTGTCAGGCTGGTAATCGGTAGAGTCTGAACCGCTTATGCGTAACCTGTTTGACCAGTATGAGCAACCGGAAAACAAGTTGACCCATGCGATTGTCACCGCACTCGCACAGGATTCTCAATTATTGCGTGGTTTTCTGAAATTGATGGGCTGTGGTAAACCACCGGCTACCAGAAAGCTGAAGGTTGTCGAACAAAGTCTTGTCGGTGAGCTGGAAGTATCGGAAGAAGAGGCTGAACGTAAAGGTTTGCCAGATGCCTGGATTTACGACGATGAAGGCTGGTGTTTGCTCATCGAAAGCAAAATCGCCAGCAGGCTCACAAGCGGCCAGCTAAGCCGCCATCACAGGACTGCCCAGCGCTGTGGCTTCGAAGACATCACCGTGTTGGCTATTGAAGCGACGCCTACCAGGATAAAAGCCAGCCGCTGGCTTATCACAACTACCTGGGAAGAAATCTATGTTTGGCTTATCTCCAGGAGAGCAGAGAGTGCCTGGGCACGGCTGGTGGCCGAATATTTCGAAGTGGCCGAGCGCAAGTTCACCGATGCGGGTTATTTAAAAGAGGGGAGTTTAACGGTGTTTTCAGGCATACCATTCGACGAAGACAACCCTTACAGCTATCTGGAAGCCAAGCGCGTACTGAAGCTGCTACTGGCCGAAGTGAGGAAAGACACGCGGTTCTGCCGAGAAGCCGGGATTGATCACACGCTGGAAGGACGAGGGGCTATTACCGGCAAGAAAAGCAAGGCCGTGTGGGATTATCTCCGACTGAAAGGCGCATCAGCCGATGCCAAACACACTCAATATCCACATTTCACTATTGGTATAAACAGGGATCATGTGAATGTTACGGTGACTTTGCCGAACGGGATGCTTGGTCCGCTGAAGCGAAATTTCAAAGACATGGGCTATCAGGGATTCAAGGGCTGTATAGAGGGCGTTCTCCGCAGTATGGCGCCTCTCACGGTGAAGGATGAAGGCTTCACGCCGTGGGGCGCAGCTGTACAGCGACGTTATCCAGGGCGAAGTTCAGATGCCATCATAGACGGGCAGATGGGGTTTGATCTGCGCACAGCGATCCCGGTCAAGGGGTCAAAAGTGAAGCTCCAGGAGCAATGGCTGGAGTTTGTGTACGACACCTACTGCCAGAAGAATTCTAATTATCAGCTTCAGTTCGGGGCGATCATTCCCTACGCAAGATCCACGAAAGTCCATGATCGGGAGGTAATCGACCTCATTAAGGGTGCGTGGCTGTCCTGTAGGCCATTGATTGACCAAGTAATGGGCTGAGTGCTTATGAAGTCAGATTCCTGAGCAGGGGGACAAAATATTTTTTGGGGGCACATAAGGGGGCAATAACGTTCTGTCCAATTCAAAAAATATATATAAAACAGATAGATAAGGTGTTTTTTCGGTAGAGCTAGGCCCACCAAATTTAAAAGCCCGGTTTCAGTATTGGAACCGGGCTTTTTTGTTTAAAGCAGCTGTGCAGCAGCAACTAGCCTGGCTAAGGCGAAGATCCGAATTGGCAGGTATACTTGGCAAGTAAGCTCAAATCACAGGAGATGCCCCATGCACAAACTGGATCGCATTACCATAAACCCGGAGATGATGAATGGTCAGCCGTGCATCCGCGATATGCGGTTAACAGTCAAGCGTGTGCTGGAAGCGCTGGCTGTTTATCCCGATTGGGATGATTTGATGGCGGAATATCCTGGACTTGAACATGATGACATTCGTCAGGCACTGGAATTGGCTGCGCACAGCCTGGATGATGAAGTGATCGGGCTGGGGGCTGCGTCAGCCGAAAGCTACTGCTGGATCAGGGAATATCCTATTCAACCGCGCGCCACCTGCAAGCAGATGAATGGGATGTGGTGCATGCAGTAGATATAGATATGAGCCGGGCTACGGATCGGGAAATCATTGAGTACGCCTCTCGGGAAGGTCGAATCTGCGTGACACTGGATTCGGATTTTCACTCGATCCTCGCTGTGAATGGTATGAGTTCTCCCTAGGTGATCCGGATACGCCAGGAAGGGTTACGCGGTCCGGATATGGCAGATTTGTTGGTCCGGATTTGGTCGCAAGTCGAAGCGCATGTCGCACGTGGGGCTGTCGTAACGGTAACAGATGACGCAATAAGGATTCGAAAGTTGCCCGTCTGATTCAGGGCTTTTTCGTTAAGTCCAAAAGCCAAGGCTTAAAAAGTACGGTCGAGGCGAAGACCTGAAATGGAATACTCCCCCTGAAAATCCAAGAAGCACAGCGCGATGAAGGCTAAGGTTGGCCCAGTGATTAGCGGGGCTGATCCGGTAATACCTTTAGTTATTGTTTAACACCGTTTTTGTACTCGCAGCTGGTTTGCTCGCTTCCTTCATAACAAATGCCTTTCCCATGCGGTAGTTGATATTGATTGAAGGGGCCCTGGTATACCTTCTCATCCATTATCAATATCCCTTTGGATGATGCTGCACTGGCCGAATGCTTACTGGCTTTGAGAGATCTGACCGGAACAAGGTCAATGGTTGCCCCCTGACCACTGAAGGTGCCGTTCACCCATTCACCTGAAATAATATGGCCGCTGTAATCGACCATCGTGCCTTTTTCATGGGGTTTACCGCCTTTCAGTTGCCCCACATAGTAGGTATTTTCCGTTTTTATGACGGCTTCACCGTTAAAGTTCTCAGGGGCAGATGCAATAAAAAACGCGTATTCGTCCTGCGCATGACAAAGGCTCACGTTCAAGGCCAGAAGAGCAATCAGGTATTTGCAAATAGTCATGTTTATAGTCCTCTCTTAGCAGATGAGATCATGGCGTCCTCTGCCGCATTGCGGACATTGGTCCAGAATTGTAATTGGTTGCCGGAATTGCCGAGATAAAAGCGCGCAACCGTCTACTTTTCGTGAGTGACTTGCTTAATTAACGCCAAAAATATTTAAAAAAACGCTAATAGCTTACACAGCAAAGATCTATATAAACAAATATATTTTAGTTGCTTTTCGAAAACTCTTCGTTTGGATTCATATGAAAGTCAACCCTAGCAATAAAGAACCATCTTTGTATTACGGCCTCATATTAGTCACCGGAAGCTTTGCTATTCTGGAGAGCTTGTCGGTGCTTTTGCAAATCATAAGTCAAGACCCACTTCATTACTATTTAACTAGAGTTTTTGGAATAGTCTACGAGGCAGTGATTTGGCCATTCAGCACGCCGAAAACAATGGAAACTCCATTTGGGATCATAGAATTAGGAGAGCCAAGATGGAGCGATATTATTTATTTGCCTAGGACCACTATCGGCAACATTCTCTTGATATATATTTTTCTAAATCTGCATAGATTAAAGAAGCCAATGCCATGGCTAGTAGTATCTTTATTAATAACCTACTTTGAATACGTACATCTAATTGCTGGCGTTGCCCACATGGAAGATCTGTATATTTACCCATATTTCACTCCAGAATATACTGTTTTCCATTATTTAATAACCCTATTCGAGTTAGCAATCTCTATGGCTTTCTGCTCGGGCTGTATTTTAGTTTGCTACCACCATGTACAGGCTTACCTGCCAAATTTGATATCCACAAGCGCCATAGCGACCAGAAAGGAGTTTTGGATTATATCTCTCGTTTGTTGGATATTGTACGGCATGGCTTGCCTTTTAGAATCAACAACCGCTTTCGACGATGAGTGGGATTACCATTACGTGATTGCCTGTGCACTTATTATCACTTACCCCATGATTGCCGTTGAATGCCGACGCCTTATCGATCTGAAAATGAGCCGCTGGAATGTACTTTGGCGCTTCGTACCCATCGTGAATTTTTGGTATGTCTACAAACTTGGCTTCGTAAAAGGCAAAACAACTGATAACAAGCTGAAAAACGAGAACACCACCCCAAGTTCAGCGGCACCTACCTTTTAATCGAATATGAAATTTCTAGTACGCACGATTAAGTTAAATTTGCCTCTTTCACACGTAACGGCGTCCAATGAGCACTGTAACTCATACTGTAACCCTGACCCAGATATATCAGGGTGAAAGCTGACAAAATCTGACCAAAATAGCGCGCAGAGGTCTTGCAAGTTATTGATTATAAGAGCTTGTTCGGCCAGATGTCACTCTGGCAGTGTTGAGGTCAGCGGTTCGATCCCGCTAGGCCCAAATTTAAAAGCCCGGATTCAGAGATGAATCCGGGCTTTTTTGTTTAGGGTAGCTGCGAAGCGGCACACAGCCTGGCCGAGGCGAAGATCCGAATTGGCAGGTATACTTGGCAATTAAGCGCAAATCACAGGAGATGCCCCATGCACAAACTGGATCGCATTACCATAAACCCGGAGATGATGAATGGTCAGCCGTGCATTCGCGATATGCGGCTAACAGTCAAGCGTGTGCTGGAAGCACTGACGGTATATCCGGACTGGGATGATTTGATGGCTGAATATCCGGGGCTTGAACGTGATGACATTCGTCAGGCACTGGAATTGGCTGCGCACAGCCTGGATGATGAAGTGATCGGGCTGGGGGCTGCTTGAGAATCGACATTATCTGGCTATCTGTATAACGTGATTTTTTCATTGCCGAATCTGCTTCGTTAAGATTACGAAAAAATTCTACTTTTGGCTCCTGTTAGTTTTCGGCGGATTACGGGCCAACGTTGTGTTGAATAATTCCTTCATTACTGTAAAACATGAGGGTTACCTTTAATGTGTTTTGATTTCAGGTTTAGTTACCATCTATCAAAACAGGTAACCCTCGCTTTTTCAAAAGGAAGTGTCAGATTCAGTCTGAACTACTGCAAATAGTCTATGGTATGTTATGGCAATTACTTGCAGCCGATAAATAATTTACTAAACCATACAAAATTTCCTGGATTTAAAGGGCTTGTTTGATCCCAGCGAACTTCTCGATAGTCGCAGACATTATCACCGTCAGTATCCTTCAGATAGGGATTAGTCCCTATCGCCTGTTCAACAATATCCGGTAACCTGTCTCCATCAGAATCCAGAATAGAGACGACGTTAAGTTTACTGTCATAATTATCTCCCAGAAAATATAGCTTATCTTCGCCGCTATAAACTCCTAGTAGTTGTAACTCTTTCCGTCCATCGAAATCATCGACATGGGGCATTAGATCGTTACGAATCATGTAATCTACCCCTCCATACGCTGCGTCACCATCCATATCTGGATTAGTGTTATCAGTTCCAAGTATATAATATTCGTCCGCATTGCTTATGCCATCTGAATCACTGTCAGCTGAGTTATCAAATTGGTAAACGCCTGTATCAGGGTCATAACAGCCTCCCTCGAAATAGGTTTGATAAGAAAGGCCATTGGCGTTGAGTGGAGCTTTGTTACGCTTTAGGAAGCTGGACAGAAAGCTGTCAGTATAGTTAATGACAAACTCCCGATGATCCGGGTTGAAGGTGTTGCCAAAAAAAGGACTAAAATGTGTGCTCCCGTTCAATAAAACGGCGTGACTATCAGATCTGCAGGATAATCTCGATTCCATTGCGTTGTAACCCGTTAGGTTCAATGGACCAACCAGAGGTTTAGGGTTAAGCCACCAATCCTCCGAGGCCATATAGAGAAAAGGCTTTTCAATTCGTCCTGCTTGAGCATAGTTGAGGATGGGTGTTCCATCATAATTAATCGCTGCTCTCACCCTTGAATCATAAGAAGGATTGCTGAAAAGCTCTCTAAGATTAATGGGACTGTTTGGGCCCTGAGTATAAGACGTATCTGAAACCAGTAACTGTGCAGCTATTCCACCTAGTGAATGACCCACTACAGCAAGCAGCGCATTACTTTCAGAAGTGCTATCAACCCCAATCTCTCTCGAAAATATTTCCTTAAATGCATTAAAATCAGCTGATGAAAGAGGGCGAGTACCACAATTTCGGATGTCACTATCGGGTCGGGACGTATTGATGGTTTCGATAAAACATGAAATGTCTTTGGCCCGCCAGGCTGCATCTTTCGGTACCATGGTCTTCTGATTCAAACCAAGAGTAATGAGATAGGCGTCACTGGCTCGGACGGTTCCACCAGCCAGATCTGTACGTGAGTCCAGGTATGGATGCCCCATACCGACCACAACGTAACCTTTGCCGGCAAGCATCTGTAAATATTCATGATAGTTATCAATATCATCCACCAGGCTGGTGGAAAGTATAATGACAGGAAAGTGAGACGAGGGGTCTATTTCACCATATCCGTTATAGACTTTTACCGAAAATTGGCGATGATCCGTCATGTTTTTGGTGGCAGGTATGGGATATTGGTCCAGGTCAGTCGTAAAACTGATCGTTGTGGGGGAAATAGAATGGGCTGAGAAGCTTGTGATGGTGAAAAGTGAAGCGGCTATTAGCCTGAAAACGTATAGCCTGAAAAAGTTAAATCTGTTGAATTTCATATTTATATTCATATAAATCTGTAATTAACCGCATTTTCCATGTGAAAGTGCCTTGGGTTTTTGGGAAGGTTACAAATAGTCGCGGACTTGCCCGTGACGGTACTTGGACACAGACAGGTATAGCGTAAAGAAAATGGCAATTTTCGTAGAAAAATACCAAGTCATTGGAGAAGCCGAACAGATAGCTTGATTTTATCGAGCACTTAAATATTTGTTATGGGCGTGTTGACGGAAATCATTTGCCACTGAGTGAAAACATTAGATGATTCCGACAGAGGGTAATTGAAAACAGGAGTAGATATGAAATTCGTGAGGTCCGTTATAGATTAATGGCGCCGGACGTTTCTGATTGGTTGAACTTGATCGCGCCAAAATCTTTGTATTGAATCAGTATCAATCTTGAGTATAATTGCCGCCAACGGATGACAGCATATCTAACCAATGGAAAGGTCTCTTATGTCCAGATTGTTTCCCTCCCAGGACCTGATTTAAATGCATCATATTTGAAAACGTATACTTGCATTGCTAAATTTGTTTCCTCAACCCGTAGTGCTGATTCTGTTCGCGAAGTTTGAAAGAATGAGCCAACTAATGCATCTGAGAAACGCATGATGTTTTCTCATGTGATTCCCTGGCGGCCAAGCGATCGACTGCTCACAAAGACAAAGTGCAAGCGCTATATCTGTATAGTTTAGCGTTGTTGCCATCCTGGATAATGCAATGTCGAGCCAGCTGTTATAGATCAGTAAAGCGCTCTACACCAGCAGCAAAAGTAGTAGTGCTAGCCGAGTCCTGCGTTATATCAGCGCGAGTCATTTAAAGCGCAGGCTTTGCATTCGAAAACCAAACCGCATCGAATCATCGCATCAAGGGCGCTATGGTTTGCAAGGAGAAATATCCAATGTTGAAAAGCCATAAATCGGTTGGCGGAGCAGATACAACGACCACTTTTTGATTGTTTTTTATTGAGAGGTAAACATGCCGGCAGGTAATAAAATAGTTGTGATCGGCGCAGGTGTTGTGGGCACCGTCACAGCCCTATCCTTAAGGAAAGAAGGCTTCGATGTTACGCTGGTGGATGAAAAGGCACCAGGCAGCCAGTGTTCCTTTGGTAATGCAGGCGTTCTCGGGGCAGGTACATGCGTTCCCTTGTCAATGCCGGGTAATTTAAGGGATGTGCCTGCCTGGCTGTTTAATAACACAAGCCCGCTCAGCATAAGCTTACCATACTTTCCACTACTGCTACCCTGGTTATTAAGGTTTCTCAGAGCAGGAAAATTGGCGCGCGTAAAGAAAATATCGAAAGCGCTTGCTGATATAAATTCTCCGACTGTCTCGTTATATTCCGGCTTGGTAAAGGAAGCGGGAATCGAGAATGTGATTCAAAGATCCGGTTATCTTCACCTGTATGAAAGTGAGAGCTCCTTTCGTAGAAGCGAGCTTGGCTGGAAACTCAGAGAAGAGAATGGCGTAGACTTTCAGGTATATGCTGGCGCAGAAATCAATGAGCTTGAGCCTGCGTTATCGAGCTACGCCAAGGGTGTGCTGATTCCAAACGATGCATATTTGTCAAATCCAAGAGACCTCGTTAGTGGACTCTTCAGGCGTTTTATGGAGATCGGTGGGCATTTTATAAATGCGAAGGTATTTAAGATAAACGTAGAAGATGATGGTAAATATTCTTTGATAACCGATCATGGGATTATTGGCCTGGACAAAGCGATAATCGCCTGTGGGGCACTATCTAATGAACTGCTCCGTGGATTGGGTACATCTGTACCTCTTGAAGCAGAAAGAGGATACCACGTTACCATCAAGAATCCCGGCATATCTCCCAGATTTACAATTATGTCCTCGGATTATAAATATGTTACTACGCCAATGGAATGCGGGTTACGATTGGCCGGGAAGGCTGAATTTTCCGGGCTCAGAAGGCCCCCCGACTTTGAATCTGCGAGATCGCTTATACCTTTGGGTAAGCGAATGTTTCCAGAGCTTGTAGCGGAAGACTTCTCAGAGTGGTCTGGGTTCAGACCAACAACGCCTGATAGCTTACCCGTTATAGGAGCTTTGCCAAAGCACCCCAACATAGTCTGTGCTTTTGGGCATGGTCATACCGGAATGGCTGGAGCACCAATGACAGCCAAACTCATCACCGAGATTGTTCAGAATAGACCTGCCAGCCTGGATATGGATATGTATAGGGTTAACAGGTTCCTGTAGTAAACATATCGAATATTTGAATAGGGATGAAATATGTATTCGGATAACGTGCTTGATTGTATTGGCAATACCCCCATCGTAAAGATTCACTGCTTATCAGATTCAAAACGCAATATTAATGTCCTTGGCAAACTTGAAGGCTTTAATCCTGGTGCAAGTATTAAAGACAGAACTGCACTGCAGATGGTTTTATCTGCAGAGGATTCCGGGGTGTTACAACAAGGTGGTACGATTGTTGAGGCCACTTCGGGAAACCTTGGTATTGCATTGGCAATAATTTGCGCTGTGAAAAAGTACAAATTTATTTGTGTTGCTGATCCCAAGATGCCACAAAATAATATTTATGCGATAGAGGCACTAGGGGCCAGTGTCGTCATTTCGAAGAAAAAAGATTCCTCTGGTAGCTACCAACGGCCAAGGATAGAACTTGCGAGACGTCTGGCAACAGAGCTACCAAATGCGGTAAACCTGGATCAATATGGAAATGAATCTGCGTTCCAGGCGCATTACCAAATAACCGGCAGGGAGATATTTAGCCAATTGGCAGGGAATCTCGATGTCATTGTTGCAAATGTAAGCACAGGAAGCCACCTGAGTGGTATTGCCAGATACCTGAAGGAAATGGATGAAAATATCAAGGCGGTTGCCGTCGAGCCTGAAGGCTCCGTAATATTCGGGGGCCTCAGCAAGCCATTTCTGCAAAATGGCACTGGATTGACATTTGTTCCTCAGAACTACAGGCGTGAATACATTGACAGTGAGGTAAAGGTTTCAGACAAAAACGCTTTCAATATGATTCGAAGAGTTGCTTCTTCCGAGGGCATTATTCTTGGAGGTTCATCCGGCGCAGCATTATACGCTGCAAGCAAATTCGCTGAAAACCTGAAGGACAATTCAACAATACTCGTCATGCTTCCTGACTTTGGGTTTAAGTATTTAAATACTTTGTATAATGATAACTGGATTTCTGAAAACATTGAGCATGAAGAAGACGTCCATGCAGAACTGATTCCGTCTTGAGAGAGTCGGGCGCTATGAACAGAGATACACAAAGTGCTTGCAAAAACAGTAATTGCTTTACAAACAGGCTGATACGCCAACTGGAACAACCTCTGCCTTCCAGTCAATATCCGTTGTTGCATGAACTCTTTGAGAAGCAGGTAGCTACTACTCCTGAAGCGATCGCTATTGAGTATGAGCGCTCCGCGATAACCTACCGTGATCTTCTCGGTATGGTAGATAAAATGCGGTGTGATCTCTCGCGTTTCGGGGTTGATAAAGGAGATGTTATCGCGTTATGGGCTGATAATACCCCTTTGTTTGTCGTGTCAGTGATGGCAATCATGAAAGCCGGGGCGGTATTTACCGTGCTCACTCGTACAGATCCGGAAAGTAGAGTAGAAGAAATACTGGATATGTCGAATGCCTGCCTGATCGTCGATTGTGGCGGCGAAGTTCTCACGGACGCTTCTTGTTATATTTCGCCTAATGAGAGATACCAGGAACCAGACGAGAAAACAGAGTCCAGCATTAGTAAAGCAAAGATCTCTGCTGATGACCCCGCGTATATATTATTTACATCAGGGTCCACCGGCAAACCAAAGGGTATTGTAGGCGCCCATCGGGGTATATCTCATTTCCTTTCATGGATTGCTACCTATATTGGTGTCAAGCATGGAGACCGTATATTCCATGCAACTGGACTCGCTTTTGACGCAATTTTCAGAGGGTTGTTTGCTGGTCTTACGAAAGGCGCCACTATATGTTTTAGGCCCAGGGGTAGCTCTCTGTTAACTGAAGATGTGCTGCCATGGATGAGGACAAACAGGATTACTATTGTTCACTCTATACCTTCTATTGTATCCAGCTGGTTGCGTGTGTCGTTCATTGAAGAAACACCAGGTGTGAGGTGCTTGTTTCTGGGTGGGGAAGCCCTTACGTCTACGGTTGTAAATCGCTGGTTTGAAAGAGTAAATGCCAATACTGAGATTGTTTCAATATATGGAGCGACAGAGACAGTATTAGGTAAGTGTGTATATAAAGTGCCTGGCGCGCGAAAGATAAAAGATAATGTCACGCTGCCCGCGGGGTCGCCAATAGAAGGTGCACAATGGGTGGTATTTAACCAGGACGGTGCTATCTGTGAAGTGGGTGAGATTGGGGAAGTGGCGATTCGTACGCCCTATCGAAGTTTAGGTTATCTCAATAACCCGGAGCTGACTGAAAGCAGGTTTAAAAATAATCCTCTAAGTGATGATGATAACGACATTATTTATTTCACAGGGGATGAGGGTAAGTACGATAGTGATGGTTGTTTGTATGTCCTTGGGCGTATAGACGAGATGGTGAAGGTTGGGGGTATTCGTATTGAGCTGGATGAGATACGCGCCTGCCTGTCACAGACAGCGGGTGTTGATCAATGCGAAGTTGTCGTGGAAAAAAATGATTATGGCGTGTCAATTTATGCGGCAGTTGTAATCCGGCAATCAATTTCAGAAAAAGGCTCTGTGCTTCAAGAAATAAGAACAAGAGTAAGTAAAGAACTGGTTCCCAACGCCAGGCCGTCGAGAATCAAAATGGTTGACAGTCTTCCCCTGATGGCTAATGGCAAGCTGGATCGTAGGGAGCTGTTGATAAAAATAAAGAACGAAACTGAGCCGGGTTATGTCGGTGGGGGACTGGCGGCAATCGTCAGAAAAGCGATTAAGGACGTTTCAGGAGTAATGTTATTGGAAGATGGGGCCAGTCTCTTTGAGCAGGGTATAAGCTCTCTGCAGTTATTGCTGATTGCCTCCAGGTTAGAGAGTGATTTAGGGAAGAAAGTCCGTCTGGAAAGTATTGTTAAGAATCCAACTGTTAACAGCCTTGCTATAGAATTGAACGGAGAAATGGATGAAAGTGGATTTACAGCGTGACAGGGATGAAAGTATCGGGTCTGCCGACACCTTTACGGTTATGCGCGCGCTCATGGCAAAAGAAGATGATTTGAAGATAAGGAACCCGGATTACCTCGCGGAAAAGTTTGTTCAGGGGAAATGGGAACGTGCGCTAAAGATGCCTAACATGCTTAGGTATTTGTGTGACAAGAAATACCCTGGTGCATACTGCTATGCATTGGCTCGTACTAAACATATAGATAACATTTTACAGAGCGAACTGGATAGTGGACTGGAACAAGTGCTGATTTTGGGCGCAGGGAATGATTCCAGGTTTATGCGTTTTTCCAAGCAGCTTGGTGGGTGTCAGCTCTTCGAGCTTGACTTCCCTGGTACACAAGCCAGGAAGCTCGAGGTGATCAGGGATAGGGAGATTGGCGATGTTCGCCATATCAGGTACATTCCTATAGATTTTGAAAATGACAGTATCTCCGAAAAGCTGCTGAGCCATGGTTACTCCAGCGACAAAAAGACTCTCGTAATATGGGAGGGTGTGACTTTTTATTTGAATATAGAGGCTGTTAATGAGGTTCTGAACTTTTTTTCAAGTCAAATGGGTGATGGTAGCTCTATTGTTTTTGACTATGCACTTTCAGACTTTATTGATGGCAATTATGAATACTTTGGTTCGCTGGAATCTGCGCTTTGGTCAGAAAAAGCTGGCGAGCCCTATGCATTTGGTATGTCACCTCAACAGCTAAATGATCTGGCTTGTTCGCTTGGGTTTGTGATTAAGGATGACATAGGTCCAGAGGAAATGAAACATCAATACCTGAAGGGTAGCGACGGGGCAGTTATTGGCGATCCCATTGGCTGCTTTCGGTTTGCACATTTTGGAAAAGATGAATAGTTATGAACGAACCTCGTCAAAATTCAATACTTTGTTCTATTGCATATAAGCTCGGAAAGCTTTCTGGTGCAGAATCTATCCAGGATTTCGATGACGCGGCAAGTAAGTATAAGCTACCTGCAGACCCCGGGTTACTGGATTTCGGAAGTTACTCTACTGTGGAAACGGATATATATGAGCTTGCGGTCGAGTGCGCAAAAGAAACATTATCGAGGTTGCCCGCTGGTAAGCTTCGGCCCGACGCAGTTATTCTGACCACGAATAGCTTCCTGGAATCGCCGCAACTTCGTAATCATCGAATGTCTGAATTATTGATTGAATTAGACCTTGGTGGAGCGATTCCCTTCTGTTTGTCGTTTTCTGAATGCGCCAACTTCCATTCAGCACTTCAGATTGCGATATCCCTCCTAAGCCAAGATCAGTTTGATAATATTTTAGTGATTACAGCGGACAAAGCGGACTCCTATGGAGAAAGGATCACCGAATATGGTGTTTTGAGTGATGGTGCAGCCAGTTGCATCATTACCGGAGAAATCGCTCAGGAGGCAATAGAACATAGTTACAGAATTCAGTCTTTGGTCCAGCGATCTGTACCTACACCCATAGGAGAAAGAAATCTTGCTTCATTTGTTTATAACTACAGGGACGTGTTTAACCTGTCAATCGATAAGGGCGGGATCGGATTTGATGACGTAACCTGGGCTATACACAATAATTTCTTTGCGCCTTGGCAGAACGCTCTTAAACAACTGCTTATGGTAGATGAATCAAAGGTTTACTTTGATAATGTTCATAAGTTTGGCCACAGCTTTGCGGCGGATAACCTTATTAATCTTCGGGAATTGGAAAAGGAACAGTTGATAGGTGGCGGTAATAATATAGTGCTAACGTCTTCAGGGGTAGGGCATTTCGGTTCTGCCTGTCTCGAGAAATTATGAAAGTTCGATCGGCGGAAGGGAGTATCCGCTATATATCGAATAAAAGATCAGGTCCTGGTTCTTCCAGTTATATGGATTACTTTGGCGGGGAGAAAATACGCAGGGCTGCCCGCTCTCTTGATCAGGCCTTTGCTCATGAATATACACCACTCATTTCTCTAAATGAAATGGCGGATCACTGTGGCGTAGGGCACGTATTTCTGAAAGACGAATCATCAAGGCTCGGACTTAACTCTTTTAAAGGTGTTGGCGTTGCTTTCGCGGTTTCTGAATTATTGAAACGCCGGGGTACAGGGAAAAAGAAACTGATAACCGCCAGCGCTGGTAATCATGGTCTTGCGGTTGCGTGGGCTTCCAGGGAGGCCGGTTTGGATGCGGAGGTATTTTTACCGAAAGGGACTAGTGGAGCGCTTGTATACTCCATAAAGAGCTTAGGTGCAAACGTAACCTTTGTGGATGGAGGATATGATGAGGCGGTGTCTGCCGCTGGATTATCTGCTCAGCGTACCGATAATCTTTTGATTCAAGACACAACCCTGCCTGATTATCTGGACATACCCATTTTAATTATGCAAGGTTACTGCAAAATATTCGATGAGACATTTTCGCAGCTGAATTGCAGACCCACCCATGTTTTTGCCCAGGCGGGCGTTGGTTCCTTTGCCGGTGCATTAGGCGCCTATTTGAATGCCATGTCGCTCAGCGATATTTCGTTGTATCTGGTGGAACCTGAAACTGCGGGATGTTTTTATCATTCCATAGCCAAAAATAAAGCAGTCAGGATAGAAGGGAGCATGCAAACCTCCATGTCCGGATTGGCGTGTGGTACCACTAACAACATCGCGTATGACATATTATCCCGGCGGGCTTCCGGGTGTTTCGCGTGCTCTGACACTGTGGCCGAGATCGGAATGGAATGGCTGAACTCTGAGCTGAAAGCTGAAATCCTTTCGCCCTATGGCCCGTCAGGGTCAGTGACGGCAGGCCTGTTAAGCTGTTTAAGCTCAGGTTATCCAGAAGCCAGCCGGATCAGAGAGGAGATTGGATTGGAAGAAAACTCTGTGGTTCTTTTGTTTGCTACGGAAAAGCTGCTGTCTTAATATATAATAGTGGCCAAATAAGTAGCAAATCATACGGAGAGAACTCAGTGGTTAAAGTTATCGTTAATGGCGCTAAAGGTAAAATGGGCTCCGAGGCAGTTAAAGCAATCAAAGAGTATGACGGGCTGGAGCTGGTCGCCGAATCTGATGTTGGAGATGACCTGGGTAAAATGGTTTTGGACTCAGGGGCGGATGTGGTTGTCGATTTAACGGTTGCAAGCTCTGCTTACGAAAATACGGCCACGATAATCCAGGCTGGAGCCCGGCCGGTCATTGGCACCAGCGGTTTGGATGATAAGCAGGTTGCAAAATTAGTCGATCTGGCGAAAGCCAAAGGCGTGGGAGGGGTTATTGCGCCAAACTTCTCGATTGGTGCCCTGCTGATGATCAAATTCGCGAAAGAAGCTGCCAAATATTTCGATAATGTCGAAGTTATTGAATATCATCACGCCGAAAAAGCCGACTTCCCATCGGGTACAGCGGTAAGAACTGCAGAGATTCTATCCAGGGAAATCCATAGTGATGATCGGCCTTGCGTAGATTTACCACACGCGCCCTGCGTTAGTGGAATACCTGTTCATTCGGTACGGATGAACGGTGTATTAGCGCGGCAGCAGGTTCTGTTTGGTTCTAAAGGTCAAACATTAACCATCGATCATAACAGTGTCGATAGAAGCTGTTTTATGAATGGTATCTGTTTAGCCTGCATAAAGGCTCCTTCACTGAAGGAATTGTATTACGGTCTGGAGCATATACTGGACTAGGCAATATAGGAAGCGGCTCCTGGAGGCGGCATCGACTCAGATCGCCCTGGTATGAATCCGTTGTTCTCCAGGAATGCCACGGTAAGCATCAAACTTATGGCAGATATTGCGTAACAGCAGTTGGCCTCTGCGTGTTATGACAATCTGCCTGTCATTGAGCTCAATGAGTTTGTCCTCCGCCAAACGGAGCAGGTCCGGTATTTCCCTGTCAAAGTAACGGAAGAATGAAAGCCCTGTTTCTACCTCAAAGGCTTCCAGATCCAGTTTGCCCTGACACATCAGCGTCATAATGATCGTACGGCGCAGCCTGTCATCTTCGGTCAGCTGGTAGCCCTTGGTGATGGGTAACCTTTCACCGCCAAGATAGCTGAAGTACTCCTTTTCGTATTTGGTGTTTTGATAATACAGGTTACCTACCTTTCCAATAGACGTAATGCCGAACCCTAGCATGTCGCATTCCTGCCGTGTGGAGTAACCCTGAAAATTACGTTGCAGGGAGCCATCGCGGCGTGCCTTGGCCAGTTCGTCTTCCGGCAGAGCAAAATGATCCATACCAACATACTCATAACCTGCTCCAATAAATTTGGTAATGGCCAGTTCCAGCAGGGCGAGTTTTTCCTTTTCCGGGGGCAGGTAATGCTTGTCAATTTGCCGCTGTGCGCGGAACAGTTGCGGCAGGTGCGCATAGCCGTAGACGGCAATGCGATCCGGCCGTTCAGCGATAACGGTTTCAAGAGTACGTGAAAAGGATTGTATGGTTTGCAGGGGCAGTCCATAAATCAGGTCCACATTAATGGAGCGGACGCCGTTGGCACGGGCGGTATTGATCTGGTCGAATGTGTCCTTCACACTCTGGATGCGGTTAACGGCCTTTTGCACTTCGGGATCGAAATCCTGAATGCCGAAACTCATCCGGTTAAATCCCAGCTCAGTCAGGTGTTTGATGGTGTTGGTGTTCGCGGCTCGCGGGTCAATTTCGATGCCGTATTCGCCATCCGCTTCCAGGATGAAGTGCCGGTTGATCTGATCCCAAAGGTCAGTCAGCTGCTGTGGTGTTAAGAACGTGGGTGTGCCGCCACCGAGGTGAATCTGGCTTACCTTCCGATTCTGTTTGTTCAATTTGCTGCTGACCAGTTTCAGCTCCCGAAAAAGGTGTTCCAGGTACGGAAAGCTGCGAGACTGGGTTGGAGTGATGATTTTATTGCAGGCACAATAAAAGCATAGAGACCGGCAAAAAGGGATATGAAAGTACAGTGACCAGGGAGAGGCATTGTTGCCGCGGCTCGCCACGGCACGTTCCCAGTCGGGAACCGACACTGCCTCGGAAAACCGCGGTGCGGTGGGGTATGATGTGTAACGGGGTACGGGCTGGTTGTAGCGTCGCAACAATTCGGCACTGAATTGGGGGGATTTATCCATGGGCGCCATCCACTCGTGGTTGGGTAAGAATGGGGAAATACTGTATGAGGAACATGGCAAAGGCCAGGCACCAGAAAATGGCGGACACCAGAATGGGCACAGTGCCAGGCCACAGGGCCACGAGTAGTGTGCGGCTTAGCAAGGCCAGCACCATGAACAGAAAAGACACCGTCATCCAGCGGCCTACGGTAATCATGCGTCCTGTGTGTCCAAGGGAAACCCGCGATATCATCGAAAGAATCATACCGCCCATGGCGCCAACCGTAATAACGTGCATAGCCATGGAAAAGCTGATGATGCCGGTGCTGACATTCAGGGCCATTAACAGCAGCCCGATGGGAATACAGGCATAAGCCACGTGCAGGGACCACACCAATGGCGTGCCAAAAGTTACCCAGAAGCGCCAGCGAATCCACCGGATACTGTGGGCTATGCCTGCGACCAGCAGCAATGTGGTGAGTATTGTATCCGGTACACCAATGGGCAGCAGAAACACCAGCGCCAGTAGTCCGATACTGATCAACGCGAGCTTTTCCAGCCAGGGCAGCGGAGGCACCTTGCGGGTACCCGTGCCGTTGGCGGTGAACATGGGAAATACCCTGCCGCCGATCACGCACATGATGGCAGTTACCAGCATTACCATGGCATGGCTGCCGGTTTGCACCCAGGCTGGTTCATTCAGCATTACTGCCAGGTGCATATAAAGATTGCTCAGGGTCATTCCCAGTAACAGCGGAACAAAAATCAGGTTGCGGTATTGTCGCACTGTAAGTACTGAGCGGGCCAGGCAGGCCGCTGCTGCCGGCAGAAAAGCCATATCCACCAGCGCAGTTATTTCGGCGAGCCCGGTGATATTGGTGGCGATCAACAGGCGGGCCAGTAGCCACAGAATCACCAGACCAAGCAAAGCATTGCCTTTAATGCCGGGCACACCGGTCCAGTTCTGTACCGCCGTCAGCAAGAAGCCAACGATCACCGCTGCCACGAACCCGAACAGCATTTCATGGGCGTGCCACCAGTAGCTGCCACCGTAGGGATTGAAAGCCCATCCCTGAAATACAGCGGCCCAGCCGCCAATGGCCAGCAAAGCGAACAGGGCTGCCAGCAAAAAGAACGGGCGAAAGGCCAGCCGTAATACCGGAATCGGGAGCTTGAGTTGGGTTGCTTGTGCCAGGGGAATCATAGGGTTTCCTGAGTTGAAGATAATGAAAAACCGATACAGGACACACAGCAAAAACCGGACCATTTGTTAAGTTATTGAAACTATTCAAAATATTACTAATCCAGCCTGAAGTGGGGTGGTTTATGTGGTCAAATTGACCTGGAGCAAAATAACAGGTGTCTACAATTGATAACATGGTGGTTACTTTTGATACCCTGAGCGACATGTTTTGTTATGATAAATGCCAATATTGAAAATGCTCTGTTGCAAATTGCGCTGGATCTCAGTGCCAGCCTGCCCAAAGGTACCCAGTACCAGCGTTTGATTGTGGCTCTGAACGAGGTGCTGCCATGTGACGCCTGCGCGTTGCTTGCTTACCACGATGGTGTATTGACGCCGGTGGCGGTGGATGGCCTGGTACCGGAAGTCATGGAAAAAACCTTTCCTGTTGAAAAGCACCCCCGTCTGGAGGCCATTCTGGTGTCGCGCAAGCCCGTTCGGTTCCCCGCCGATACGGATTTACCGGACCCTTTCGATGGATTGTTACTGACGGATCGCCATAAAAAACTGGATGTACACGCCTGCATGGGATGCTCTCTCTACGTGGAAGATACTCTGGTGGGTGTACTGACGCTGGATTCACTGGATGCTGAAGCTTTTGATGATGTGGAGAACGTAACCGTGGCTACCTTCGCGGCGCTGGCCGCTGCAACGATTCGCAATGCCACCATGATCTCGTCGCTTGAAAGGCAATCCCGTCATGATCGCCAGATTGCCGCGGAAATGATGCGTGAAGCCTTAACAGTTAACAGTCAGCTGCTGGGTAGCAGCGAGGTCATGCAGCGCCTGCGAAATGAGATTCAACTGGTGGCTGCATCGGATCTTACGGTATTGATAACCGGCGAAACGGGCACCGGCAAGGAGCTGGTGGCCAAGGCCATCCATCAGCAATCGTCCCGTGCCGGAAAGCCTATGATTCATGTAAACTGTGCCGCACTGGCAGAGTCCGTGGCAGAAAGTGAATTGTTCGGGCATGTAAAAGGTGCCTTTACCGGCGCAGTGCAAAATCGGGCGGGCAAGTTTGAACTGGCGGATAGCGGGACGGTATTTCTGGATGAAATCGGTGAGCTGCCCCTGAGCCTGCAAGCCAAGCTGTTGCGTACCCTGCAGCAGGGGGAGCTGCAGCGGGTAGGGTCGGATAAGAATATCAAAGTGGATGTGCGTATACTGGCGGCCACTAACCGCAACCTGGAAGAGGAAGTTCAGAAAGGTAATTTTCGCCAGGATTTGTTTCACCGGTTATGTGTGTACCCGGTAAATTCGCCATCACTCAGGGACCACCGGGAAGATATTCCAGAGCTGTCGCGCCAATTCACCAACGACGCCGAGCGCAAACTGGGGATACATAATATCCAGATTGATGATGCCGCCATGCAACTGTTGCAGGATTATGACTGGCCCGGCAATGTACGGGAACTGGAGCATTTGTTGTTGCGGGCCAGCCTGAAAGCGTCGCAGCAGAAAACCAATCCCGTGGTAATCCGCGTACAGGATATCGATATCAGCGGGTTGGTTGCAGACAAGGAGCACCTGTCACCTGCTGCCACGGAGCAGGATACCATGCCCGCTGTACAGGAGTTCAGACCCCTCAAGGACATGGTGGATGATTACCAGCGTTACCTGATCCTGGAAGCATTGAAAACAGAAGACAACAACTGGTCGCGATCCGCAAGGCTTTTGGGTGTAAACCGAAGTAATTTGCACCGGTTGGCCAAGCGTTTGGAAATAATCGACTAGCGGCCTTTTTTACTTGCTGGCAGCACAATTATTTTTTACCAGGATCATTTTTTTCTATGTCGATAGAATTATCGAACCAAATTATTTTTATCGGCGCGGTGCTTGCGTTGCTGAGCATCGTTGCCAGCGTATTGTCGCGTCGGCTGGGGGCTCCGCTATTGCTGGTGTTTCTGCTGCTTGGAATGCTGGCTGGTGAAGATGGCCCGGGCGGCATTAATTTCAATGACAGTGGTCTGGCATTTCTGTTCGGCAATCTGGCATTGGCTATCATTATTTACGATGGCGGGCTGGGGGCACGAAAGGACAGTTTTCGTATCAGTCTGCGGCCGGCGCTGGTACTGGCAACCCTTGGCGTTATTATTACCTGCGTTATTACCGGCCTCGCGGCGAGCTGGGTACTTGACCTGTCATGGCAGGAGGGGTTGCTGATCGGGGCAATTGTCGGATCCACGGACGCTGCAGCCGTTTTTGGCCTGCTGAAAAGTGCCGGCCTGGAATTAAAGGAAAGAACCGGTGCCACACTGGAAATCGAATCCGGCACCAATGATCCCATGGCCATATTTCTGACCGTCACCCTGGTGGAGATACTGGTGACGGGAAAGGATAACGTGGGCGCTGCCCTCGTTATTGAACTCCTGCAGCAAATGGGCCTGGGGCTGCTGACAGGGCTTGCCGGTGGTTACCTGCTGTCGCTACTGCTGAAAAAAGTAAATCTTGCGCTTTCCCTGTACCCGCTATTGGCGCTTGCTGGCGGCATGAGTATATTCGGGCTGGCGGTGCAGCTGGGTGGCAGTGGTTTCCTGGCTATTTATATAGTGGGCGTAATGGTGGGGAACAGTTCGCTCCCTTATGGCCAGGATATTCACCGGTTTCATGATGGAATGGCCTGGCTGAGCCAGATCGGGATGTTCCTGATGCTGGGGCTTCTGATTACGCCCACCCATTTGCCTCCCATTATCCTGCCAGCCATTATGATCGCTGTCGTATTGATTCTTGTTGCCCGGCCGGTGGCTGTAATGGTATCGCTGGCGCCATTCAGGTTTCCGTGGAGGGAGCAGGTATTCATTAGTTGGTGCGGTCTGCGAGGTGCCGTGCCGATTATTCTGGCTGTGTTTCCGTCGTTGGCCGGGCTGGAGAACACGCAGATTTATTTCGAGCTGGTGTTTTTTGTGGTGTTGATATCGCTGGTAGTACAGGGATGGACTATTGCACCGGTGGGTCGCTGGCTTAAGGTGGAGCTGCCTTTTTCTCCCAGGGAGCCCAAGCATTTGGCGTTGCGTATGCCAAATAATTTGGAAAAAGAAATTCTTGTGTACCATGTTGTCAAAGGGAGTCAGGCGGTAGGACGTAAAATCAGGAACCTGCCACTTGTAGAGGGAGCAGAGTGCATGGGTGTAATACGCAAGGGAATCATGCTTGATGATATAAGCACTAAAAAATTTGAAGCTGAGGATATGGTGGTCGTTTTGGGCAGCGCGGCAGTATTGAAGCCCATGAATGACTTTTTTGCGCCGGTAGCTCGCTCTGCGGGAAGCGATGTGGCATTGTTTTTTGGAGAATTTACGATCAGGCCCGATGTTAATCTGGCTGATCTGGCGGCGTTTTATGGTTTTCGGCTGCCTGACCGCTATGCGGGTATGACGGTCCAGGACCTTTTTCTTAAACAATACCATGGTAAGGCGGTTGTTGGTGACAGAGTTGAGCTGGAAACCATTGTTCTGATTATTAAGGAGCTGAAAGATGTCGGGATCAAAACAGTTGGGCTGAAAATAAAGTAGTGACATAGAGGCCGGGTATTACAGCTCAATCCTTGCAGTTCTGTATAGGCAGGAAACGGAGTTAAAGAAGGCTTAGGGTATTAGAAGGTTAGAAATATGAATGCATCAAATGACATTGTTCACGACGCTGAGTCAAAATCCTTTGAAATCAAGCTTGCCGATGGCAGTGTGGCTTCCCTTTCCTATCGGTTAAATGGGAATACTGCATATTATGAGCATACCTATGTTCCGGAATCCTTTCAGGGTAAAGGTATTGCGGCAAAGTTGACTCGTGCAGCCTTGCTTGAGGCGAGAAAAAAGCAGTGGAAGGTGGTTCCGGTTTGCAGCTATGTGGATCAGTTTATAAGGCGTAATCCGGAGTTTTCAGACATTGCAGGTAACTCAGTATTAATTTAAACGCTAAAACTAACAAAAAAGAGTACGGAAAATACAATGAAGTAGGCCTGCATGGGCCAGCGAATCCAGCGTGGGGCATCATGTAACCCCATCAGGTAATTCACCACCAGAACGCCTTTCAGCAGAAAGCCGATACAGATCAGCAGGATTTCCTCCACGCCATTGAGCCAGTGAGAAAGCAGCATGTTAGCGCCAATCGCTAGCAGCAATAGCAGCCAGATCAGCGTCGGACGTTGTTTCAGATAAGCAGATAAAGTAACGGAAAAAGGACGATCCATGCCAAGTCCACCATGTGCCAGTAATTAATACCACCTTCAACCCCTTCGTGGCTTGATGCTGTTGCCCACCCCAGCGAAACCGATAGCAGGCAACAGCACAGTACCACGATACCTGCCAGTACATGCAGCAGATGGTTAAATGCCAGATAGTAATACAATGTAAAAAAATAATTGGTTCGCAAGTCGAGACCCTGCGCCAGGTTCCACTGGTATTCCCAGTATTTGATGCTGCAATAACTCAGTCCGGCGACAATTGCGGCCAGCAACCAGAAACGGCAACCTTGAACGCAGCCTTGCCGCAGATTGTTCAGGGCCATGGCCACAAACCAGCTGCTGCTGATCAGCACCAGCGTGTTGCTCAGTCCGGCTGTGGTATTAAGCTGCCCCGGGCCAGCGGCGAACTCTGCGGGGTAGAGCTGTCGCGTTACCAGAAATACCAGAAAGAAAAAAGCGAACTCCGTCAGTTCCGCATAGATCAGCACCCACACAGCCACGCTGCCATGGTTACCCTGGCTTGTTGCTGGCTTCTGCTCACTGGCTTCAGTCACAAGCTTGGGCTTGTTGATTGCGGAAAATGGCGTGCTCACTGTTTAAAAGTAATTTCCGGTGATGCGTTGTATGGCGCTAAGTGTGTCAGGATCGTCCGACAAAGGCTCCGCCATACAGGCCATGCAGGCATCTGCTGCCGGCAATCCGGATTTCATCATCATGGCGCAATAAACAATTAACCGGGTGGATGCAGCTTCTTCAAGATCATGGCTGTTAAGACGGCGCAGGTCGTTTGCCAGGCCCACCAGTTGCAGCGCTGTTTCCCGGTCGATGCCACTTTCATGGCACACGATCTCTGCTTCCTGTTCCGGTTGCGGGTAATCAAAGCTCATGGACACGAAGCGTTGCCGGCTGCTGGGCTTAAGGCCTTTCATCATGTTCTGATAGCCCGGGTTGTAGGAGAGTACCAGCATAAAATCAGGATGAGCCTGTAAAAATTCACCGGTGCGCTCCAGAAAGAGCTGCCGGCGATGGTCCGACAGCGGGTGCAGCACCACAGTGGTATCCTTGCGGGCTTCCACCACTTCATCCAGGTAACAGATGCCGCCTTCGCGCACTGCACGGGTGAGCGGTCCGTCCTGCCAGTAGGTGCCGTTGGCATCAATCAGGTGGCGACCCACCAGATCCGATGCGGTCAGATCATCATGACAGGCCACGGAAAACAGCGGTCGCTTCAACCGGTCCGCCATGTATTCCACAAAACGGGTTTTACCGCAGCCGGTGGGGCCTTTGATCAGCACCGGCAAGCAATTTGCGGCGGCCTTTTCAAACAACGTGACTTCATTGCGCTGAGGATAGTAATTAACGGAATTCATTGCTAACCTGCCATGTCTTAAGCTTGAGTTAATTGAATATAGAGCTTGGGTAAAATATGAATTAACCGGGTAGGGTCCGTGACGATACAAAAACCCTTTTCACCAAAAATATAAGGTAAATAATCGTTGGCTTCGGAATCGATGGTAACGCAGAAAGGTTTAATACCTTCCCGTTTTGCCTGCAGGAACGCGTGACGCGTATCCTCAATGCCGTAGCGCCCCTCATACTGGTCAATATCATTGGGTTTTCCATCAGAAATAACCAGCAAGAGTTTCTGCTCCGATTTTTGCAGTTTCAGAATCTCTGTGGACTGCCGAATAGCACTGCCCATACGGGTGTAGAAGCCGGGCTTTATAGCCATAATTCTGCCCCGCACGTAACCTGAATACGGTTCATCGAAGTTTTTCAGTATGTGATAACGTATCTGTTTGTTCCGTACGGAGGAAAAACCGTAGATGCCTAACTGATCCCCGGTATTGCTCAGAGACTCGGAAAATACCAGCATCGCCTGACGTATTACGTCGATAACCCGGGTATTGTTATCCAGAGCACAGTCAGTGGACATGGAGAGATCTGCAAGGAGCAGGCAGGAAAGGTCCCTGTAACAGGATTGTTTTGCCCGAAAGCAGGCGGCTTCCTCCTGGCCTTGGTGTGTCTGGGTGATGTGCTGGATCCATTGATTAAGATCCAGTTCATCTCCCTGCGGTTGCCGGTTCTGCCATTGTTTTGCCGGATTAAGCTGGGCAAAGGCGCGGCTGATGCTGCGAACGTCGTTACGGAGGTCATGCGGAAGGGGTATATTTTCCGCATCATCTGCCAACATCGGTTGCAGCAGGCAATAATCGGGGCGCAATCGCTGTTTGCGAAAGTCCCATTCCGGCAGGCGAATACCGTCACCTACCGCCAGGTCATCACTGGCAGGAGAGGGCAAATCCAGATCAAAGCGAATCTTTCCCGCGCTGGCTCGGCGTTGGCGCGATAACGTAATAATATCCAGGTCGTCGGCGGCTGCAGCCACATCATCATCCAGATCCTCTTCCTGGGGTCGGTCCACATTGACATGCTCAGTCCAGCTGAAGAGGCTTTCCAGCTTGAATACCAGCAGCCCATCAGTTTGCTTTTCGTCGTCGGTTCGTTGTGCCGGTTTACGGCCGATTGGGGCTTTTTTCTGTTTGTCTGGTGAGCTGCCGGGTACTTCGTCGGGATCTGTATCTGCCGCCCCGGCAACATCCAGTAATGGCGATGGATATAGCCATAACATAACCGGTAACAGTTGCCGGCTTTCTTTGGGCAGGTGTTCTACAGAGCCTGGCTGCAATAACGCCTGTTGCAGCGCGTGCTCTGCGGAGTGAAGTTTGTGTCCATAGTATTGCCTGCGCAGTTCGCAATAGGTTTCGCAAAGCTGGCGATAGCTTTTTGCGAGGCCACGCCGCTGGCTTAGCAATCCCTGGGTGGCTCGTTGGTTATCTTTGCTCCAGTGGCGCACCTGGGATAGTTGTGCACCCAGTGCTGTCAGCCAGAAATAAGCCTGTTCATTCAGGCTTTGCTCCGGAAAAAGCGCCATGGAAACCGGCAGGCGCAAACTTCGCTCATCCTGCCAGGCGGGGGTAAAGCGCAGTCTGCCAGCCAGCTTGTCCACCAGCCGTTGGTAGCCGGGTGTAAACCGGTGTGCAGAAGGTTCCACCAGCTTCCCGGCTTCGCCACCCAGCGCACGAAAGTAAATGGAAAGCTCGGGCCCGATATCTGCCAGCTTTATCGATGCCTCAGGGTACTCCAGGCTGGCCTGACGAGTGATCAGTTTGTGCCACACTGAACCGATGTATTCTTCCATAAGTATCTCAATGCCTGTTCTGGAAGGGGTTCCGAAAAAAGATCACCTGAGTGGCCCGCGGGCCACCCGGTGATCGTCGGAGGGAGACGTTAGGCGGTGGCCGGCGCCTTGATGTCACTGCTGGTGTCTTCGGCTTCATTTCCGCCCACAAAGAAGCTGGCAAAATAAGCCACCAGGCCCAGCATGAACAGCAGTCCAAAAGCCAGACGCGTCCAGTACACCGGTGCCAGCTTGTCCTGTGTCACCATGAAACTCAGGGCTCCGGCATCGTCTGGTATGCGCTGCAGAGCCACCTGAATCACGCCAGCGGCAGTCAGAGCCAGTGTTATCCCCAGCATGGCAATACACATGCACCAGAACGCCATTTTTTCGAGCCTTTGCGCGCTGGCAGGGTTGCCCTGTGGCCGCCCGCGTATGATGGGCATGGCGTAGGAGGTGATAGTCATCACAATCATTGCATAGGCGCCAAAGAAGGCCAGATGGCCATGGGCCGCGGTGATCTGGCTGCCGTGAGTGAAATAGTTGACGGGGGCCAGGGTATGAATAAATCCCCATACGCCAGCACCCAGGAAGGCCATCACCGCAGTTCCCAGGGCCCACAGGGTGGCCACTTCGTTGTTATGCTGGAAACGGCGATTACGTACCATGCGGAATGCGAACAGCACCATCATAAAAAACGGCAAAGGTTCGATGGCGGAAAAGACTGAACCCAACCATAACCAGTATTCACCGGGGCCAATCCAGAAGTAATGGTGCCCCATACCGATCAGGCCCGAAATAAGCGCCATGGCAATAATGACATAAAGCCATTTTTCGATGATTTCCCGGTCTACTCCGGTAACCTTGATCAGCACAAAGGCCAGAATGGCGCCCATAATAAGCTCCCACACGCCTTCCACCCACAGGTGTACTACCCACCACCAGAAGAATTTATCCAGTACCAGGTTTTCCGGGTTGTAAAAGGAAAACATCCAGAATACGGCCATCCCCAGCAAGCCGGTAATCAGCACCATGTTCACTACGGTTTTACGGCCTTTCAGGATGGTCATGCCTACATTAAAAATAAATGCCAGCACCACAATGGCAATACCAATTTTTGTAATGGTGGGTTGTTCCAGAAATTCCCGGCCCATGGTTGGGAAAAGTTCATTGCGGGTAAGGGCCGCCAGCTCCGCATAGGGCACTGTCAGATAGCCAAGAATGGTGAGCACGCCAGCTGCAGCGAATACCCAGAAAGTGACTCTGGCCAGCCAGGGGCTATACAACTCCGTTTCGGATTCCTCGGGTATCAGGTAATAGGTGGCGCCCATAAAACCAAACAGCAGCCACACAATCAACAGATTCGTGTGCACCATCCGGGCCACATTAAAGGGAATATAGGGAAACAGAAAATCACCCACAACGTATTGCAGGCCAAGAATAAGACCAAATATGATCTGGCCCGCAAACAGCATCAGGGCAAATATAAAATAGGGTTTGGCAACGGCTTGAGAACTGAATTTCACGAGATACTCCTTAACCCTGTATATTCGGGGGCCAGTTGTTGTCTTCTATGCGGGATGTCCAGATCAGAAACTCGGACAAAGCATCAACTTCTTCCTTGCTCAGATTGAACTGAGGCATTTTACGGCGGCCTTCACTGGCAATGGGCTGAATGGCCATCCAGCTCTGCATAAAGGCTTTGAAGGTTTCTTCATTGCCTTTGCCATAGCGGTCAAACACATTGGCCAGTTCTGGCGCAAAGTAGGCGCCTTCGCCCATCAGTGAATGGCAGCCCACGCAATTGTTTGCTTCCCAGAGTGCCTTTCCATGAGCCACCGCTTCAGTAATGTTTTCCCGGTGATCCCTTTGGGGAAGTACCCGCATGGTGTCCATGGTCAGCCCCAGTAACAGCAGAAAGCTGAACAAACCGCCGCCGTAGTAGATATTCCGGGCCATGCTTTTGCTGAAAAATTCAGTGGCCATAAGCGACTCCTGAGATGCCTGTAGCGAATGGGCAGATGTTGTGTGTCATGGATGGATTCCTCCAATACTTCAATAGATAAATATTTTTCGAAAAGTCCTGGTTGGAGGGTGCATTGCTATATGCATGCCAGAAAAATCAGGATGTATTCGAGCGGCCGGGACTGGTGTAAAGATTGCAGATGAACTGATCAGAATGTTTCTGAAGCAATAGTGGCAGGCCCCGCCGGCACTGGTCTGCAAGGAAGATCGGGCATGGCTGGCGGCGCTCCGCAGTATTGAACGCCCCATTTGATAATGAGTGAAATGCTGCTGTTGGGTGTCATTATGACAACGCGAATCTTGTTATCAATATGACAGCGTGGTCGATTTGACTCTGGTAGCAGGGCAATATGAGTGAGAGGAAAAACATGAGTCAGAATTATGCAGCCGCCACTAACCGGGTGCCCGGCAATCCGGGCGTATGGCTGTTTCTCTTCATCGAACTGACTACTTTTGCATTGCTTTTTGTAAGTTACGCGGTGCTTTACCGGTTGAATCCGGAAGTTTTCAGGGCGGGGCAGAATAGCCTGGCCATGTCCTGGGGCGCCATCAATACGCTGCTGCTGTTAACGTCAGGCATGTCAATGGTGCTGGCCACCTCTGCAAGCAGTGAAGGCTGTTTGCAGCAAGTCCGCGCGGCTCTGCGTTGGACGTTTTTGTTGGGCGCTGCTTACCTGGTTTCTAAATTCAGCGAATGGTGCCTGCTTTTTAGTAACGGCATTACCATGAGTAGTAACCGCTTTTATGGGTTCTATTATTTTCTGACAGCATTTCACTGGATGCATGTTTTGCTGGGGTTGATATGTGTTATCAGAGTACGCAATGGACTGCGCCCAGAGCAATTGAAAGATCTGCACCCGGATGCACTGGAGTCGGTGGCGGCGTACTGGCATACCCTGGATTTACTTTGGATCGTGATATTTTTTCTTTTGTATCTTATATGAAAGGTTAATGGTTTATGGTCGCAATACACAGGTTATCACCTGACATCTTCTGGTTATGGTTGTTGCTGTCTGGCTTAACGCTGTCACTTGTTGTATTGCCGCTCACTATGGGCTGTATATTGGCGGTTGTACTGACTGCGATAAAAACGACCTGTATCAGCGAGCGTTTTATGGGGCTCAATAAAGCCGGTCTTTTCTGGCGCTTGCCGATGGCATTGTATGGATTTCTGGTACCGGTGTTATGTGTGATCGTAATCAATGTCTGAAAAGACTAAAGGTAGAAAATGTTTACTCGCAATGATGCAGGTGATGAAGGTTGAAGATTCGGTTCAATAAGCTATCTTGGCTGATAAGCCCATTGCGGACTACATGGGGTTGTCTTATTTATGAAACGTTTCAGGGATTGCCTGGTGACAGCCCAAGATTAAACCGAATGAACAAGGCCGCCGTTAAACGTGATACGGGAGTTATAGCAATTTATTATAACCATATAGCGTTGAAGCGGTGCGAAAACGTACACTTTGAAGCGCCAGTGATGTCATTGTTCCGATTTATCTTCTTGCTGTCGGTTCTGATCGGGTCGGCGACACTGAATGCGGCAACGTTGAGCGAGTACGAGCCTGTTGCGGCTCGCCAGATAATTGCGGGAGCGTTTCCCCAGGCAAACGCGATCAATCCCCGTGAGAGCAACAGGGCAATCAAAGAGCTGTATGCCAATAATGAATTGATGGGTTATACCTATCAGACCCTGGACTTTGTGCAAACGCCAGCCTATTCAGGAAAACCACTGGATGCCACAGTGGTGTTGGATACTGATGGAGAAATTCGCGCTGCCCGGGTTATTCAGCATCATGAGCCTATTTTGCTGGTGGGGATCCCCGAGAGCAAGATGCATGAGTTCACCGATCAGTATACCGGGTTAGCAGCTGATCAACGAGTAACCGTTGGCGGCAAATCCTCCGCTACCCGGGTGGCTGTCGATGGCCTTTCGGGAGCAACAGTGACGGTAATGGTTATCAATGAGGTGATCATGAAGAGCGCTCACCGGGTAGCCGCAGAGCTGGGCCTGGTTGAAGGAGCCAGCACCTCACGCCCGCCTCTTGCTGAGGTGATCCCCGGCAACAAGGAACTCAAGTCCTGGCAAGAGCTGCTGGGTGAAGGTGCTGTTCGCCGGCTCCTGTTGACCCATGGCCAGGTTGATGACTCCTTTAAAGGTACAGAGGCAGAGGGTATTGGCACCGCCCCACCTGAAAAGCGCGACGAGCCACTGATTGACCTTTACACGACGTATTTGAATGCTCCAGCCATTGGTGCCAGTCTGCTGGGTGAAAGCCAATACAAGTGGCTGATGGGCGAACTGAAGGGCGGCGAGCATGCCATTGCCGTGATGGCAAATGGCAGTTATTCCTTTAAAGGCTCTGGCTATGTGCGTGGCGGGATTTTTGACCGCATCCAGATCCGCCAGTTCGGCGATACCTTCAATTTTCGTGATCTTGATTACTATCGGCTCAGCGATGTCTATGCGGCAGGAATGCCGGAGTTCAGGGAGATGGCTATCTTCATTGTGCGTCAACAATACAAGTTTGACCCTGGCACCGAATGGACACTGGAATTAACGGTCAAGCGGCCCACCGGGCCTCTCGACAGCGCGTTTCAGGTATTCCCGCTGACTTACCAGCTGCCCGACCAGTATTACTCCAGGCCCGAAGTGGAGATCAGCCAGCAGGAATGGCTGGAAACTCAACCAATGTGGGTTCAGGTCTGGTATCAGAAGAAGTTCCAGCTGGTTGTGCTGGGGTTTGGCATCGCTGTGCTGATGTTTATTCTTTTTTTCCAGGACTGGATGGTGAAGAAACCCAAGGTTACCCGTTGGGTTCGTCATGCTTTCCTGGTTTACACGCTTTTCTTTATTGGCTGGTACGCGCTCGGGCAGCTGTCGGTGGTTAACGTGCTGACATTTTCACACAGCATCATGAGCGGTTTTACCTGGGAAACCTTTCTGATCGATCCGATCATGTTTGTGCTCTGGGCAGTGGTTGCCGGCATTATTCTGTTGTGGGGAAGGGCTGTTTATTGTGGCTGGCTATGTCCCTTCGGTGCCCTGCAGGAACTGGTTAATGAAGTGGCCCGTAAGTTAAAAGTGCCGCAGTACACGGTACCGTTTCCGGTACACGAACGACTCTGGGCGATCAAATACATTATCTTACTGGTGCTGTTTGGCGTGTCTCTGGATTCCATGGCCACCGCGGAAAAGCTGGCGGAAGTTGAGCCATTTAAAACCGCGATCACACTGAGATTCGATAGAAGCTGGCCGTTTGTTACTTATGCGTTAGTACTTATCTTCGTGAATATATTTACGCGCAAGGTGTTTTGTCGTTACCTGTGCCCGCTGGGCGCTGCCCTGGCCCTTCCGACAAAAATGCGCGTGTTCGATTGGCTGAAGCGGCGTAAGGAATGTGGTAATCCCTGCCGGCTTTGCGAGCGAGAGTGCGAGGTTCAGGCCATTCACCCCGATGGACATATCAATTATCAGGAGTGCCACTACTGCCTGGACTGCCAGGTGACCTATTTCGATGACCAAAAATGTCCACCGCTTATTGTGAAAAAGCGCGGGAAACGTCGCGGTCAGAACACGCCTGGACGCGAGGAGCAAATACCCGTGGTACAGGTAGTCAAGTAGCTATGAAAATGCATAACGAGAAGCGCAAAAGAGCCGTAATACTAAACGAAGGAGAGATACAATGAAAAAGAATGACGATTGGAACGAAGAATCACCAGAGCTTCCGGAGAACGGTAAAAGTC
>JAWVYU010000009.1:0-35937 GCA_033722575.1 Ketobacteraceae bacterium | reverse complement strand
AAGGGCGGTAAAGGGGTCGTTAGCCCTGTGGATACCCCCCAAAATCCTTGTATTGCGGCGGGTTGCTGAGTAAAATTCACGGCCTTTCATTTAAACAACAGGCTGACAATGCCGCATTTATCGGCTAGTTTGTCCGTAGATTGGCTAAGTTGTTTAGATACTTTCAATACCCGGAATGAGGTTGTTATGGCTCGCGTTACCGTAGAAGATTGTCTGGAAAATGTGGAAAACCGCTTTCAGCTGGTGTTAATCGCCTCGAAACGCGCCCGTCAGATTGCCACAGGCGGCAAGGATCCCTTTGTTGAGTGGGAAAACGACAAGCCCACCGTGGTAGCCCTGCGTGAAATCGCCGAAGGTTACGTGGATCGGTCCATACTTAATGACAAGCCCCAGGAGCGGGAATCCCATTCCTCAATGCTTTAGTACCCGAATTCGCCGGCGAACTGCAAAGTCGCCGGCAACTCCTCGGGCCTTGGTAAAGTTTCCCACCTAAAAGGCTGATCGGCCGGCGAAAAATTATCCGGAAAATCCTGCCAAACCGCACGCCGAGCCTGTTCTCATTGCCCATCAATAACAGTACACTTAAAGGTCAACTGTATTGAGGACTGGCGTTGCAAACCCTTGAAAGTCTTACCGAAAAATTAGGCTATCTCGCCCCGGAACAGGTTCAGGACATCATTCGGGCATATCACTTTGCTAAAGAGGCACACGAAGGCCAGACCCGCCGCAGCGGAGATCCCTACATCGTGCATCCCGTTGCGGTCTGCAAGATTCTGGCTGATATGCACATGGACCCCCAGAGCCTGATGGCCGCCCTGCTCCATGACGTGATTGAAGACACCGGGGTGAGCAAGGAAGATCTGGCACAAACCTTTGATCCTGTGGTGGCCGAAATCGTTGACGGCGTCAGTAAAATCGGCGCCATCAAGTTTGAATCCAAGGCGGTTCAGCAGGCGGAAAATTTCCGGAAAATGATGCTGGCCATGACCAAAGATATCCGGGTGATTCTGGTCAAGCTGTCGGACCGGCTTCACAACATGCGCACGCTGGGCGTGCTGCACCCCCAGAAACGCCGCCGAATTGCCACCGAAACCCTGGAAATCTATGCCCCCATTGCGAACCGGCTGGGCATGAACAATTTCCGGGTAGAGCTGGAAGATTTATCCTTCCACCATCTGTACCCCATGCGCGCCGACCGCATCAAGCGGGCCGTAAAGGCCAGCCGGGGCAACCGCAAGGACATGGTGGCCCGCATTCAGGAATCACTATCCAACCGCCTGGCGCAGGAGAGTATCGACGCCACGGTCATCGGCAGGGAAAAGCATCTTTACAGCATCTATGAAAAGATGAAAACCCAGCACAAGCCCTTCAATCAGATCATGGACGTGTACGGTTTTCGGATTACCGTGAACAGCGTGGATGACTGCTACCGGGTGCTCGGGGTGGTGCATAATCTGTATAAACCCATACCCGGCCGTTTCAAGGATTATGTTGCCATCCCCAAAACCAATGGCTATCAGTCGTTGCACACCACGTTAAAAGGCATGAACGGGGTGCCCATCGAAATCCAGATACGCACCCATGAAATGGAAGCCATGGCCGATAACGGCATTGCCGCCCACTGGCTTTACAAGTCCGATCCTGATCCTGCCGGCGGTGCCCAGAACCGCGCCAAAGAGTGGCTGAAAGGCCTGCTGGATATGCAGAAACGGGCCGGTAACTCGCTGGAGTTTATTGAACACGTCAAGATGGATCTGTTCCCGGACGAGGTGTATGTCTTTACCCCCAAAGGCAATATTCTGGAATTACCCTCCGGTTCCACGCCTGTGGATTTTGCCTATGCGGTGCACACTGATGTGGGTAACAGCTGCGTGGCCGCCCGGATCGACCATCGCCTGGTGCCCCTGAGCACACCGCTGGAAAGCGGCAATACCATCCAGATTATTACTGCGCCGGGTGCCTTCCCCAACCCGGCGTGGCTGAGCTTTGTGATTACGGCGAAAGCCCGCAGTAATATCCGGCATTTTCTTAAAAATCAGCGGCGTTCCGAGTCCGTCGCCCTGGGTAAGCGGCTGCTGAACAAGGCCTTGTCCGGTTTTGATATCGAGCTGGAATCCATTCCCGAAGAGCGCCTGCGCCAGGCCCTGAACGAAGCAGGCTTCCAGCAGCTGGATGACCTGCTGGAAGATATTGGCCTGGGTAACCAGATGGCGCAGATTGCCGCCCGGCGCCTGCTGCCCGCAGAACAGGAAAGCCAACCCGACGAGGGAGGCGACAAGCCGAAGCCCCTGATCATAAGGGGCACCGAGGGCATGGTAATCAACTTTGCCAAGTGTTGCCGCCCCATTCCCGGCGATTCCATTATCGGCCATCTCAGTGCCGGGCGCGGCATGGTGGTGCACCGGCACGACTGCAAGAACATCACCGCGGAGCTCAAGGAAAACCCGGAAAAGTGCCTGGAAGTGAACTGGGCCAAAAAGATTGAAGGTGAATTTTCCGTTGAGCTGCGCCTGGAGCTGGAAAACGAACGGGGTGTGCTGGCCCGGCTGGCTTCCCGGTTGTCGGAAACCGATATCAACATCGAAACCATCAATCTCAAGGAAAAGGATGCCCATCTGAGCGTGGTAAAAATGCGCCTGTCGGTGCGTGACCGGGCCCATCTGGCCAAGGCAATCCGCAAACTGCGCCAGCTGAAATCAGTTCACAAGATCACCCGCGCCCGTAATTAATCACCATCACATACCAGGAGACCCCACATGACCCGTGAAGTCATTAATACAGACAAGGCCCCCCAGGCCATTGGTACCTACTCCCAGGCCATTAAAATCGGCGATACCGTGTACCTTTCCGGCCAGATTCCTCTGGTACCGGAAACCATGGAGATGGTAGAAGGGGATATGGAAGCCAATATTGTCCGGGTGTTTGAAAACCTCAAGGCCGTGGCGGAAGCGGCCGGTGGCAGCCTGGCGGATATCGCCAAGCTCAATATCTTCCTGACCGATCTGAACCATTTTGCCCTGGTGAACGAGATCATGTCCCGCTACTTTCAACAGCCCTACCCGGCCCGCGCCGCTATCGGCGTGGCCTCGCTGCCCAAAAATGCACCAGTCGAGATGGATGCTGTCATGGTTCTTCCGGAAGGGGTCAATTACAGCTACTGAACAATCGCCATTACCCTACTGCAGGCATGGTGGTTCCGTCTATACTGGTGTAACACTGACAGTTTTTATGGATCTTTATGCCTGCGGCATTGTATGGACTCAAACTGCTCGGCCTGACCTTTGTCTACATCGCGGGTGCCCAGGCCGGACTCTCCCTTTCTGTTTTCTACGGGGATGTGAGTCCGTTATGGCCACCTTCCGGCATTGCGGTGGCGGTTTTCTGGCTGTTTGGCTGGCGCTGGTGGCCCATGATTCTGCTGGGGGACGTGGCCATAGCCCTGTCTCTGAACCAGTCCCTGCAAACAGGCCTGTGGGGCGCCCTCACCCAGTCCATTGAAGCCGCTATCGCGGTGGGGCTTATCAGTCAGCTGAAACTGCGGCCGGAGCTTAATACCTTCCGAGATGCCTTCTGGTTTATTTGCACGGTGGCCATTTTGCCTCCGGCGGTCGGTGGCGCGTTGGGAGCCGCGAACCTGTTTCTGTTGGGAGAAATCACCGCCGGCCACATCATGCAAAGCGCCATTACCTGGTGGCTGGGGGATGCCCTGGGAATTCTGATCATTACTCCCCTGATTACCTGCTGGCAACAGCAACGCCCGCTTATGAAGCTCTTTATGGAGCGCTGGCTGCTCACCACCCTGATTACCTGCATCATTTTTCTGGGACTGTTCCGTTATTTTCCGGAAAACACTAGCCTGATGTTTTTCCTGCTGCTGCCCTACGTAGTTTATTCAGCCATTTATATGGGCACTCAGGGCACCAGCCTGAGCCTGCTGGTGCTCAGCCTGTTTGTGCTGGGCGAGGGTATCATCAATCCGGGCGATGATTTCATGTATGCGGTAAAAATGGCCTTTATCGGTACCTGCGCCATGAGCGGCTATTTTATGTCGGCCCTGATTCGCGAAAACACCCTCAGCCGCAATGCCCTCACGGAAGAGAAAATCAAGGCCCAGACCACACTGGAATCCATCAGTGACGGGGTGATTGCCACTGATCTTGACGGCAAGGTACTGTTCCTGAATCCAACGGCGGAGAAAATCACCGGGTGGTCGGACAAGGCGGCCGCTGGTTGCAGTATTCTGGAGGTGTGCCCCCTGTTTGAGGGCCATAACGGCGATCACCAGCTCCACCCGGTCACCCAGTTTCTGTCCCGCAAGGCACAGGATCAGGACCATTACATCTACCGTTTCCCCAACAGGAAAAGCGAGCTGCGGGTAATCGATGCCCGGATTAAATACTGGCGAATTCGTAACAGCGTGGCCGGAACCGTTATCGTGTTAAGGGATGTCACCGATGAAGCAAGTCTGAAGGAAGAATTAAGCTTCCAGGCATACCATGATGAAATTACCGGCCTGCCCAACCGTCGGGCCTTTAATGATGAGCTGGCAGACACCATTGCTCAACGCAAATCGGAGCAAAAATACGCCCTGATTTATATGGACCTGGATCAGTTCAAACTGATTAACGACACCTGCGGACACGAAGTGGGTGATCTGATGCTGATAGAAATTGGCGAGCTGGTGAAGGATCATGTAAAGCATGGCGGCTTCGCCGCCCGCATCAGCGGTGATGAGTTCGGGTTGATTATTCCCATGGACAACGAGCCCCATGCCATGGCAGTGGCGGAATCCCTGCGCAGCCGGATTCTGGATTACCGGTATCATCATGAGGATCTGGTGTTTTCCGTGGGCGCCAGTATCGGCCTTACCTATATTCATGAACGGGACAAGTCAGCCACCGCGGTGTTAGCCCGTGCCGACATTGCCTGCTACCAGGCCAAGGAAACCGGGCGCAACAAGATCAGCGTGTACCATGCCGAAGACACCGAGATGCTGCGCTACCAGAGTGAAATCGAATGGATATCGCAGTTAAAACGCGCTCTGGTGCAGAACCGTTTTCTGCTTTACCGGCAGGGTGTGCATGATCTTACCGGGCAGAAGCCCTGCACCCATTATGAAATTCTGATTCGCCTGAAACAGGATGACCGCATTCTCAGCCCCGGCAGCTTTCTGCCCGTGGCGGAGCGCTTTGGCTTTATGCCCGTTATCGATCGCTGGGTAACGGAGAAAACCTTTGAGTATCTGAAACAACACCCCGAGGACACCGCGATTTACAATATAAACCTGTGCGGTGCCTCGCTGAATGACAAAAAGTTTTTCGCGGACGTTACCGCTCTGGCTGAGCGCACCGGGATCAATCCGCACCAGATCTGTTTCGAAGTTACCGAAAGAGTGGCCATCCAGAAAGTGGAGGAAATCGCCAGCTGCATGCAGGACCTGATCGACCAGGGGTTCAGATTTGCGCTGGACGATTTTGGCAGCGGCGTGGCGTCCCATGCGTACCTGGAACAGTTACCCATCCATTACGTCAAACTGGATGGACGCTTTGTGCGCACGCTGTCAGAAAACCAGACCAGCCAGATTATCATTGAGTCCCTGGCGAAAATCGCTCATCTGAAGGGTATTCAATGTATTGCTGAATGGGTGGAGGACGACACCAGTATCAGCACACTGGTCAGCGCCGGCATCACCCTGGGCCAGGGTTACTGGTTTGACAAGCCCGCGCCCATCAGCGAAGAAACGCCATCATCGCAGCAGCCCCCCGGCAGCGAGCAGCGCAAACGCAAAAGCTAGCGCTAGTCACTGATAAGCCCTGCTTCCCGCAGTATGCGCTCGTAGCCTTCACGATAGGTGGGATACAGAAACTCATAGCCCAGCGCCCTGATCCGGGCATTGGAACAGCGCTTGTTCTGACTGGTTTCTCCTGAATTTTCGTCAGCCTTTCTGGGCAAGTGCTCAACCCCCATGCGATCGGCAATAAAATCCAGCACCTCCACATCCGCAACCGGCGCGTCATCGCAACCCAGATAAACTGAATCCAGCGGTTCCCCCTGCTGGGATTTATCCATCAGAAACGCCAGCAGGTTCACGCAGTCTTCGCGGAAAATCCGGTTGGTGTATCGCGGCGGTTCTGTCACCAGAGGTTCCCCGCTTTCCACCTTGCGTATCAGCCTCAAACGGCCGGGCCCGTAAATTCCCGCAAACCGGACCACCACGGAACCGGGCCATGTCTGCTGCACCTGCTGTTCACTCTGCAGCAGGATCTTGCCCGAAAATCGAGTTGGCTCAGTAACGGATGTTTCATCCACCCACTCACCGGCGCACTGCCCATACACCCCGGTGGAAGACACCAGAAAACAGTGGTAAGCCGGTGCTGCCGTGGCCGCCATTAGGTTAGCGAGCCCGTTTACGTAGGCGTCCTCATAAGCCTCCGGCGTCATGCTGCCGGGCGTGGCGGTGTACACGACAAAATCATACCGGGGCGCCAGCGCTGTCAGTGTGCCCGGCTTCAGCAAATCAGCGTACAGCATATCAAAGGGCGCGTCCGCCAAAGGGCTGCGTTTCAGGCCGGTCACTATATAACCCTGCGCTTTCAGGCGGGTACCCAGATGCAGCCCGATATCACCACAGCCAGCCAGCAGTACGGTTTTTCCTTCAGGATTTGTCATGGCAGTGTCTTCATTCTCAATATATAACTTTTTATCAATGAACCACCATGATACCTTTTCTCTATCAGCAGGCCAGATGCATTTTGATAAACCGCAGGTTTTTCTGATCTTGAATCCGGACCATCCGAACCCATGACACTCACAGAATTGCGCTACATCGTGACCCTGGCCAGGGAAAAGCATTTTCGCAAGGCGGCAGAAAAATGTTTTGTCAGCCAGCCAACCCTCAGTGTGGCCATCAAAAAACTCGAAGATGAACTCAAGGTAGCGATTTTTGAACGCAGCCGTACCGAAGTGCGGGTAACGCCCCTGGGTGAACGCATTGTGGAACAGGCGGTGCGGGTGCTGGAGGAGGCGGAGCGAATCAGAACCCTGGCGGATGAAGGTCAGGGAGAAATCCACACCCCCCTGCGCATCGGCGCCATTTTTACCATTGGTCCTTACCTGTTTCCCCATCTGATTCGCCATATCAAACCCATTGCTCCGGATATGCCGCTGGTGCTGGAAGAAAACTACACCGAGCCCCTGAGGCAAAAGCTGCGTAACGGAGAGCTGGATACCATTATCATCTCGTTACCCTTCAGGGAGCCGGAAACAGACATCATGGAGTTGTTTGATGACTTCTTCACGGTGCTGATTCCTGCCAGCCACCCCCTGGCAGCAAAAGACAAGATCACCCGCAAGCAAATGGAAAAAGAAAACATGCTTCTGCTGGGGCGGGGCCATTGTTTCCGGGATCAGGTGCTGAAAGCCTGCCCTGCCATGAACACTCACCTCCCCGAAAATCAGCGGCTACCCGAGGGCACCTCCCTGGAAACCCTGCGCCACATGGTAGCCTCCGGGCTGGGGCTGACGGTGGTGCCCATGTCCGCGGTGGATCACCGGGTTTACGACAGCGACACCCTGGTATACCGGCCCTTTGCCGGCAAACAGCCCTACCGTACCGTGGCCATGGTCTGGCGCAGCCGGTTTTCCCGGCCCAAGGCCATTGAAGCCGTGAGGCAGGCGATTCAGAGCTGTTCCGTGGATATCGTCAGGCAGGAGCGGGCGTGAAGGATTTCTGGCAGAGCACCGCGGTTACCCAGCTCAAGGGAGTCGGCGCCAGTACCGCCGAAAAGCTGTCACGGCTGGGCCTGGACAGCCTGCAGGATCTGCTGTTTCACCTGCCGTCCCGTTACCAGGACCGCACCCGCATTACCCCCATCGGCGCCGTGCCGCCGTTTTCCGAAGCCCTGATTCAGGGAACCATTGAACTCAGTGATGTGGTGTTTCGCAAGCGCCGCTCACTCATCTGCCGGCTGACGGATGGCAGCGGTTCGGTACAGTTGCGTTTCTTTCATTTCTCTGCTGCCCAGCAGAAACAGCTCCAGAAAGGTGCCCTGGTGCGCTGCTTTGGCGAAGTCCGGCTCACCAGTGCCGGCAGGGAAATTGTGCATCCGGAATATCAGATACTCAAGGATGCTGACGCTCCCGTGGATAAAGCCCTGACGGCCATTTACCCCACCACCGAAGGCGTATCGCAGCATCTGCTGCGCAAGCTCACCGATCAGGCCATCCGCCTGCTGGATGGCGCCCACCCCATCAAGGAACTGATTCCACCGGAACTGATTGCGGATTATCACTGGCCTACCCTGACGGAAGCCCTCAAGCTGACTCACCGCCCGCCACCGGATGTAAATGTCAGCTCGCTGCTTGAGGGCACTCACCCGGCACAGCGGCGCCTGGCCATGGAAGAACTGCTGGCCCATCATGTCAGTCTGCTGGGTATTCGGGAAAGCATCCGGAAAACCCGGGCTCCCGCCATGGCGCCCGCCAGCGACAGCAGCACGCGTTTTCTGGCGCAACTGCCCTTCGCGCCTACTGGTGCCCAGCAGCGGGTGATCGCGGAAATCAACGCTGATCTGGCCCAGCCCCACCCCATGCTGCGCCTGGTACAGGGTGACGTGGGTTCGGGCAAAACCCTGGTGGCCGCCATGGCCGCCCTGCGCGCCATTGATGCCGGTTTCCAGGTAGCACTGATGGCCCCCACGGAAATCCTGGCGGAACAGCATTTCCAGCATTTCAGCGAGTGGTTTGATGCCCTGGCCATCAGCACCACCTGGCTGAGCGGCAAAACCAAAGGCAAGGCACGGCAGGCCACCCTGGCGGATATTGCCAGCGGAACCGCCCGCATGATCATCGGCACCCATGCCCTGTTCCAGCCCGAGGTAAGTTACGCGTCCCTGGGGCTGGTGATTATCGACGAGCAGCACCGCTTTGGTGTACACCAGCGCCTGTCGCTGAAAGCCAAGGGTGCCAGTGACAATATCACACCGCACCAGCTGATCATGACCGCCACTCCCATTCCACGCACCCTGGCCATGAGTGCCTACGCGGATCTGGACACATCGGTGATTGATGAGCTGCCACCGGGTCGCAAACCGGTAACCACTGTAGTGATCGATAACCAGCGGCGCCAGCAGGTGATTGAGCGGGTCAGGCATGCCTGCGGTGAGCACAAGCAGGTGTACTGGGTCTGCACCCTGATCGAGGAATCCGAGGCCTTGCAATGTCAGGCTGCAGAAGATGTGGCCCGGGAACTTGGCGACAGTCTGCCGGGCATCCGTGTAGGCCTGGTGCATGGCCGCATGAAGCCTCAGGAAAAGTCTGCGGTTATGGAGGCTTTCCAGCAAGGCCTGGTTCAGCTGCTGGTGGCAACCACGGTGATTGAAGTGGGAGTAAATGTGCCCAATGCCAGTGTCATGGTTATAGAAAACCCGGAGCGTCTTGGCCTGGCTCAGCTGCACCAGTTACGGGGCCGGGTAGGGCGCGGCAGCGATGCCAGTTATTGTGTATTGCTGTACCAGACACCACTCAGCCAGCAGGGCAAAGCACGGCTGGACATCATGCGTAATACTCAGGATGGTTTCGAAATTGCCGAACAGGATCTGCAGTTGCGGGGCCCCGGTGAAGTGCTGGGAACGCGCCAGACCGGCGACATCGGGTTTCGTATTGCGGACCTCATGCGTGACGACGACCTGCTGCACCAGTTAAAACCCATCGCTAAAAAAATACTGGAAGCACACCCCGCGCTGGTAAAACCTCTGATTGCCCGCTGGCTTGGCAGCAACCAGGCCTATGCCCAGGTGTAACCTCATGTGCTTTTTCCATATATGATCTAGACTTTACAGAACGTCATGAAGTTGGATCACAAGTCATGGGCAAACGGATACTGGTAGTTGAAGACAACCCCGACAATATGAAACTGGTCACCTGGATACTGGAAGACGAAGGTTTTGAGGTTACCCCGGCCTACAGCGGTGAAGACTGTCTTTCACTGGCGGAAGCACAGGAATTCGATCTGGTGCTGATGGATATTTCCCTGCCGGGCATTGACGGCAAGGAAGCCACCCAACGATTACGCATGAATCCCGCCTATCGCGACAAGCCCATCATTGCCCTGACCGCCCATGCCATCAAGGGTGAGGACGAGGAAATCATGCAGTCTGGCGTGAATGAGCTGATCACCAAGCCGCTGGATGAGGAAAAACTGGTGGAGCGGCTGCACAGCTTTCTGGCCTAGCCTGAATCACTCTAGAACAGTTCCAGTTCGCCCCCCACCGGTCCGTCATCATCTACAGATGTGGCGCTCAGATCCAGTGAGTCATCGAGAATATCCACGCATAAAACAATTTCCAGCAGCTCATTATCAATATTGAAAACCGACACGATGTAATGCTGGGTTTTGGGAATAAGTTCAGAGATATCCGCACCGAAATAGGCATTGGGTAGCCCCAGCTTCAGTTGCACATTGTAGGCGAGCAGCTTGTTTTTAAGTTTCCCGATCAGCTGATTGGAAAGCTCCGCAATCCAGTCCTCCAGCACCTCTTCCGCTACCTGAGTGATGTCAATATCCGAACGGTAGCTCAATGCCAGAATATTAACCGGCAGCTGCAACACCACCGCAATTTCCAGCTCGTCGGAGCCTGCATCCACAATGGCAATGGGATCATCGGCGGAGCGGGCCATGGGCTCATCGGTTTTTTCGATGGTGCAGTTAAGACCGGTGAACAACTCCACACAAGACATATCAAACAAACCCGACAGCATCTGAAGATTGGTTTCCGCGCTCATGAATCAGTCCGCACCGCTTTCCGGGATACCATCAACATCTATGGATCAGCCTCCCATGCGTACCACGCGGTTGCGGCCTGCGGCCTTGGCTTTGTAGAGCGCCTTGTCCGCCCGTTCAAAACAGCTTTCGATGGTATCGTTATCGTAAAAAGAGGTAACGCCAAAGGACGCCGTTACAGGAATACGTTCGTTATTGAAATTAAAGGGGCAATCTTCAATGCAGGCGCGCACCTTTTCCACTGCGGCCACGGCAGAGGGCTCATCCGTGTCCGGCATCACAATGATAAATTCCTCACCCCCGTACCGGGCAACAAAATCTTCATTGCGTACCCGGCGTGACAACTCGCGGGCCACCAGTTTCAGCACCTTGTCGCCACGCAGATGGCCCAGGTTATCGTTGATAGCTTTGAAATTATCAATATCACAGATGGCGATCGACAGTGGATAGGAGCGCCGTTTCCAGCGGGAATATTCCCGTTCAATATGCTCGTTATAGGCCTGCCGGTTGGGCAGCTCCGTCAGCGCGTCTTTCATTGCCTGGATACGGGTGGTTTCCAGACTGTCGCGCAGCTCGTTGGCTTCGGACTCCATGGCCTGCATGCGCTGGCCCAGGGTTTCGATACGCTCGTAAACCTCTTCGCGCCGATCCCGTTCCTGGCGGTGGAACTCATCCACCACAGACACAATGCGCTCCACCATGGATTCGATATCCATCTTGATACGGCCGATATCGTTGCTGCCTTCCACGGTGCTGCGGATTTCTTTCAGTTCCGTGCGCACATCGCTGTCCAGCTGCTGCTGGTTCAATTGCGATTGTTCCTCGCCCTTCCGGGCCGCCTGCAGAAAATCCTGAATATCCCGCAGCCGCTCGTGCAGGGCCACCAGAAACCCTTCAAATTCCTGCTGAACCCGGGCCCGGGTGCTGGTTACCAGCTCAGCGGCCTCCTCCAGCAGATCCGGCAGCTCCTCCCAGCAAAATGTTGATTCAATTCTGTTGACCAGATGATTGCGCCGGTCAATGGATTCATCGGGCAGGTCAATCTGCAGCAACAGACTGGAAAGCACGCTGGCAATGCGCTGGCGCAGCTGCTCCCGGCGGGCTTCATCGGCAGGGGGCACCACCGCTTCCGTCTGCCGGCTTAACGCCGAATCCACGTAACGACGGGCATCATCTGCCAGCGGGTCATCGTCCGCCAGTGCGTCGCGTTCCTGCTCCTCCTCCGGATCCCGGGGCGCTTCACTGTCGTCTCCCGCGGTTGACTGGCCGGAAACCCTGTTCCTGGCCGCAGAGGCGCCGCCGCCCAGCAAACGCTGAAACAGAGATTGCCTGCCCCCGTCCTCGTCATTTTCCAGCTCGCGAATATGATCCGCCAGCAGATGCTGGATATCGGAATACTCTTTCCATAGTTCAAGGCGGTTGCCACTGCCTTCCAGCAACTTGGGCAAGGCTTTCTGATATTTGCGGATAAGGGATTTTTTCTTGCGGGGCAGTCCGGTTTCCAGGAACTCATCCAGAGAACCACCGATCAGCTCTTCAATGGCTTCTATCTCGTCCTGACGACGCTCATCCAGCGCCACCACCAGTTGCTCAAGACTGGCAATCTGTGGCTCCAGTTCCAGAATATCGCGATTGCTGCGCAGCTCAGTGCGCAATTCCGCCAGTTTTTCATCCAGGGTGGCATCCTGGCCATCGGCTGCCAGACTGACGCGCACAAACCCTTTTTTCAGGATATCCAGCCGGTCCCTGTCTGCTTTTTGCAGGCGCTCAAAGCTTTCCAGAGAGGACAGGTATTTTTCTTTCCAGTCTTGAGGGTCCTGAGTCATGGACATCCAATCTGCACGGGTTATCTGGCTGATTCATTTCAGTATAGATGGGGAAACCCGGTTTGCGGCACCGCAGGGGGAAATATTCCCAGTGATTCCAGGCAGCAGGTCAGTCGTAGAAAGCGTCGCGCACCTGAGGCGGCAACACCACTTCCATAGCGATGGGCCGGTGGTCTGAATGGGTGGCATTGAGCACCTGCACTTCCTTGATCTGGAGTGACGGGCTTACCATGATGTGATCGATATTACGGTCCGGCTTCCAGCTGGGAAAAGTATGATGCTCCTCTTTCACCTGGATCAGGTGGGTATCCCGGAGGGGGGTATCAATGATCTGGTCGCCCCGGCAATTCATGTCGCCCATCACCACCACATGTTCATAGCCCTGCACCAGATCCCGCAGGTAATCCAGTTGCCGGTAACGGGCCCGCTCGCTCAGTGCCAGATGCACACCCACCAGCACCAGCGGGTGCTTGTCGTTACCGTATTTGGCCACAATGGCACCACGCCCCTTGAGTCCGGGGAGTTTGTGGTCTTCCACCTCGTAAGGCACAAAACGCGACAGTATGCCGTTACTGAACTGACCCAGCTTGCCGAAATCGCGGTTCAGCTGCTGGTACCAGTAATCAAACTCACAGAGACTGGCAAGATAGGCCACCTGATTGATAAAACTGGAGCGCAGGCTGCCGCCATCCACTTCCTGAAGGGCCACCATATCGTACTCGGTAATCACGCGGCCGATATCATCCAGCCGCTGTATACCCCGCCAGTCGGGCAGCACATGACGCCAGCTCCGGGTGAAGTAGTGCCAGTATTTGGAAGTCCCGATAGCCGCCTGGATGTTATATGTCAACAGCTTGAGGGTTTCCGGAACTGCCTCACCGTATCTGGAGGATAGTGCGGTGCCTTCGCGATGCGGCACCTGGTGATTGATGTGGAATGACAAACTGACCTCACACCCGCAATAACAGCATTGATGATGATTTAACTTTGATGGTTCGACTGTGCTCGTTTAACTATAGCTTAAGCCCCGGCGACGGGAAGATTCTCTGCCCACCGGCCCGGCAGTTTAACCGCCGGGCCGGGGTTATGCCATGAACTCAGTCACAGGCCGTGCAGCACGCTTCAGGCACCGCTTTTAGCCTGGAGTTTTTCCTTTTCAATCAGAAAGTTAACAATATCAATCATGCGCTCGTTGGATTTGGCGGTGCGCATTTCCACCAGGTATTTGCCATTGACGATCAGCGCCGGCACCCCGGTAAGCCGGTAGGCCCGCGCCAGGGCTTCGGCCTTGCGCACAGCCACCCGCACGGAAAAGGAATTATACAGTTTGTTGAACTCCTCCTCCGTTACCCCGAACCGGGTAAAAAATTCTGCCAGCTGCTCCTGGGTATTGATTTTCTTCTTTTCCACGTGGAGCGCGTCGAACAGCGCAGTGGTAATTTCTTCCCTTTTACCCAGTGCTTCCGCCACATAGAAGGCATGGGCATGGGGCGTCCAGGAGGCATTCAGAGGCGCCGGTGTGGGCACAAAATCCACTCCTTCAGGCTTGGTTTTCTGCCAGTCGCTCAGGTGGGCTTCAAGGGCAAAGCAGTGAGGGCACCCGAACCAGAAAAATTCTCTCACTTCGATATTTTTGGGGTTATCCACATCGACAGGGGTTTCCAGTGCCTTGTAATCCACGCCCTCACGAAAGGTTTCAGCGTGGGCAACACCGGCAACACTGATCAGGGCCGCCAAAAACAGGTTTATCAATGCCTGCAGACTGGGTTTCATTGCATGTCTCCTCGGTTTAAACATCACTTGGACATTATTTTTCTAGTTTATCTTCATGAAACTGTACTGATGCTGAATGATAAGGCATCAGACATAAAAAAAGGCAGCCTGAGGCTGCCTCTTTCCGGCCATGCCGATCAGTACAGACCGTTGATGTAGCTGGACAGGGCCTTGATTTCCGGGTCCGTCAGCCTGGCGGCGGTGGCCCGCATCATCATGCCTTCACCGTCGTTGGTGCGGTAGGGACCGGTTTCATCACTGCGACCGGCGGCACGGAATGCCTTGAGCTGGGATTCAATGTAATCCGCGTGCTGCCCGGACAGCAGCGGGAATCCGGCGGCGGGCATACCCTTGCCAGCCGCACCGTGGCAGCCGGCACAGGCGGTAACACCGCTCTCTGCGTTACCGGCACGGTACAGTTTTTCGCCCAACTCCACCAGCTCCGGGTCAGCACTGCCCACGCTGGGTGTCTGACTGGCATAATAGGCGGCAATGTCCTTGATGTCCTGATCGCTCAGACCCGGCAGGAAAGCCGCCATCTGAGGTACGTTACGCTCACCGGATTTCATGTCCTGGAGCTGCTTGATGGTGTATTGCTCCACCTGACCCGCCAGCTTGGGAAAGCTGGGTACCATGCTGTTGCCGTCCGCTCCGTGGCAGCCCGCGCATACCGCTGTTTTCGCCTTGCCGGCTTCAGCGTCCCCGGCGGCCTGAACATTCACCGCGCCCGCCAGTAACATCACGGCGGAAAAAGTTGTAAGTAGTTTGTTCATCATCATTTACATCCTGGGAAACTTCTGGGATTCGACGGCGCTTATTTGCCGTTTATCATGAATTCAACCATGGCTTTGAATTCCTCGTCCGTGCAGTCGGAGCACAGCCCCATGGGCGGCATGGCACCTTTGCCCTTTTTCGCACTGGCGATCAGCCCGTCCATACCACCTGCGGCTTCCAGACGCTTGTCCCATTCGGCTTTATCACCGGTTTTGGGAGCATTGGCAGCGCCGGTAGCGTGGCAGCCCACGCAATACATGTTGTATTTGGCGGGAGCCTCTGCCTGGGCAGTTGCGGCAATACCCATTGCCAGTACAGCGGATGCAATAGCGAGTTTCTTCATAGTTAAACCCTTACCGTCGGATCAATTTAAAAGTGAGTTGTAACCTGTCAATCTGCACGGCCACGGGACAGCTCACGCTCTCAGCCTCCGGCAGCCCTCTCTTCTCTCAAAAATCTGTTAGGTCTACACGCAAAAGTCGCAGGATTATAGCTAATCTGCCTGCAAGAGTTAAGGAAGCAAACAAGAAATAAAGCCTTAATCTTCCTTGCCTTGCGGTGCCTGGCCCGGACATATCGGTTACACTAGCGCCCATTTTATGCAACCCAACCTGAATCAGGACTGAACAAGCCATGCACCCCTTTGCTTCTGTGCTGCAACAAGCCGAGTTTCTGCAGGGCGCACCCACCCTGGCAGCCTGTCCGCCGGATACCGGTATCGAGGTGGCCTTTGCAGGCCGGTCGAATTCCGGAAAATCCAGCGCAATCAACACGTTAACAAATCAGAAAAAGCTTGCCCGCACCAGTAAAACCCCGGGCAGGACCCAGATGATCAACTTTTTCAGGGTAGATGACACGCGCAGACTGGTGGATCTGCCCGGTTACGGCTTTGCCCAGGTGCCGGAGAAAATGAAACAGGAGTGGCAGGCCCATATGGGGCAATACCTGGAAGACCGCTGCGCCTTGCGGGGCCTGGTGCTGGTCATGGATGCGCGCCATCCCCTCAAGCCGTTTGACCAGATGATGCTGGACTGGGCCGACCACTACGGGGTGCCGCTGCATATTCTGCTGAGCAAGGCCGACAAACTGAAGAAAAATCAGGCCAATAAGTCCCGGTTTGCCGTTGAAAAAGCCATCAAAGCCTATAAAAACCCCGTGTCTGTGCAGTTATTCTCCTCCCTGAACCGGCTAGGGCTGGACGAAGCCCTGAGCAAGCTGGAGGAATGGTTCACACCATCAGAAGAGGAACTCCCGGAGCTGCCTCAGGCGCAGGAGTAGCGGCAGAACGCCAAAAACCAGCCAAAATCGATAAGGCTGAACGCAGAAGCAAAAAAAAGCCGATCGCGTTGGGGTCACGACCGGCGTCTATGGTACGGCTCATTGGGGGTAAGCCGTTTCAAGAGGTTGAAACACTCGCTATTTCAACCTTCGGGGGTTGCTGCTTTAGCTTCCGATACTGAGACAGCCCTTTGAGGCGGAAAGTTCACTCCCTGAAGAAAAATATTTAATTTTTTGCCGGGTAGCCCAATATTTCGCCTAGCTAGGGTAGGCCATGTGTTAATGCGCCTGTTCCCAGGTATCGCCGGTACCGACATCCACCAGCAAAGGCACCTTCAGCTCGGCGGCCTGGCTCATGTTGTCACTGAGACCCTGCTTGATGTCATCCAGTTCCTCTTCCGGCACTTCCAGCACCAGCTCATCGTGCACCTGCATGATCATGGCGGCACGGAGCTTCTTGCGGGTCAGCCACTGATCCACGGCAATCATGGCCCGCTTGATAATATCCGCCGCGCTTCCCTGCATGGGTGCATTGATGGCTGTGCGCTCCGCCGCCTGCCTGCGCATGGGGTTACGGGCGTTGATTTCCGGCAGATACAGCCGGCGCCCGAACAGTGTTTCCACATAGCCCTGTTGCCCGGCCAGCTCGCGAGTGGATTCCATGTACCTGAGCACACCGGGGTATTTTTCAAAGTAGGCATCAATGTAGGCCTGGGCTTCCTTGCGGCCAATACCCAGCTGCCGGGCCAGGCCAAAGGCGGACATACCGTAAATCAGGCCGAAGTTAACCGCCTTGGCGCTGCGCCGCTGTTCGTCGGTGACATCATCGATACTGATTCCCTCCACCTCGGCTGCGGTGGCCTTGTGGATATCCAGACCCTCGTTGAAGGCATGAAGCAACCCCTTGTCTTCAGAAAGGTGCGCCATGATGCGCAGCTCGATCTGGGAATAGTCCGCCGCCACCAGCTTGCAACCGGGCTTGGCGATAAACGCCTGGCGAATCCGCCGGCCCGCTTCCGTGCGCACCGGAATATTCTGCAGGTTGGGATCCGAGGATGACAGGCGCCCGGTAGCGGTCACGGCCTGATGATAGCTGGTATGAATACGGCCGGTTTTGCTGTTGATCAGTAACGGCAGTTTGTCGGTATAGGTGGATTTCAGTTTACTCAGGCTGCGGTAATCCAGAATGACTTTTGGCAGGGGGTAGTCCAGGGCCAGTTCCTGCAATACGTCTTCTGCCGTTGACGGGGCTTTTTTGGCGGTGCGCTTGATAACCGGCAGCTGCAGTTTCTCAAACAGGATTTCTCCCAGCTGCTTGGGAGATCCCAGATTGAATTCCTGACCGGCTTCCTCAAATGCCTGGGCCTGAAGGGTCTGCATGCGCTCCGCCAGTTCCTGGCTTTGCCGCCGCAGGTTGTCGGCATCCACCAGGGCACCGGTGCACTCTATTTTTGACAGCACCGGTAACAGGGGTAATTCAATGTCACGGAATACCCGGTTCAGGGATTCCGTTTCTTTCAGTTTCGGTTCCAGCGTCTGGTGCAGGCGCAGGGTAATATCGGCATCTTCTGCCGCATAGGGGCCGGCCTGTTCAATATCAATCTGATCAAAGGTCAGCTGCTTGGCGCCTTTGCCGGCAATATCCTCAAAATGAATGGTTTCGTGATCCAGGTATTTTTCTGCCAGGGTGTCCATATCGTGGCGGGAGCCGACGCTGTCCAGCACGTAGGATTCCAGCATGGTATCCGCAGCTATCGCTTTTATCTGGATACCGTAGTGATGCAGCACGTTGTTATCGTACTTGAGATTCTGGCCGATCACTTTGGGAGTGTCGCTTTCCAGCAGGGGCTTCAGGGCGGCAAGCACCCTGTCCCGGTCCAGCTGATCCGGCGCACCGGGATAGCAGTGGGCCAGCGGCACATAGGCGGCCTCACCGGCCTCCACGGCAAAAGATACCCCCACCAGTTCCGCCTCCATATAATTCAGGCTGGTGGTTTCGGTATCAAAGGCAAACAACTCGGCGGCTTTCAGTTTTTTCAGCCAGGCATCGAACCGGTCCTGCTCAAAAATCGTTTCGTACCTGGCTTCCAGCTTTTCCGCCAGAGTACCACTCTCGTCTTCTACGGTTTCCAGTTCCGCCACCCAGGATTTGAATTCCAGCTCCCTGAACAATGCGAGAAGCTCTTCCGTGTCAGGTTCCCTGAGCTGCAGATCATCAATACCCAGGTCCAGATCCACATCGGTTTTTATGGTGACCAGTTCCCGGGACAGCGGCAATGCCTCCAGGCTGTTACGCAGGTTCTCGCCGATCTTGCCTTTGATTTCATCCGCGTTTTCCATCAGTGCATCCAGCGAGCCATAGTTGTTAAGCCATTTAACGGCTGTTTTCGGGCCACACTTGGGTACGCCCGGTACGTTATCCGCGGTGTCGCCGATCAGGGCCAGGTAATCCACTATGGATTCCGGCGGTACGCCGAACTTTTCCACCACCGCGTCGCGGTCCAGGCGGGTGTTATTCATGGTGTTGATCAGTGTCACGTGTTCGCTCACCAGCTGGGCCATGTCCTTGTCGCCGGTGGATACGATGGTTTCCACGCCTTTTTCCGTCGCTTCGGTACAGAGTGTGCCAATCACATCATCCGCTTCCACACCGTCAATAATCAGCATGGGCAGGCCCATCAGCTCCACGGCTTTGTGGAGCGGCTCAATCTGCTCACGCAGGTCATCGGGCATGGGGGGCCGGTTCGCCTTGTAGTCACTGTAAAGCTCATCGCGGAAAGTTTTACCCTTGGCGTCGAACACCACGGCCATCTGTTCCGGCTGGTATTCTTTCAGCAGACTTTTCAACATACTGATAACGCCGCGCACAGCACCGGTGGGCTGACCGCTGGATGTTTGCAGTGGGGGAAGCGCGTAAAATGCGCGGTAGAGATAGGATGAACCATCCACCAGAATAAGTGGTTTTTTATTGGCCATGGTCAGCAAACACTCCTCAATTTTTGAGGAGCATGCTACCACGTTTACCGGCTAAAACTAACCAGCGGCCTGAACCGGTTCAAGATCCGACAAACCGCAGATGCCGCGCAATTCTTCCATAAAATTACGGCAGGCATTGGTGCGGGCTATGAATTTCTGTTCTTTGAGTATGTCCTGCAGAATTTCATGGCTGGTAAGCGGGTTCGCCAGCACGGCACGGAATACCACGGTTTTTGCCCGGTCATATTTTTCCGGCGTCAAACGGGTTCTGGACACAAAGGATTTGCCTCGGGCCCGTTGGGTTTTCTGGATGCGCTTGGTGAGGCGGTTGAGTAATTCGTGAATCTGCTCAAATTCTTCTTCAGTGCAGTTTTTAAGTTTTTCCCGCACGAATGGCGGCATGTAACGATAACAGAGAATATTCAGCTCCGGCGCCGCAATCAGTTCGAATTCGTCATCGGCCTCAATCATGTCGGCAAAGGCCCGGGCTTTTTCAATACCCTGTTCGATCAGAATTTCATAACCGCTGCGGCCGATAATTTTCAGACCGGATTGCAACAGCATGGCCATACCGGGCCGGGAACCTTCCAGGGTATAGCTGCCAATGTCCTTGGAGCCTTTCCGGATAATATATTCGGCGTGATGCTCAATGGCGGACACCACCGTGGGATCCTTGAACAGCACCAGTCCGGCGCCCATGGGCACATACATCTGTTTGTGGGCATCGATGGTAACGGAGTCCGCACGCTCAATGCCCTTCAGGATATGAGCATATTTTTTGGAAAACAGCGTGGGGCCACCCCAGGCGGCATCCACGTGGTAATGACAATCAATCTCGGCGGCAATATCCGCCAGCTCGTCCAGCGGATCCACGCTGCCGGTTTCCGACGTGCCCGCCACGCCGACGATAGCCATGACCTTGATATTATTTTCCCGGCACTCTTCGATTTTTTTGCGCAACTCATCTACACGGATGCGGTTGCGTTCGTCGGCCTTTACCGCCACCAGGTTATTGCGTCCAATGCCCAGAACATCCGCCGCCTTGCCCAGAGAATAATGGCCGCGCTCTGAAACCAGTACCGCCATACCGTCGTAGCCATGATGTTTGAGAGCGCCAAACACACCCACCTTGACGATGCCGGGAAAATCCTGGGTGGGTTTGAACAGGCGGTTGCGCGCCACCCACAGGGCAGAGAGGTTGGCGATGGTGCCACCGGAACAAAACGATCCCAGTGAGTGGCCGGCTTCATGCATCCATTGTTGGTAGAACTTGTCGTCGTACCCGAAAACCAGCCGGTGCATCATGCCCAGGGTCTGGCGCTCCAGGGGCGTGAACGCTTTGGAGGTTTCGATTTTTACCAGGTTCTGGTTGAGGGCCATCATGATGCGCGACAGCGGCAGCATGAAATAGGGCAGCGCCGAGGTCATGTGCCCGATAAAGCTGGGGGCTGCGGTGTGTACGGACTGGGACACCACCTTGTCCAGCAGGAAATCCGCCTGCTGGGACACAAATATGGGTTTTTCCGGAATCTGCGACTCGGCAAAGTCCCGCTCCAGGACCTTCAGGTCTTTTTCAACGGCAACAATGTGGTCCTGCAGAAATCGCCCCAGATTCTGGGAGATCATCTGATCCACTTTACCCAGTGTGGAATCCGGTGCCTCCGGTACCGTGAAAATACGGTACATGGCTTCCATACTGGCTTCGGCGTAGCGATTTTCATTACTCATGGCGTGGCCGCCCCTGGGGTCCGTTACAGCTTACAAGCACCTTAGCATCGTGACACCCCCGTGAACAGAGGGTCCCAATGGGCGCGACATTTAACCACAAAGACACCGGTGAAGGTAATTTTTTTGCATAAACACCCTGCCGGCAGGAATAACCTTATACATATCATAGAGTTACAAACTCTACTGCATCGACCAGCGGGTCACCTGATTAATACCACAGCACTCCGGTCGGGTTCCTTATGACAGCCTAGCAAGTTTAAACATGATTTGCTCGGCAGTCTGCAGAATCGCCTCCCTGGCCCGGGGTATCACACCGGTCATGGTGACGTATCCGTGCACCAGATCCTCAAATTCCATATAGGAAATGTCGACACCGGCTTCGCGAAGCTTCTCGGCATAGGCTGCCCCGTCATCTCTCAGCAAATCAAATCCCGCTGTGGTGAGCAGGGCGGGCGGGAGCCGCGACAACAGGTCGGGTTCCGCCTCAATGGGCGATGCCAGAATGTTATGGTCCTCGCGGTCATGGGGAATAAAGGTGTTGTGAAACCAGTTCAGCATGCCGCGGGACAGCAGGTAGCCATCCCCCAGAGTGTGATGGGAAGCTCCACGCTTGAGCCGGTCCACACCAGGATAAATCATAACCTGAAGGCAGGGCGCAGGGCGCTCCAGCAGCGTGGTCTGCTGGGCCACCACTGCTGCCAGCTGTCCGCCGGCACTGTCACCCGCCACATACACCCGCGCCGGATCGCCGCCAAAATGGGCGGCATGGGCCTGGACCCAGGAAAAGGCATCCACCGCATCATATTGCGGGGCAGGAAACGGGTGTTCCGGAGTGAGCCGGTAATTCACGGAGATCACCACATGATCCAGCACATCACAAAATGTCGCACAGAGCCGGTCGGTGCTCTCCACACTGCCCACCACCCAGCCTCCGCCATGGTAAAACACCATCACCGGGCGCTGTTCCCCGGGGCGGTGGGGCTTCTCGTAGATCCTGATACCCACATCCCGCGGTCCTTCCAGATCGGAATCCAGGGTAATCACCCGGTCACGCCTGGTCACTGTTTTCGGGAAGGGTGTATCCAGCACCTTAACCACTTTTTCGTACTGTTCGCGGCACTTTTCCAGCCCCAGGGATTCCAGCGGCGGCTTCATACGATTGGCCTCCACTACCACCCGGATCAGGGGATCCATGGTACGTCCGTCTCTTTCCAGGGGGCCATCAATGCCGAAGAGTTTTTCCAGCACCGCCAGAGGCACAGTTTCCAGCAGCCGCCGGGACAGGTTTTTCTCAACCAGATACTGTACATTTTTTATGGGTGCCGACACTGAACTCACTGATTACCCCCTGCAATAACTGACTTTTGTTATGGATTGATTCCGTGCCGGTTCAGTATGGCTTTTTGCCAGCAGGTTGCCACTGGGCTTTCGCCCATCTTTTTTGTGAAATCCGGCCAACCCTTACCCTGACCTGAAGCGTTGTACCCGCTGAAAGGGCAGGATACACTGAAGGCAGTTCACTAAACCCGTTGAGGACCCCTGATGAAAAACCTTGTTCTGGCCTGCGCTTTTCTGACACTGCCTGCCCTCAGTCTGGCCACTGTAGTGCCGCCTGAAGAGGGTTCCTCCATTGCACCGGAGCCCAAGGTCACCATTATTGACAGTGAAAACAAGAAAATTGAGGTACACGAGGTGAATGGCCGGGTTTACAGCATCAAGGTAATTCCCAAGAACGGCAAACCCTACTATCTGGTGGACAAGCAGGGGGATGGCGACTTTATCCGCGACAGCGGCGTGGAACGCATGCAAATTCCGGAGTGGGTGCTGATTTCCTGGTGATGGCCGCCCCGGCAGGTCCCTTTACGGAGCTGCCCGGGCACACTCCATCAGCCGGGAGGCAGCAAGGGACCACATGGCACTATAACTCGACGCATCCCAGCCCAGGGGGTCGATAGCCACTTCTTTCAGGGCGCCCCGCCCATTGATCTTTTCCAGAAAACGGGGATTTACCCCCGGTTCCACGATCACGCAGCTGACCCGGGTGTCTTCCAGCCAGGTCACCAGTGACAGCATATCCCTGACGCTGGGCTTGTCCTCCGGTGCCAGCGCCACCCGGCGTTCAGAACTGATGCCCAGCTCCTTCTCCAGATAAACAAGCGAATCATGATAATTGATAAAGCCGCCACCGGTGCGTGTTGCCGCCAGTAACTGCCCGCGCTTGGCGGCCAGCTGTTCGGTAAAACGGGCCAGGGATTCGGTCAGTGCGGCCTGCCACTGAGGGTAAAGCCGGATAAGCTGCCCGGTGAGGGCCCGGGCGACCAGAATCGCGTTGTGGCTGTCCCACCACAGGTGGGGGTCATGATAGCTGGCTTCCTGGTGCTCATCCTGATGATGGTCGTGATGGTGATGGCCCGGCGTATGGGCCTGGGCTACCTGACGAACGGGTAACAGACGTATGCCACTGAGATCCACCGCGGCCACCACGCCATCAGCCAGGGCCGCCGGCCGCTTTTCCAGGGCTTTTTCCAGGTAGGGCTCAAATTCCGGCCCCAGCCACAACAGCAGCGGCGCACTCATCACCAGCCGCATGTCGGAAGGTTGCAGGGAAAAACCATGGGGAGATGCGGTGGCGGGCACAATAACTTCAACTGCCTCCGGGGCCACCGGCGCCAGCAATTCTGCGGCGATCAGCCCCAGAGGCCGGATACTGGCCGCTACCACCAGCTGTCTATCGTTGCCCGTTGCCGCGGAAGCAGCATCCTGAGCCGGCGCCACGCCATGGCAAAGCAGCAGGAGCAACCCCGCCAGCCCGCGAGCCAGCGCGGTCAAAGTCCGGTGATTATTCCCTGGAATCCGCGTTTTCAACATCCTGCTACCTTGCCTCTGCACAGTTAACTTCAGGTTCTTTAGTGAATACAGCCATTTACTGATAAAATGCCGCCTGACTTCAATTCAGGCCCTTGCCACACCGATATGACCACCACACCACTGATCAGAGCCAACAACGCCAGCCTTACGCTGAACAAACAGCCGTTGCTGCAGCAGATTTCCCTGGAATTGCATCAGGGGCAGATCGTCACGGTGATCGGTCCCAATGGCGCCGGCAAAACCACCCTGCTGAAAATGCTGATCGGTGAATACCAGCCGGATTCCGGCACCATTGAGCGGGACCCGGCCTGCCGCATCGGGTATATGCCGCAAAAGCTGCATATCGACAACAGCCTGCCGCTGACGGTTCAACGGTTCCTTGCCATGTCCGGCAACGCGGCGCCCGCCGCCATGGACGCCGCCCTGGAAGAAGTGGGTGCCATTCGCCTGAAACAATCCGCCATCCAGACCCTGTCCGGTGGCGAGCTGCAGCGGGTGCTGCTGGCCCGGGCCCTGTTGCGGAATCCTAACCTGCTGGTTCTGGATGAGCCCGCCCAGGGGGTGGACCTTCACGGTCAGCGGGAATTGTACCAGTTACTGAAAAAAATTCGCGACCAGCATCAGTGTGGCATCCTGCTGGTGTCTCACGATCTGCACTTTGTCATGGCCGGAACTGACCATGTGATTTGCCTCAACCAGCATATCTGCTGCTCCGGCACTGCCGAATCTGTGGCCAAGCATCCCCGCTATCTGGCCCTGTTCGGTCAGGAGCTTGGCAAGGATATTGCCATCTATACCCACCATCATGATCATCATCACCGCCTGGATGGCGGCGTTATCGGGGATTCCTGCGATCATGATCATTGATATTCTGTTGCCGTCATTGCTGGTAGGGCTCATGCTCGCTGCCATCAGCGGTCCGCTGGGGTGCTTTGTGGTCTGGGGGAGGATGTCCTATTTCGGTGATACGCTGGCCCATGCCTCCCTGATGGGAATGACCATTGGCCTGCTGCTCAGTATCAAACCGCTTTTTGGTGTACTTATCACCACATTGGCGGTGGCGTTGGTACTGGCTTTCAGCCAGCGCCAGAATAAACTGGCGAACGATACTATACTGGGTATCATTGCCCATGGAACATTGGCTACCGGGTTAGTAATTGCCAGCCAACTGAACGGCATCCGGGTTGACCTGATGGCATTTCTGTTCGGCGATCTGCTGGCGGTGAATTATCAGGATGTGATCTGGGTGGCCGGCATCTGTGTGGTGCTGGCGGTGCTGTTGTGGCGTTGCTGGGCCGGCTTGCTCAATACCCTGGTCAGCAGTGAGATTGCGCGCGCCGAGGGAGTTTCAATCCATCGCATGCGGACGGTGCTGCTGGTGATGCTGGCATTACTGGTGGCCATTGGCATGAAGGTGGTGGGGGCGCTGCTGATTACCGCCATGCTGATTATTCCGGCAGCCAGCGCCAGGCGCCTGGCGCAGACACCGGAGCAGATGGCCGTCCTGGCGTCCGTCACCGGATTACTGGCCGTGATGGCCGGACTGGTGACATCATTTCTGTGGGATACACCCACAGGCCCTAGCATCGTGCTGTGCGCATGCTTATTATTTGCAGCGAGCCACCTGAAACCGGTGGGCAAATCCTGAATAGACAGAACAAAGAAAAAGGGTGGGGTATGAAACCTGCGAAACAGATTGTCATGATGGTGCTACTGGCGAGCGTGCTGAGTGCCTGCAAATCCATGCCGGAAGCCATCTGGAGCACCGGTGAGCAGCCCCCTCCTGCAGAAGAACAACCCGCACCGGCCCCCGAGCCTGAACCGCAACCGGCACCCCCCAGCCTGCATCAGCAGATCGAGATCGACCTGCTTTCCAACCGGCTATCCAGGCCCAAGGGCAATAATGCCATTGAAAAAATCGAGGAGCTGCGCCGCCTGAACCCCGATGATCCCGCCATTGCGAAATTCGAACAGGAAATAATTGATCGCTATCTGGTGCTGGCGGACCGCCGCCTGACCAAAAACAATCCGCCCAAGCGCCGGGACCTGGAAGTGGCCCTGAAATATATCAATACCGCCCGCAGCCTGGGCGCCCCCTCCGAAGCACTGGACGAGAAGGAAGCCATGATTCTTGAACTGCTGGATATCATGGTGCAGCAGGAGCGCCTGGAAAAAGCCCGTCAGGAATCCGCGCGGGAGGAAACACCCCCTGAGCCTGAACCGGCAGCAGAGGAAGCCCTGGAGGAAAGCATCGAGCCCCCTGAGCAAGCCCGGCCACTGGCAGACAACCCCAACTTTCTCAACCTCAAGCAAAACCAGATCGATGCCCGCTCACAGGAAATCAATCTGCAGCTGGACAGTATCAGTTCGCGGATTATCAGCGAAAATGCCGCCGTTATCATTCATGCCCGCAGCATGGATGATTTCCGGTATCTGAGCGCCTCCCTGAGAACCTCCCTGTACTGGGTGGACCCGGATTTTGTGGTTACCGCTGAACCCCATATCAGTGACAGCGTCAACCCGGGTATCGAGATTATCACTTACTGACACAGCTGCCCGCAGGCGGGGGCTGGTTCCGGTCAGTCCCCGTCGGTCAGGTATTTCCTTGGCGTGGTTCCGGTCCACCGCTTGAAGGCCCGGGTAAAGGCACTCTGGTTGGCAAATCCCAGCTGATAGGCCATTTCTTTCATGGCAACGCGGTTTTCCTTCAGCATGGCCAGGGCTTTTCTCTCCCGGTACAGATCCAGCACCTGCTGATAGCTGGTGTTCTCCTTTTCCAGGGCACGCTGCAACTTGCGCACACTCATATTCAATTGTTCCGCCACCCGCGCCTGCAGGGGCTCTTCCGGCAGCAGATCAGCAATACAGGATTCCACCCGCGCCAGCAGTGAACGGGTTTGTGTGGCACGGTATTCGTCCAGCACTTTTTCATTGGCAGCCACCAGATCCGGATTGTAGCCGGGCATCAGGCGTTTGGCCGCGCTCAGGGGCGCCACCAGCGCATTCACATGACTGGCGAAGGTCAGCGGCGCCCCGAAGAAGGATTCATAGCGCTCCCTTTGCCCCGGATCGGGGCGCCGCATCTGTACCTGTTCCACCGGCAGGTCCACCCCCACTACCTGCCGCCCCAGATACACCAGTGCCCCCATAAACGCATCAATGGCTTCGTCACTCACCTCCGGGCCGTCCTCCAGCACATCAATACAGAACCAGATCTCCTCCGGCTTCATGTCCAGTCGCACTCTCGCCACCTCACTGACCACCGATACGTTATTCATGATCCGCCAGGCCACTTCCTGGAAATTGCGACTGGCAAAGGACGCAAAACCCAGGGCATGAAAGGTGGTAAGGGATACGTTCTCTGCCACCCGCAGCCCAAAGGCGGTATCACCACTGAGGGTTACACAGCGCCGCCACAGCGGCGTCATCACTGACACCGGAATCCGGTAATTGGGATCGGTAATGCGCGCCACCTCAATGCCCGCCTCACGGCAGACGCCCTCACCGTCGATGCCATAGCTGTTCAGGGCCCCCACACTCGCGTGGGCCCAGGTGCCAATGGTGGTGACATTGTCTGCGGAGGATTTCCTGGGTTTGGTCACGGGGGGCTCCAGACTGTTGACCGGCGAGTCGGCCTTGTCACCGTTACCCTAGCACAAGTGTCGTAAATGGGTAAATCATCGCCGTTTTGGGAACACACGGACCGGGCCCCGGGCCTTATCCTTGGGTGCAATCACAAACACCGAAAACAATGCCAGAAAACAACACCAAGACAGAGGAAAAAGGGAATCACCATGAGCATGACCAAACGATTCACAGGATCCGTTCTGGCGGGATGCGCCCTGCTGTTTTTCCAGGGTATCGCACCTGTCGCCGCCGCGGCCAGCGACAACGAGCCTCCCAGAAACCCGTTTCTGGCAGACTCCGCCTGGCCCATGAGCCACCGCACGCCCTACGTGCAGGGCTCCTCGCCACTGCCCGGGCCCACCGCGGCAGAAACCACCAATTACCCTTCCTACCGCAGCACCGGCCTGATCAATATCACCCTGGCCACCTCGGCGCCCTACGACGACGGCACTGTTGTAGTCTGGGGTTCCAGCCTGGATAACGTGTACAAGCTGGAAGCCACCCCCAGGGGGCAATACCATATTGACCGCTATCGCAAACCGGAAGCGGTGGATCTGTCCAACGCCATTACCGGCGCCTATACCATTCTTGACCGGGACAACCGCTTCTATGTGCCGGGAAAAGGTAAATTGTATGCCTATACCGATTCCATTCCCGGTGACGCCTTCTCCGATATCGAACTGGCAGACACCTTCGCCATGCCAGACGAGTCGCTGCGCGGCAGCACCAAAACCGATCCCATCGTGGGCACCAATATCACCTACGACGGCTACATCGCCCTGGCCACCAAAAAGGGTACCGTGGCTGTGGTATCGCGGGATTTCTCGGAATTTCACTATGTCTGGCTTGGCGATGATGAAAACGGCGAGACCGTTTCCAACTCCATTGCGGTTGACGAGGACGGTGGCATTTATGTGGTAACCAGTGAGCGCATGTACCGCATCCAGTGGACCGGAACCGAGCTGAGTATGGACCCGGCCACCGGGGCCTGGGCGGCAGACTACGAAAACGGCGCCAATGTACAGGTGCCCGGCCGCCTTGGCGCAGGCTCCGGATCAACCCCTTCGCTCATGGGCGCCGGGGATCAGGATAAATTTGTGGTGATCACCGATGGTCAGGCTGTTACCAACCTGGTGCTGTTCTGGCGGGACGAGATTCCGGAAGGCTGGGAGCCCATCGCCCCCGGCAAGGATATCCGCATCGCAGCCGAAGTCCCGGTGAACTACGGTGATCCATTGCGGCCCTATTCAGCCTCCGAACAATCAGTGATGGTGCGCGGTTATGGCGCTGTGGTGGTGAGCAATGATTACGGCGCCGATATCGCCCAGTCCGACAACCCGCTGCTGTCCAACCTCATCAACGGCTTTGTGGTGTTTTTCAGCAACACGCCCAAGTATGCACCCTACGGTGTGCAGAAGTTCGAGTGGAATCCGGAAACCCGTCAGCTGGAAAGTGCGTGGGTAAACCCGGATATCAGCTGCCCCAATGGCATTCCCACCATGAGCGAAGCCAGCAACCTGTTCTACTGTATCGGACAGCGGGGCAGTACCTGGAACCTGGAAGCCATGGACTGGGATACCGGTGAATCGGTTTTCTATCGCCCCATGTCGAAGTTTTTCTGGCACAACAGTTTTTACGCTGCCACCCAGATCGGTCCGTTCGGCGATATCTGGTCAGGCACCGTCACCGGCGCCATTCAGCTCACCAACGACGGCTTCTGATTATTCTGCCTGTGCCGCGCCTCAGCCGTCCTCCAGGACGGCCTGAGGCTCTTCAGGAACAGGCACCTCATCCTGCCGGTACTCCGGTTCCACCGCGACTTCCAGTGCCAGAAGCGCCGCTTTCAGGCGATTGCCCAGAATCTCTGCCCAGCGTCCGTAGGCATATTCACTGGGATGAAAACCATCATGGGCCAGGGAGCGGTCATCAAACTCATTCTCCACTGCCAGATAGGCGGCCTTGCGCAGGCTGGCCACACATTTCTGCAATTGCAGATCAAACAGGCTGGCCCGCAGGCCCATGAATCCTCTTAAAGGCTGGGGCAGGGCCACAAAGCGGCCCATGGGCGGGACTCCGGAATACAGCACCAGCCGGGCACCCAGCTTGCCGATCAGCGCGCCGTGCAAGGCCCTCAGCTGATCCCGCCAGCGGGTCAGGTTGACGCCCCGGGTCACATCGTTAACGCCGGTAGACACCACAATCACATCAAAGCACTCGTCGCCCAGCTCCGCCAGCCCCCGCAGGGTATCGCTGGTAGTGTTGCCGGTACGCGCATGCACCCGCCAGCGAACCTCAAACTGATCCGCCAGCTGCTGCACCAGCGCACCCGCCAGCGCCAGGTCCTGCCGCGCCGCGCCCACACCGGCGGCAGCGGAATCTCCCAGAATCAGCAGCTTTACCACCGGGCCCCGGCCGCTGATACCGGTGCGGTCGCCTTCGGCTTCCGGCAGCCGGGGGGTGGTCATCTGGGCATACTTGCCCTGCAGAAACAACACAGGTGCCAAAGGAAGGAACAGCAAATAAGGTTGCATCGTCAGATCTCCTGTACCGGTGTACCGGCTATCAGTTGGCGTTTTTTCCTGCTGGACAGCGCCTTGAGAGCACGCTCCCGCCGAGAGGCTTCTGCCCGGTTACCGCAGGCTTCCCTGTACACCACCCGCAGGGGCTGGCTGGAGCGGAAAAACTTGGCGCCTTTTGCCCCGGCCACCCCGTTATAGGTGTCACAATGCTCACGAAACCGCCGCTCTACATCGGTACTGATACCGGTGTAAAGGCGGCTGCGTTCGTCTTCCACCATGTACAGATACCAGGTGGTTTCTTTTGCCTTGTCTGTCTCTTTTGTCACAGAATAACTTTATCGTGTTATCAAACTAATGCAATTTTCTCTTGAACTGAATCCCGAATCAGGCTTGTATAGGTGAGTTGCTGGAATAATCACCAAAGGATAAGGAGCTTCCATGAACGACTCTTACGCGTCACCCCAATCGGAACTGATCAACCGCCCGCCCGGGACCGGCCAGTCTGTCGAAGCCGCCATCAGCGGCGATTATGATTTTGAACTGTCCGGCGTGCTTTCTGAAGGCTGGCAAAAAACCAAAGGCGTCAAACGCTACATTCTGGGCGCGATCCTCGTCATGTATGTTGTGCTCTTTGCTGTATTCATGGTGATGGGATTCCTTGTGGCACCCACCACTACCAGCCCGGAGCCTTCAGCCATTGGCGTACTGATGCAACTGGTGATGCAGGTGGTCATGATGGCAATCACCCTGCCGGTGATGGCCGGTGTGTTTATCGTTTGCCTGAAACAGCTCCGGGGGCAGCCGGTGGAATTCGGTGATGCGTTTTCCCAGTTCGGCAAAACCGGCAAGCTGATCCTGACATCCATCCTCATGAACATCATGATCATGATCGGCATGCTGTTGCTGATTATCCCGGGCATCTACCTGGCCATTGCCTACATGATGGCAATTCCGCTGATCGTGGATCGCGACATGAGCCCCTGGGATGCCATGGAAACCTCTCGCAAGGCCATCACCAAACACTGGTTCAAGTTCTTTCTGTTCATGATCGTGATGTCGCTGGTACTGGCGCTCAGCATGATTCCCCTGGGTCTCGGGCTGATCTGGACCATTCCCATGATGTCGCTGGCGTTTGCGGTGATGTACCGCGACACCTTCGGGATTGAAAGCGTTTAAACCAGCCATTCAAGCCACAAATAAACAACAAAAGGGGCATTACGCCCCTTTTTATTACGTCCCTTTCCAGCTGTCGGTCAGAAAACTTTTTCCATGATGCTGCCTGGCACCAGTGGCAGCAGACGCCGCACAATACTCCAGGGCATGTTGGGCACCGTAATGCTTTTCTTGCCTTTCAGAATGCCTTCTGCAATATCTTTTGCTGCCTTGTCGGCTTCAATCACAAAAGGATATTTTTCCATATCCGGCGCCAGCTCGGTTTTCACAAACCCCGGATGCACCGCTGTCACCTTGATATGGTGTTTCTGCAATTCCACACCCACCGCCTCCAGGTAATTGCTCAGCGCTGCCTTTGATGCCGAATAAGCGGCACTGCCCGGTATACTGACAAACGCTGCCACGGAACTGATTCCCACAATATGGCCGTATTTCTGCTGCCGGAACAGCTGCGCTGCTGCATCCACCGTGGCCATGGCACCAATCACATTCACCTGGATAATCTGCCGGTCTTTGGCAAACTTTCCGGTGCCGGTTTTATTGATTCCTGAAATGCCCGCGTTGGCAATCACGATATCAATCTGGCTGAGACGTTTTTTCAGGTCTTCCAGCACCGGAAAAATGGCATCACTGTCCGCGACATCACAGGGAGCTACTTCAACCTGAACCTGATTGGCGTTTTCAATATCCGCTTTTATTTCCTCCAGAACTTCCTTTCGCCTCGCAATCAGGCCCAGGTTATAGCCGCGACTGGCAAACTCAAATGCCAGCGCCTTGCCGATTCCCGATGAAGCGCCGGTGATGACCACGGAATTTAACATCACTCATCCTTTTTTCTGTCAAAGTTGACCAGTGTGACCGCCTGTTCCCCGGGCGATTCTGCAGGGGCGCCGGCTTCATCCGGCTGAGTCATTTCGTAACCGCAGGCATTGCATCTGGCAATGGTGGGATCATCCTCGATATAAAGCTTGTCCTGTTGCCGGCATTCGGGGCACACGGCCCCGGCAATAAACCTTTTCCGGGCGGCCATTCAGCGCAGTCCGCTGTGTCTTAACAGTGCATCAGGGGTTGGCTTGCGGCCCCGGAAGGCAACGAATAATTCCATGGGATCCTCCGAACCGCCTTTTTCCAGAATATTTTCCAGAAAGTCGCGGCCCGCGTTTTCATCAAAAATGCCCTGCTCCTCAAATTTGGAAAAGGCATCCGCTGACAGCACTTCCGCCCACTTGTAACTATAGTACCCTGCGGCATAGCCCCCTGCAAAAATGTGGCTGAACCCGTTTTCAAACCGATTAAAGGCCGGCGGTTTCAGTACTGCCACCTGATCCCGCACATCTTCAAGCACTTCGTGAATATCCATGTCCGGTGAATATTCCAGGTGAATCCGGAAATCGAACAGGCTGAACTCCAGCTGCCGCACCATCTGCATGGCGGACTGGAAATTCTTTGCAGCCAGCATTTTGTCCAGCATGGCTTCCGGCAGGGGTTCACCGGATTCGTAATGGCCCGACATAAGAGGAATGGCCTCCCGTTCCCAGCACCAGTTTTCCAGGAACTGGCTGGGCAGCTCCACCGCATCCCAGGCAACCCCGTTAATTCCGGACACCGGCACATCCTGCACCTTGGTGAGCATGTGGTGCAGGCCGTGACCGAATTCATGGAACAGCGTGGTCACTTCGTTATGGGTGAGCAACGCCGGCTTGTCACCCACGGGGCCATTGAAATTGCAGGTGAGGAACGCCACCGGCTGCTGTACCCGGCCATCCAGCAAACGACGATGCACCCGGCAGTCCGCCATCCAGGCGCCGCCGCGTTTGTTGGCCCGCGCATACAGATCCAGGTAAAAAGCCGCAATGGGCTGGCCATCGCGCTTCACCCGGTAAAAATGCACATCCTCATGCCAGGTGTCTGTGGATTCTTCCTCGAATTCCACGTTAAACAGCCGCCCGGTGATATGGAACAGCCCTTCCATCACCTTGCCCAGTGGAAACCAGGGGCGCAATGCTTCCTGGGAGATCTCATACTTCTCGTGCTTGAGTTTTTCACTGTAAAAAGCCACGTCCCAGGCATTCAGTTGAGCAATCTGATATTGCTCCTGACAAAACGACTGCAGCTCTTCCAGGTCCTCCTGTGCCGCAGGCAATGATTTCTCTGCCAGATCATCGAGAAAACCGATCACCTGGTCAGTGTTTTCTGTCATTTTGGTGGCAATGGAACATTCCGCGTAATTACTGAAACCCAGAATTTCTGCCAGTTCCTGACGCAGAGCCAGAATTTCCTGCATCAAGGGTCCGTTATCCCACTGGCCCGCAAAAGGCCCCTGATCGGAAGCACGTGTCGTGTAGGCATAATACATTTCTTCCCGCAGGGACTGGTTTTCGCAGTAGGTGAGTACCGCCATGTAACAGGGCATATCCAGGGTCAGCCAGTAGCCTTCCTCGCCCTTGGCCTGCGCGGCATGGGCAAAGGCTTCAAGGGAAGAGTCTGGCACTCCGGCCAGATCGTTTTTGTCGGTGATCAGTTTGGTCCATGCCTGGTTGGCATCCAGGACGTTCTCACCGAATTTGCTGCTTAATTCCGACAGGCGATGCTGGATTTCACCAAAGCGCTTTTTCCTGTCTTCCGGCAGATCCACACCGGACAAATGAAAGTCGCGGACAGCATTATCCACCACCTTACGCTGGGCGGACGTCAGCACCTTGTGATAGTCCTCTGAGGATTGCAGGGATTTGAAGGCGTCGTACAAGCCTTTGTTCTGCCCCACCCAGGTACTGTATTCGGACAGCTTCGGCAGGCAGGCATTGTAGGCCTCGCGCAGCGCGTCACTGTTCACCACGGCATTCAGGTGGCTGACCGGTGACCACACACTGTTAAGCCGGTCATCTATATCATCCAGCGGTGTCAGCAGCGTATCCCTGGTGACTGGTGTGCCACCGGCAAAGCTTTCCACCAGCGCCTCAATCATGGCTCTGCTTTCAGATAACACCTGCTCCACAGCAGGCACCACGTGCTCTGGCCTGATTCGGGAAAAGAGGGGAAGGGTGTCGGTGCTTAACAGGGGATTGCTCATACCAGTTCTGTGCCTATAGAGTTTTGTTGCGGTGAGTTGCAGCACCGGCAGGCTACACTGCCGGTTACTTCTCGTATCTGTGCTGAGTATACCCAATTCAAGGGTAGGCTACAGTTTTTGTCTGACCCCGCCCCAGCGGTAACCCACAAACGCGCCGGTCAGAAAGCCGAACAGGTGGGATTCAAAAGAAATATGGGGCAGGGAGGGAAGCACACCGTAAATAATGCTGCCGTACAGCAACCACACCACAACAGCTATCAGGATCAGTTTGAACTCGCGGCTCACAAACCCCGCCACCAGAAGAAAACCGAAGTAACCGTAAATGAGGCCACTGGCCCCGATATGAATTGCCGGCCGGCCGAACAGCCACACCAACAGGCCACTGGCCAGGATCACACCGGTGGTGACCAGCAGGTAGCGCCAGATACCATGCTGCATGGCAAAAAAGCTGAGCACCAGCAATGGCACGATATTACTGGCGTAATGGGCAGGACTGCCATGAAGGAAAGGTGCCAGAGGGACACCCAGCCAGTGATCGGCAGAGCGGGGCAGAATACCGTAACTGTTGAGCATTCGCCCCATCAGCGCGTTCACAACCTCTACCACAGTCATGATGATAAAAATCACCAGCAGGATTCGAACCTGCTGGCTGAAAGGAAGATGCAGGCGCGCAAACCCCATGGGCGATCAGCTTTTTACTGACTGGGCAAAGGCCAGCAATTCTTCCGATACTTTCTCCTTGATGGCCGCATGATCCGCGCCGTCCAGACCATACTTTTCTGCCAGCAGCAGAAAATCCTCTTCCTTGAGTGTCACAGTGAGTCGTGGTCGCTGGGGTTTTTTATTGTAGGGCAAACCCAGAATCTTGCGGATCTGGTCCGGCGGATTGAGCCGGTTGGCCAGTGCTTCCTGTTTAATGGTGATCTGTGCTTCAGTGGAAATATCAAAAGCCACCTGGGTGGCCTTAATCGCTTTTGTCTCGCTTTTCCATTTGTCTTTCATTCACCTGCAACTCCGACAATAGCCGCCCCATACAAAAAAGGGGAGCCGGCTGGCTCCCTGAGGGCTTTACACGTTAGTTAAACTGGCTGTGGGTCAGGCATCCTTGCCTTTGGCTTTGATGCGCTCCAGCACGGCAGCGGCACTTACCTTTTTACCCTTGATGCCCGCCTCTTCCAGCTTGCTGTCCAGATCCCCGCCGGCAAATTCCTTCTCCAGAATTTCCCCGGCTTCCATCTGATCCTGCCGCATCTGCTGGCGTTTCTTGATGCGCTCCAGCGACTCCCTTGCCGAGTTAATGGTGGAATTATTGGTGGAAATATTTTCTACCACTTGTTCTGTCGCTTTCTGCACGCTTTCTGTGGTGCGCACAATGGACAGCTCCCGTTCATGATCGGCAATCACTTTTTCAGCGTTCTTGATGTGGCTTTTCAGCTGGGTTACCTGCTTTTCCAGGCGTTCAACGATGGCAATATGCTCGCTGCGCTCTGCTTCCAGCGAGGCAATCTTTTCCGCCACTTCCAGTGCCAGGGCTTCGTCATTCTT
>JAWVYU010000008.1:0-35952 GCA_033722575.1 Ketobacteraceae bacterium | reverse complement strand
CCTCGCCCTGGCACTGGCCGTGTTCATGATATTTTCCGTCACTCACTTTTCACTGGGCATTTTTCTGTTTGCCGGCGGGCCATTGTACAGGGTGTTTACCGGCAACCCCGTTATCTACTCGGTAGCGGCGGCGGTGGTGATGATTTACACGGACACGCAGCTACCGCAATGGCTGGATCAGACCCTTCACCTGGTGGGCAGTATCACCATACCCATGATGCTGCTGACGCTGGGAGTTTCCCTGGCCGGGCTGAAAATTACCAGCCTGCGGGAAAGTCTGATACTGGCGTTGTTGCGGTTCGCTCTGGGTATTGCGGCGGGCTGGGCCGTTGTGGAGCTGTTTGACCTTGATGGTATCGAAAGAGGGGTGATTATCGTTCAGGCTGCCATGCCCACCGCCGTGTTCAATTACATGTTTGCTAACCAGTATCAGAGGAACCCTGAACAGGTGGCGGGCATGGTACTGATTTCCACCGCCATCGGATTTGTCACCTTACCCTGGCTGATACTCTGGTCCAAGGGGCAGCTTTTCGGATAATTTGCCGAATGGGGTAATCCAATTCCCTGCCTGTCATCGCCAGGGAGTCTTGTATTAGCGATTTTACCTAATCCTAAGAACTATATCTGACGGCTGAAAATGAACAAATGTGAAAGCAGCCAGGGTGTCAGACTACCGGATTAGGCGTAAATAACGGTAAAATTGTCCGACACTTTTTCTTAGGGTTATATCCGGGAGAGTGCTGAATTAAGACCTAAGTTACTATTGGATATGGAGTTTCCTTTTGGTGCTGCGAACAGACCGGGTTTCCGGATTGGCTAAACCAGCACTTTACATTGCGCAACAGATACTTACGAAAACTAAGTACATTTCGTGACCGGTTTGGTCAAAAATCCAGACTAAAGATGGTTTGAGCCGAAAGCTATAAAAAACCAACCTTCGGCCGTAGTCCCTCCATCTTTCGTCTCTGTTCGGGATACACCAAAAAGAACAATTTAAAATTCGGGGTTGATGGGTACAATGAAAACGATAATTGCAGATCATAATGGTCTCAGTCGGGAAGGACTGAAGTCACTACTGAACAAACTGAATCCTGGTTCGGAATGCATCGAAGCGGATGACTTTCAGTCCGTCATGGGGCTTCTGGTGGAACACCACGATGTCAGCTTGCTGATTGCCGAGCTGAAGGTGGTATCGCCATCCGGTCTTGACGACCTGCAGATGCTGAAGGAGCGCTGGCCGCACCTGAACATTGCATTGATGACAGAAAGCCAGGACATCATTACCATGCGGGATGCGTTCTCCATAGGGGTGGTGGGTTACCTGCTGAAATCGGAATCCACCGTGGTTCTGGAGCAGGCTTTCAAACTGATTCTGGCAGGAGGCGTTTACGTTTCCGAGCGGTTTATCTGCGAGCCAATGATCGAGATGGAGAACAATGTGCTTGATACATTGACTCCAAGGCAAAAACAGGTGCTTGAACTGCTGGCTGATGGCTTGTCCAACAAAGAAATCGGCCGCCTGCTGGCGCTGGCCGAAGGCACGGTGAAAGCCCATGTGGCAGCACTGCTGAAAGTGATTGGTGTAAAAAACAGAACCCAGGCAGCAAACTGGGCACGGGACCGCAATCTGGTCTAGGCTGTTACAACAATAATTACACCGGAACGCACAACGCAGCAGTACAGTTGAGGTCCGGAATTTGGGAGCGAAATGCTCCCAAATTTTTAACTTGGGAAACTTAATGGTTCAGCGAGCGCATCCATACAGCCGGTGTGGTCACCGATATCAGAATGCCCGGGCGTTTCGCACCCTCGCGCCCGTCAGTATTTCCCGCCTGATTCTTTTTTTGCTGTTGCTGCCAATGCTGGCCACTGCCTCCCACGCAACCGCTTCCCCTGTAACCGCGTCCCAGAAAAATGCGGGCACTGTTCAGATCACCGGAGAAGCCGGGCCCTTTAATCTTGATAATCAATACTATTATCTTCTGGATGAGTCCCACCAGCTGAGCATAGACGATGTCATGCATTCTGTGGGGCACGACAGCTGGACCCTGAAGAACAGTGGCAACCTGGAATGGAAATACTCGGACGCGGCTCACTGGATCAGTTTCGATCTTAACGCCCGCATTGCCGTGCCCGCTGACTATGTGCTGGAAATCGTTTCGCCTTTTGCAGACCGGATTGATTTTTACCATATCAAATACGATCAGTTCCATGATCCCTACATCTACAATTATGCCGCAGGCGGAGACAAGGTGCCCCGCGAGGAAAAATACCTGAACAGCCGCAATCCGGTGTTTCCGATTACACTGGAGCCCGGTTCCCGAAACACAGTGATTATGCGGGTAGACACCACCAGTGCCCTTATTCTTCCCATGAACCTGATGGAAGAGGGTAACTACCGGGAACTGGAGGAAAAAGCCCAGGCGTTCTTTGGCCTGTTGTTCGGTTTCATGCTGGTCATGGCCATTTACAATTCGGTGATCTGGCTGTTCCTCAGGGAACGGACATTTCTTTATTACGTAATGTATGTGCTGTTCGCCATGGGTTATCAGATGGCTCTGGCGGGCTTTGGTACCCATTATGTGTGGGGTTCGTCCTCCTGGTTTACCGAAAACAGCGTTACCTTTATGGCCTGTGGTGCCTTCATGTTTGGCGGCCTGTTCGTTATGGACTTTCTGTCTCTGAAAACCAGCGCACCGCGGCTGTACAGGATTGCCTGGGTTATGGTGGGTATTTTTGCCGGTTTCCTGCTGCTCAGCCTGTTTATACCGGAGTCATTCCTGGTGCCGATCCTGCAGCCTTTGGGGCTGGTGGCCAGTGCACTGGTCATGTATGCTGGTATTTACCTGTGGCGCCAGGGCAGTGTGTGGGCCAAATACCTCACCATCTCCTGGGGTGTGCTGCTGGTGGGCACCTTCACTTATACCCTGATGCTGCTTGGCGTTATCGAACGCAATCCGGTGACGGAATACCTGCAGTGTGCAGGATTTGCCATTGAGGTCAGCCTGCTATCCATCGCAATGGCTGCACGTATGAACCGGGAACGTCAGGCCCGGCGCTTTGCCATGGAAACCGCGCTGGATCTTGCCCATCGTGTCAACACGGCCAATCAGGAAAAACTTCTGATACAGCGCCAGGCCAATCTGGAGCTGGAAGAAAAGGTCAATCGCAAAACCCGGGAACTGCGTCAGGCAATGGAGGAATTATCCCAGGCCAACCGGCAGCTGGAAGAAATTTCAATCCGGGATCAGCTGACAGGCCTATATAACCGCCGCTATTTTGATGAATATTTTCCAACCCAGTACCGGAACTGTTCCTTGATGGGCAAGCCCATTTCCGTGCTTGTGATTGATATCGACTATTTCAAAAAAATTAATGACGTGCACGGGCATCTTGCCGGTGATGAATGCCTCAAAACCATTGCGAAGGTGATTACCGCAACGGACCAGCGGGAGGATGACAAGATCATCCGTTTTGGCGGTGAGGAATTCATAATCGTATTGCCCAACACCAATACCGAAGGGGCCAACAGTGTGGCCGAGCGCATGCGTCAGACGGTGGAAAAAACCCTGTTTGTCACCAATGGCAAACGCATTCCTCTTACCATCAGCGTCGGGGTTGCGGCGCTGGTGCCCAACAGCAGTCAGCCCCCCGAGTCCATTCTTATCAAGGCGGACAGTGCTCTCTACGAAGCCAAGCGCTCCGGTCGTAACTGCGTAAAAATAGCGTCTGCCTAGTCAGGCTTCTGTCATTCGCATTCAATTTCCAAATCGAGTATGGTTATTATTCATTGTGCCAGGGAGTAATAGCTGTGTCGGAATCAGATCTTTCTCAAGCTTTACGGGATGATGTACGCCTTTTAGGTGATTTGTTGGGCAAAACGCTGCGGGATCAGGAGGGGCCATGGTTGCTGGAACTGGTGGAGGACATTCGCCAGCTGGCCAAGGATACCCGCGCTGGCAAGAAAAGCAGCACGCAGTTTCTTGTGGAAAAACTGGCCACGCTGGACGATACCCAACTGATTCTGGTGGCAAGGGCTTTCAACCAGTTTCTTAACCTTTCAAATATTGCCGAGCAATATCACCGGGTGCGTCACCGCAGGGAAAGGCAGCGCGCGGGAATCAAGGTAGACAGCACCCTGGAAGAACTGATTCCCCGTCTGGTGAAAGAAGGTTTCAGCCAGGCTCAGATCCACAGCACACTGAGTGAACTCAATATAGAGCTGGTGCTCACCGCGCATCCCACCGAAGTCACTCGGCGAACCTTTATCCGCAAATACGACGAGATCAATGACAGTCTGGAATGTCTGGACCGCACAAAGCTGTCCCCTTATGAGCGCCAGTTGGAGCTCGATCGGCTGCGTCGTGAAATCGCTGCCGCCTGGCACACCGACGAAATCCGCAGTGAACGGCCGACGCCGGTAGATGAGGCGCGCTGGGGGTTTGTCACTATCGAACAGACCCTGTGGCAGGCGATCCCGGATTTTCTGCGGGAAGTAGATCAGATACTGGCGGACCAGGGGCTGGATCCATTGCCCATTGATACCATTCCGATCCGGTTTGCATCCTGGATGGGTGGGGACCGTGACGGCAACCCCAACGTCACTGCCGCAGTAACGGAGCGGGTGATTCTGCTGGCCCGCTGGATGGCGGTGGACCTGATTGATCGTGACGTTCAGGAACTGCACGGTGAACTGTCCATGAACCAGTGCAACCAGGCATTGCGCGATCTGATTGACAGTGACAGTAACGAGCCTTACCGGGAACTGATGAAGCAACTGAAAGCCAGGCTCGACGAACAGCGCAACTGGCTCGAAGCCAAGCTCAATCGTGAGCTGGTAAGTAAACAGCAGCCCATCTTCACTGTCAGCGAGCTGATTGATCCGCTGATGATCTGTTATGACTCGTTGTGCGAGTCTGGCATGCGCGTGGTGGCCGAGGGCTTCCTGAAAGACACGCTGCGCAGGCTCCACTGTTTCGGACTCAATCTGGTAAAACTGGATGTTCGTCAGGAATCTACACGGCACGCCGAGGTCATTAACACGATTACTGAATTCCTGGAGCTGGGCAATTACCTGGAATGGTCTGAGGAAGAAAAACAGGCCTTTCTGCTGAAGGAGTTAACCAGTAAAAGGCCATTGATACCGGACAACCTCCCCGCCTCGGAGGAGGTGCGGGAGGTGCTGGACACTTTCAGAATGCTGGCCAAACAGCCCTACGCCGCCCTGGGAGCCTATGTGATCTCCATGGCGACCTATCCTTCGGATGTGCTGGCGGTGTTGTTACTGCAGAAAGAGGCCGGCATGAAGCAGCTGATGCGGGTGGTGCCATTGTTTGAGACCCTGGATGACCTCAAGGGCGCCCCCATGGCTATGCAGCGCCTGTTGTCCATTGATGCTTACCGGGACATTATTCAGGGTGAGCAGGAGGTGATGATCGGCTATTCAGATTCTGCCAAAGATGCCGGGTTCCTTGCCGCCAGCTGGCAACAGTACCAGGCCCAGGAGCAGTTACTGGAAGTCAGCAGGGAATTTGATGTCCATCTGACCCTGTTTCATGGTCGCGGCGGTTCCGCAAGCCGGGGCGGGGCGCCATTTCACGAGGCCATCCTGTCACAGCCACCGGGCACGGTGAATGGTTCCCTGCGGGTAACCGAGCAGGGGGAAATGATCCGATACAAGTTCAGCCCCCTGGGAGTTGCCATTCGAACCCTGGAGATGTTTGTCTCCGCCACCCTGGAAGCCACCCTGTCACCCCAGGAGCCCCCCAAGCCGGAGTGGCGGGAATTGATGGATTACCTGGCGGACAAGGCGTTGCACGCCTACCGTGGCATTGTCAGGGAGGACGAGCGTTTCATTCCCTATTTCCGTGAGGCCACCCCGGAGCAGGAGCTGCAGCGGCTGCCGCTGGGCAGCCGCCCCGCCAAGCGCAAGCCCACCGGTGGTGTGGAATCCCTGCGCGCCATCCCCTGGGTGTTCGCCTGGACCCAGATGCGGTTGCTGCTGACCGCCTGGCTGGGTACAGACGCGGCCCTGAAAGCCGCATTCCAGGAGGGGAAAACCTTTGCGCTCCAGGAAATGCAGCAGCAGTGGCCCTATTTCAATATGGTGATTGGCATGCTGGAAATGGTGCTGGCCAAGACCGATCCCACCATTGCCCAGTACTATGAGCAGCGGCTGGCCAGCAGCGAGTATCGTTCCCTGGGGGCAGAGCTGCGCTCGCGCCTGAGCGAAACCGTAGACCTGACCAAGGCGCTTACCGGCCACACCACTCTGTTGCAGAATAACCGCACTATCCAGGCATCCATTCAGGTCCGGAACCCCTATCTTGACCCCCTCCATGTGCTTCAGGTGGAGCTGATGCGCAGAACCCGGGAGGCAGAGGAAAAGGGCCTGCAGCCGCCGGATCCGAAGGCCCTGATGATTACGGTGGCCGGTATCGCGGCGGGAATGCGCAACACCGGTTAGCAAATCCGCCGGGTATTGGTTGTATTTTGGCTGAGGGCTTGGTTTAATCCGGGCCCTCGGCGTATTGGAACCTGAGGCAGACCACGGGGTCTGAAGGTTTCTGTTCAGTTTTCTGTTCGGGTATCTGTGCAATAGGAGTGAGTGACTGTATGAGACGAGTGGGCCATTATGTGAGTATGGCTGTTATCGCCCTGGCGGCTGCGGGATGCGGTGGGCAGAAAGATCCCGGTGAAAACATCAAGAACAAGACCGGGGTGGTGCTGTCGGTGTCGGGTATTGCCGAGTTTGAAGGGACGAATTCCCAGACATCGGTGGCAACCCAGCAACTGGAGCGCGTCGGTCTGTTTTTTACCAATCAGGAAAAAACCCAGTCTGCCTCACCGGCGCTGGCCATCTCCAAAGTGATCAACGTGCCTATTGATCCGAATGACGAGGAGGCGGGCAAATACACCGCCCTGCAGCTGGCGCCCTTTCTTGAATATATCAATAACCGCCTGTCCACCATCAGCTTCTCGCTCAACCGGGATCCGGATGCCCTTGAGCCGCAATATGGTTACGATTTCGTGGTCCGTAACCCGGAAACCCTGGAGGAATACTGGCGGCTTTCCACCATGCTGAACTGGTGTCTTTCACTGTCACCGGAGGATTTTTCCGATAATTTCACTCTTGTCGACGAATATACCGAGCCCGCCGTATTGCTGGCCGCGGAGACCTGGCGTGTCAGTGATGATACCCGTTACCAGAGTTGTCCGATCACCCTGCGATCCTCGCTGATCACCACCTGGTCTGGCAGGCCTCTGGAAAGCACTGGCGAAGAGCCGGACAAAATCACCGGTATCAGAGAGGTGGTTGAAAACCTGATTGCTGACAGCGAGGAGCCCCCTTCGCTTTCGGAAACGTTGCAGGCGGTATTGGCCGGCGCTGATCTGGTCGAGCCACTGCAGGCGGCAAGCGCGGAACTTGAACTGGTGGTGGAACTGACCATGAATGAGTTTGAACTGCTGCCTTCGCCCTATGTCTTTACGGTGACTGTTACTGAGTTTGATTTTGATTCTCTGAGTACGGAATAACCCCGAAAACCCGCTGCAGAATGGCCAGCTCACCGTTGGCCCGCAAGCGGCGGATGGTGCTGTCAAACAGTTCTGCATAATGGGACTTTTCCCGGTGAAAGCCCAGAGTCAGTGGCACCCGGCTTTCCTCGCTGACAATGGTCAGGGTATGGCCCGGGAAATGGCGCCGGGCATACCAGCGGCCAATGGCTTCGTCCATTACGGCATATTGGCAGCGCTCCGAAATCAACCCCTCCAATTGCAGCTTTTCCTCAGTAAAATCCACCCGGATAAGGTTGTTTGCCTCCCACAGCAGATCCAGATTGGGGTAACGGTAACCCCTGCGGGCACATACATACTGACTCTTGAGGCTGGCCAGTGGCACAAGGTCGGTGCTCGGCATATCGCTGGTATAAATCACAGTGCGGTACAGCCCCAGTGGCTGGGTAAACACGAACTTTCCGGGATCCGTTACCCACCGCTCGCTCAGGATGGCGCCGTCGAGTTTGCGTAGCTGGAAGGCACTTTCCAGGCGGTTTCTGGGCACCTCCACATAGTCGATTTTTATACCATGGTCATCGGACAGGTACTTCAACAGCGTGGGAATGTAGCCCTGGGGGACACTGGCGGCGGCCCCGTTGGCATTGGTATTGCGGTACATGTAGGGGGCGTAGGCAAAGCTTTCCCGGAATTTCAATGCAGCCGTATCCTGGGCGTGGACGCCCGCAGGAATCAGCCAGAATGTAAATGCGACGACAAAGGATATGGCTCGCTGAATTTTTCGGGAACGATCCTGCCACGAACAAAACCGCTGATTCATCGTAATCCCTTCTGCATACTCTTTTTTTATTATTAGCGTACTGAACTGCCCAGCACTCAGGGCTGGTGATAGTTTGGTCTTAACAGGGCTTTGTACACTCTATCGTTAGTTCTCGTAACTTTGCAAGTGTCAGAGTGTGTAGGAATTTTTCAGCACCGGTAATCACCGGGCGCCCTGATTTCCGCCCATTGCGGTACTATTCCTGCCTCGCCGAAAAAGCCCGCTTTGCCCCGGGTTCCCAGGTGCTGCCCTTTCCGGGCCTGTCCCGGAGCAGACGGCCGGTTTCGTTGGTTGTGTGTGTCCATTTCTGTGTCGGGGTGCATTTCTCAAGGGAGTTTTGGATACTGTTGATTTACCGTTGATTTTTGCTTTTTCCGGTGGTTACGGACATAGCTCCGCCAATCCGGATAACAGGCCGGAAATGCAGGGCGGATTAATTACCTGAGCACCTGCAAATTCGTCCAACTCGGCTATTATCAAAAGATAAGCCAGAAACGGGGGAGGAGTAGTGGTGGCACGCCCTGAAATTACTGCCGATATCATGTCCAGCCAGGTGATCAGTTGCAAGGAAACTGACAACCTGGCGCAGGCGCACCAGTTGATGAAAGATCACCATATCCGGCATCTGCCGGTGGTTTCCGGTGAGACCGGTGATTTTCTGGGGGTCATAACCCAGAAAGAGGTGCTCAAACATGCCTTTTCAGCGACCGCTCAGGTGGGCCTGGCCAAGCTGGCCGAGATCCAGTCCCAGGTACCGGTGAAGGAGATCATGTCCACCGATGTGGAAACCGTTCAGCCTCAGCTTCCGTTGCTGAATGCCGGCGAGTATTTCATTGATAGCAAGCACGGCTGTCTGCCCGTGGTTGTCGATGGAAAACTGCAAGGCATTCTCACATCGGCGGATTTCGTCAAACTCAGTGTTACGCTGTTGCGTAGCAGCGCTTAACGGTCAGCGGACTCTATGCACGTTACCGGTGTTCTCCAGGTGCCCGTAAACCAGCTGAAGCTGGGCATGTTTGTCAGTCAGCTTGACAGGCCGTGGCTGGAAACACCGTTTTTGCTGCAGGGCTTCATGATCGAGTCGGTGGACGATATCGAGGAGCTTAAAAAGCATTGCGAATATGTGTATGTGGATATCGTCAAGGGGAGGGCGCCAGCCAATTATGACCCCAAGGCCGTTATTCAGACAGTCCAGAAAAAGGAAGAACTGAAAGCCCCCGGTGCAGGCAATCAGAAAGTCAAAGACAAACAGGTGGCGGGTCTGTTGTCGGTCACCCGTACCCCGGAAACCCAGCAAGCGCTGGAAGCGATGTTTCCCCATCGCAAACTCAAGATCTATCAGGATGAAACCACCGCTGAACAGGAACTCAAAACCGCCAAGAAAATTTTCAAGGATTTCAATGCCAGCGTGGTTGATCTGGTATCTGAAGTACAGGCCAGAAATGCATTTGATATCGAGCGCGTTAAAGTGGCTGTTGACCCCATGGTTGACAGTATCATGCGTAATCCGGACGCCTGTATGTGGCTGGCCCGGCTGAAGAACAAGGATAGCTATACCTACAAGCACAGCCTGGGAGCATCCGTATGGGCAGTGGCCCTGGGCAGACAGATCGGCCTGCCCAAGGTAGATCTGAAAAACCTGGCGGTGGGTTCCATGTTGTGTGATGTGGGCAAACTGCGACTCCCCGACGGTTTGCTGAACAAACAGGGCCGGTTGAGCAAGGGAGAGTTCACCATGGTGAAATCCCACGTGGAGCTGGGACTGGATGCGCTGAAAGCCTCGCCCGGCACCAACAAGCAAATTCTGGATATCGTGGCCTACCATCATGAGCGTTTCAACGGTAAGGGTTACCCCAACAAGCTAAAAGGCAACAAGATCCCGGTGCTGTCGCGGATAGCCGCCATTGCCGACTGTTATGATGCCATGACCAGTGAGCGGGCCTATGCAGCGGCCATTTCCCCCAGTCTGGCGGTGCGCAAGTTATACGAATGGCGGGATGAGGACTTCCAGTCGGAGCTGGTGGAAGAATTCATCCAGGCAGTGGGGTTGTATCCTGCCGGCACCCTGGTGGAGCTGTCTGATGGTTCAGTGGGAATTGTGATATCGGAATCGCGCACCCGCCGCCTGAAGCCCAAGCTGTTGCTGCTCCTGGACAGCAAAAAGCAACCCCTGGACGAGATCGAGGAGCTTGACCTGATGGCCGTTTCTGAAGGCTCCGACGACGATGAAGCCCTGTTTATCGTGAACAGTCTCAGCCCCGGCAGTTACGGAATCGATCCGGAAAGTATCTATTACTGATCATGACAGAATCCCGAAGTGACCGCGTTAAATTGATAGACCAGTTGCAGGAGCGCTGTGATCAGGCCCTGGCAGCGGGCGAAACCCTGGGATTGCTGGTGGTTGATCTGCTGGAATTCCGGCGGGTGAATGCGGTTTACGGATATCGCACCGGTGACCGGGTGCTGGCGGAGACTGAACACCGCCTCGGGGCGGCGGGTTTCAAAGACAGCGCCTGCCAGCGTATCGGTAACGATGAGTTCGTAGTAGTGCTCCCCAGGGTAAAAGATCCCAAACTCCTCAGCCTGGCCGCCAACAAGGTGGTGAGGGTGCTGGGGGAGCCGTTCCACTTTGGGGAGAGGACCCTGCGGGTTGAACCGGTTATCGGCTATTCCTCCAGCTCCGGACAGGACCCAAACGCGGAGAAGCTGCTCAGTGACGCCGAGAAAAACCTCGCGGACGCCAAAGCCCAGAACAAACGGTTCCTCACTTACGGTGGCAGTGGCGGCCGGCGAGTCATCGACTGGCATTTTGAAAGCATGCTTCACCAGGCGGTAGCCAATAATGATCTGGCCCTGTTTTACCAGCCCAAGGTAAACCTGCAGACCCATCTGCCAACCCATGCAGAAGCCCTGGCCCGCTGGCCTCATCCGGACATGGGCACGGTCACGCCTGCCGATTTTATCCCGCTGCTGGAGAAAACCGGTGGTATTGTGGATATGACCAAGTGGGCGGTTCACACAGCCCTCAGAGAGCTTTGCGAATGGCCGGAAGTGGTGGAGGGTATGGAATATTCGGTGGCGGTGAATGTCTCGTCAGCGGTGCTGGAGGAGCCGGAGTTTCCCGACGTGGTGAAGTCCGCACTCAGCATCTGGGGGGTGGATCCCCAGCGCCTGACCCTGGAGATTACCGAAGGCGCCCTGGTGCAGGAAGAACACTCCAGCTACCAGAGTATTCACCGGCTGAAGGATCTGGGCCTGAAAATCTCCATCGACGATTTCGGTACCGGATACAGCTGCCTGTCCTACTTCAAGCGTCTGCCGGCGGATGAACTCAAGATAGACCAGTCATTTGTCACTAATCTGCAGAAGGACAAGGATGACGAACACCTCACCCGCCTGATCATTGATCTGGCGCACCGGTTTGATATGAGTGTGGTGGCCGAAGGCATAGAGGATAAGGCCACTTACAGCCTCCTCAGGGAATTCGGATGCGACTATGCGCAGGGGTATTATATTTCGCGGCCACTGGTTCAGGGAGAATACTGTGAGTGGCTGGAAAATTTTGATTCAGGAAGTTTGTGATTCGGGAAGTCTGTCCTCCTGGCAAGCTGTCCGAGGTATTACCAGCATTCGCTGTTAAGCCCTGCAGGCAACCCGCCAGGGAAGCGCAGCCTTCTTTACTTCAATGATTCCATCAGGGCAGCAGGCCCCGGGAATGATGGTCAGGCGATAAAGGTGTTAGTGGCTTTGTTGATGTCCCGGCTCAGGTACAGCGCAGTGCTGAACAGAGAGGGGATCATCAGCAGACCGAACACCACCATGCTGAACAGTGATGCTTCAATCTGAAGCATGCCCCACAGTCCACCAATGGTCAGCGCAACGGCCACCAGGAAATAAACACCGTCTACGGCCACTTGTTTGAAGGTTGAAGTTATCGCTTTCATATTGAACTCCTTATTTCTGACAAAACTACTTCTATAGTCAGACCTGCAAAACCTCTCACAACCTGTTTATGGGAGCTCCGGTCGGTTGCTCGAAGTGTGGCTCCAAAGTGAACCCACCAAAACGCAGTTTTCAGCGGCCAAAATCGGCCAAAAAATCAATAAAAACACTCTATAACTGACTACAGGTTTAATAATAAACAGCAAGTTTAGAATAAACAGCCTAAATATATTTGAAACATCCTATATACAGGCTGTGATTCTATTATCCGGCTAAGGACGGATTTTGCAATGTCCTACAATGAAACAAAGTGTTTCTTTTACGGGTTTTTTACAATTATCTGAATAAATCGCTGTTAAAACAGTCACTTGCTGACATTCTATGCGCTGGTGCTTTTTGTCAAAGATGCTGAGCAGTCTGGTCATTGCGACAAAAATTAAAAAAGCGCATCGTAACAGGCCTCGCTGGACGGCCGGTCATCCGGTTTTTTGCCTGTCCAGACCAAGCTGATCGGCGCTGCCGGTGAGCAAAGTGGAAAAACAAGCCTAAAACAAAAGAGGATTAGGTTAATGGCTACAGACGCATACGTATTCGACGCGGTAAGAACGCCCCGCGGCAAAGGTAAAAAGGATGGTGCTCTCCATTCCGTAAAGCCTGTGGACCTGCTGGTTACCCTGATGCACGCGGTGCAGGAGCGTAATCCGGGACTGAAAACAGAAGCAGTGGAAGACATCGTTCTGGGTATCGTCAGTCCGGTGGGAGACCAGGGCGCGGTGCTGCCCAAAACCGCTGCCATGAAGGCGGGCTGGGCCACCGAAGTGGCCGGTGTGCAGATCAACCGTTTTTGTGCGTCTGGTCTGGAAGCCGTCAATCTGGCGGCACAGAAGGTTGCTTCCGGCTGGGAAGATCTGGTAGTGGCCGGCGGCGTGGAATCCATGTCACGGGTTCCCATGGGGTCAGACGGGGGCGCCTGGGCCATGGATCCCGAAACCAATCTGATGACGGATTTCATCCCCCAGGGGATAGGTGCGGACCTGATTGCCACTATTGAAGGTTTCAGTCGTGAGGACGTGGATCAGTTTGCCTACAACTCCCAGATGAAGGCGGCACGGGCTCAGGAAACCGGCGCCTTCGAAAAGTCCCTGATTCCCGTAAAAGACCTTAACGGCATTACGATTCTGGACAAGGACGAATACAACCGCCCGTCAACCACCGTTGACGGGCTGGGTTCCCTGAACCCCTCCTTCCTTATGATGGGCGAGATGGGCTTTGACGGTGTGGCGCTGCAGAAATACCACATGGTCGAGAAAATCAATCATGTGCACACGCCCGGTAATTCCTCCGGTATCGTGGATGGCGCCTCACTGGTGCTGATCGGCTCGAAGGACAAAGGCAACGAACTGGGCCTGAAACCCCGTGGCCGTATTGTTTCCACTGCCATCACCAGTACCGATCCCACCATCATGCTGACCGGGCCTGCGCCGGCTGCCCGTAAAGCACTGTCCAAGGCTGGTCTGGGCTTTGATGATATTGATCTGTTTGAAGTGAACGAAGCCTTTGCCTCGGTGGTAATGCGCTTTATGAAAGATACCGGGGTTCCGGCGGAGAAAATCAATGTTAACGGTGGTTCCATTGCCCTGGGTCATCCTCTGGGGGCAACCGGTGGCATGATTCTCGGCACCGTGCTTGATGAACTGGAAAAACGTAATCAACGCTATGGTCTGTGCACCCTCTGTGTCGGTGCCGGCATGGGTATAGCGACCATTATCGAGCGGGTGTAAGGGGAGATAGCACAATGACAGACGCAATTCGTTACGAGAAAGACAGCGATAACATCGTACTGTTGACCATGGATATGCCTGGTCAATCAGCCAACACCATGAATGCGGCTTACAAAGAAGCCATGGATGCCACCCTGGACCGGCTCGAGAAGGAAGAGAATCTTGCCGGCGTGGTGCTGACCTCAGCCAAGTCCACGTTTTTTGCCGGTGGTGACCTGAATGATCTGGTGAAGGCGCGCCCGGAAGACGCCGAACAGTTCATGGAAGGCACCAACGAGATCAAAAAACAGCTGCGCCGTATGGAAGAGCTGAAAGCACCGTTTGTGGCAGCCATTAATGGCACAGCACTGGGCGGCGGCCTGGAAATCTGCCTGGCCTGCAAACATCGCATTGCCCTGAACGACAGCAAAATCAAGCTGGGCCTGCCGGAAGTGACGCTGGGGCTGTTGCCCGGTGCCGGTGGTGTGGTTCGGATGACCCGCATGCTGGGCCTGGAAGCGGCGCTGCCGTTCCTGCTGGAAGGCAAGCAGATCAGCCCCGATAAAGCCAAATCGGCGAAGATCATTGATGATCTGGCAGAGAATCAGGATGAATTGATTGCCAAAGCCAAACAATGGTGTAAAGACAATCCAAACGCCAAACAGCCCTGGGATACCCGCGGCTACAAAGTGCCTGGCGGCGTGCCATCCCACCCCGCGCTGGCCCAGAAGCTGCCGATTGTTCCGGCCATGCTGAAGAACAAAACCAAGGGTTGTTTCCCGGCGCCGGAAGCTATTCTGAGTGCGGCGGTGGAAGGTCTTCAGGTGGACTTTGATAATGCCCTGAAGATTGAGGGCCGTTACTTTACCAGCCTTGCCACCGGTCAGGTGGCCAAGAACATGATCACCGCCTTTTTCTTCCAGTTGCAGGATATCAACAAAGGCAAATACCGGCCTGAAGGCTTTGAGCGTGCCAAATTTGAAAAAGTGGGTATTCTCGGGGCCGGCATGATGGGGGCGGGGATCGCCTATTCGGCGGCCATGTCGGGTATCAATGTAGTACTGAAAGATATTTCCGATGAGAATGCTGCGAAAGGTAAAGCCTATTCCGAGAAATTGCTGGCCAAACGGGTTTCCCGTGGCAAGATGACGCAGGAAAAAGCCGATACCGTCCTGTCCCGCATTCATCCCACTGCTAATGCGGCGGATCTGGAAGGTTGCGATATTGTGATTGAAGCGGTTTTCGAGAAGCGGGAACTCAAGGCGCAGGTGACCAAGGAAGCAGAACAGTACATGCTGGACACCGGTGTGATGGCGTCCAATACGTCCAGCCTGCCCATTACCGGCCTGGCAGAAGCGTCTGTGCGCCCAGCCAACTTTATTGGCCTGCACTTCTTTTCCCCGGTGGATAAAATGCCCCTGGTGGAAATTATCTGCGGCAAGGAAACTTCTCAGGAAACCCTGGCCAGATCCATTGATTTCGTTCAGCAAATCAGGAAAACGCCCATTGTGGTTAACGATGCCCGTGGCTTCTTTACCACCCGCGTCATCGGTACCTACGTGAACGAAGGGCTGGGTATGCTGGCGGAGGGCCTGAATGCCTCTTCCATCGAAATGGCGGCGGCCAAGGCAGGGTTCCCCATTGGTACACTGGCTATTTCCGATGAGCTGAATCTTCAGACCATGCGTAACATCAGTCTGGCGGCAGAGGAAGACATGAAAGCCCAGGGACTGGAGATGCCGGAGGTACCTTCCACGAAAGTGATTGTCAAGATGATTGAAGAATATGATCGTCTTGGCAAGCTGGCGGGTAAAGGCTTTTACGAATATCCGGAGGGTGGCAAGAAAACCCTGTGGCCTGGCCTGAAAGACGCGTTCGGCGGCGACAAGGAAATTCCGTTTGAAGACATGAAGGATCGCTTCCTGTTTATCCAGTCGCTGGAAACAGTACGCTGCTTTAAGGAAGGCGTTATCAATTCCGCCGCAGATGCCAACATTGGTTCCATCATGGGCATTGGTTTCCCGCCCTGGACCGGTGGCGTGGTGCAGTTCATGAACGGTTACGGTTTGCGTGACTTCGTGAAGCGTGCCCAGGAGCTGGCCGGCAAATATGGCGAGCGCTTTGAACCACCGGCATTGCTGGTGGAAAAAGCCGAGAAGGGAGAGATATTCGAATAGGGAACAGCAAACCGGAAATACCAAAGCCCCGCCACAGATGGCGGGGCTTTTTTTTGCCCTGGTTTTTATGGCAAATCATTATTTCCATATAAACAAATACCACAAGCGATCCGGGTTTTCGGGATGAATGTTTCTCTATAATGGTAAACATCGCAAGGAGGTGTGGTATGGAAAAAACGGTATGCCTGCTGGCCACAAGTAATGCCAGACGGCTCTATTATAAAGCACTGCTGAGGGAGTTTGGTTTCAGGGTTTACACCGTGTCCGAGCTGGAAAATCTGCGCCAGGTGTGCGAGTCACAACCGGTGGAGATGGTGGTTGTTCTGGGGGCAGACAGAAGTGAACTTGCCGAGAGTACCCTGAAATTGCTGCGTGCCAGATCAGAAACACTGGCGTTGCCGGTGGTAGTGATTTCTTCAATTCTGACAGAAAACGCCCGGCAGAAACTGCTGATAGCCGGGGCGGTGGATGTGATTTCTGCGGACTGCTCACCCCTGTTCCTGTGTGAGCGACTATCGGATATATTGCAGAATAATCAGAGCTTCGGCTTGCTGGCTCACCATTGCATGGAACCCTACGAGGTGCTGGTGCTGGAAGATAATCTTGCCCTGCATCATGTTTACCAGATGATCCTCGATACCCTGAACTGTCATGTTACCTTTGCCCAGGACGGAATCGTTGGCTGGGATATCATTCGTGAAAGGGGCCAGGATATTGACCTGATCATTACCGACATTTACATGCCGAATATGAACGGCCTGGAATTCTGCATGCTGGTAAAAAACAACGTTCTGTACGATAGCATCCCGGTCATTGTGGTCTCGTCGGACTGCCAGGAGGATACGCTGATCACGCTCCTGCAGGCGGGGGTTTCCGATTATATTACCAAGCCCTTTGGAGAAGCCCAGCTGCGGGCCCGGCTTCAGGCACATTTGCGTGGTTGCCTTTACCGTCGGGAACAGCAGCAGCTCAATGGCGAGCTGGTACGGCTGAGTGCCAGCCTCGAGGAGAAAGTTCGCGAACGCACTGAACAATTGCGCCAGGCCAGTATTGATACGATCTACAAGCTGGCTGTAGCCTGTGATTACAAGGATTCAAATACCGCCAATCATATTGCCAGGGTGCGTCATTATGTGCGGGAACTGGCAATGGCCATGGGGTGTGACAAGGGGTTCGCCGAGGAACTGGGCTACTCCAGCATGATGCATGATGTGGGCAAGCTGGGAATTCCTGATGAGATTCTGCGTAAGCCAGGCCCCCTGAATGAGCAGGAATGGACTATCATGAAAAGACACCCCGAGCAGGGGGCACAGCTGCTGGGCGACGATCCATTCTACCGGCACGCCCGTGATATCGCTTTGCGCCATCACGAAAAATACGACGGCACTGGGTACCCGGGGGGCTTGAAGGGTGAGGAGATTCCTTTCAGCGCGCGCCTTGTGGCGGCGGTGGATATCTATGATGCGCTCACTTCGGCACGGGCTTACAAGCCTGCGTGGGGCGTGGAAGATGCTCTGCAGGAACTGGGTTCCCTGAAAGGGCGGCACCTGGACCCGCGGGTTGTGGATACCCTGGCTTCGCTGGTACGCAAGGGCAGGGCGGACTACATCATGGAGCAGTGGCCCTCTGTGGCGGCATAGACAGTCATTCAGCAAGGTGGACGTTTGAAAAAGCATTACTGCAAGTATCACCCGCTAACACCGGCTCTCTGGTGGTCCGGCGATTTTCAGACCGGCTATTGCGAGCGTTGCGTGGATTACTCGGAAACAGCCCTGGGTTCCCCCAAAGCCAAGAGCTTTCTTACCGGCAAAGACCTTGAGTACCTGGGTAGCGCCCATTCAGCGGTGCCTTTCTGGGAGCGCATTCCGGCTCTGTTCAAGTACCCCCTGCACACCAACGGGTTGCTTTTTCTGGTGGCTGTTATGGTGGTGGGCAGTGTGATGACCGCCATTGGGGGGATTATGGCGTTGATAGGTATTGCCATCAGCCTGGCGGCTATTACCAAGTATGGTTTTATGGTGATTGAGCAAACGGCCCGGGGGGATTTCAATCCGCCACCCTGGAGCAAAGCCTTCTCAGGCGATCTGAGTATCTTCTTCAAGCAGATCGGAGTGCAGATTATTTTTGGGGTGTTCCTGACTGCTGTGGCTTACATCGGCAGCGACGCGCTGAATTTTCTGGCGTCGCTCATTGTGATTTTTGTTATGCCGGCAAGCCTGATGATATTTGCCATGGAGGAGGATATTGCAACGGCTGTCAGCCCCGCGCACCTGTTTGATTTTATCACCCGTATCGGGGGTGCCTATTTTATTCTGTATATTTTCCTGATCCTGTTTTCCATGGCGCATCTGGGGTTCTTCTCCCTGTTGTGGGGGGAGGTGCCCGAAGCCTGGCTTGGTCCGCTGTTTGTCTGTGCCTCGCTTTATTTTATGCTGGTTACCTATCATCTGATGGGCTACGTCATTTTTCAGTATCAGCAGGCCCTGGGTTTTGTATCCGAAGACGAAAAGACAGCGGAACGTCGAATGAAAGCTATTGATCCTTATGACGCAAGGATTGACGTGCTGGTAAAGGAGGGGCGTTATGAGGATTGTCTCAAGGTGTTCAAAAAAGCGCTCCATTACCACCCCAATGACTTCAAGAATCACGACAATCTGAGCAAATTGCTGGTGGCCATGGGCGACACGGAAACGGCGCTGGAGCATGGCAACAGTTACCTGACCCGGCTGCATAAGATGGGCGATGATGCCCGGCTGTATTTTTTATACAGCTTTTATCAACAAATTGACCCTGAATTCCTGCCGGATGAGCCCGGCGTTCGCCATGTGGTGGCCGAGCAGCTTTATGGCCGGGGCAAGTACGATCTGGTAATCAAGCTGCTGGCCAGAATGCACAACCTCTACCCCAATTACGGGGATATTCCCGGCGCCTATTTTTTACTGGCCGAAACCCTGTACCGCGGAAAAAACAGGAAAGACAAGGCGTTACAGTTTCTGGGCTTTATTGAACACAATTACCCTCAATATCACAAAATCCAGCAGGTTCAGTTACTTAGGCAGGAGATACAGGCGGCGGAATAGGCCGCGGTAAACTCGGGGAGTGAAACTGTTACCCGGGTGACTTGAAATCCACATAGGCAGCCGCCATCTATTAATTACCAGAGTTAACAGATTATTGAGGGCTGGCGAGTACCTAATGACCAAAGACAAATCAGATCCCACACTTTCCCGCGACAATCCGGCCGTCGTGGATACCAAATACTGGCACCACCTGGACGACGGCCGGGTGCAGTGTGACCTGTGTCCGCGTGCCTGCAAGATTCACCCGGGGCAGCGTGGCTTGTGTTTTGTGCGCGCCAATGTGGATGAGAGCGTCGTGCTGACCACCTATGGCCGTTCCACCGGCTTCTGCGTTGATCCCATTGAGAAAAAGCCTCTCAATCATTTTTATCCGGGTTCTTCCGTACTCTCATTCGGTACCGCAGGATGTAACCTGTTCTGTCGTTTCTGTCAGAACTGGGATATTTCAAAATCAAAACAAGTGGAGATTCTTTCCAGTGTTGCTACGCCGGAAATGATTGCCGATGCTGCCAGTGATGCCGGTTGCAAGAGTGTGGCCTATACCTACAATGATCCCGTGATATTCCATGAGTATGCCATTGATGTGGCCCGGGCCTGCCGGGAGAAAGGCATCAAGTCGGTGGCGGTATCCGCTGGTTACGTCTGTGAAGAGCCGCGGAAAGAGTTTTATCAGCACATGGATGCAGTAAATATTGACCTGAAAGCCTTTACCGAGGATTTCTACTGGAAGCTCACCGGTTCCCATCTGAAAAGTGTTCTGGAAACTCTGGTCTACCTGAAGAAAGAAACCGATGTCTGGGTGGAAATTACCACCCTGGTTATTCCCGGAGAAAACGACAGCGAGAAAGAACTCAACGAATTGTCGGAATGGGTTGTCAATGAGCTGGGCCCCGATGTGCCTTTGCATTTCAGTGCCTTCCATCCGGATTTCAAAATGCGTGATATACCGGCAACCCCGAAAGAAACACTGATCAAGGCACGGAATATTGCCATGAAAAACGGTGTGCGATATGCCTACACAGGCAATGTCCATCACCGGGAAGGCGATGCCACCTATTGCCATGGTTGTGGTGAGTTACTGATACAGCGGGACTGGTATGACCTCAGTGAATGGCATCTTGACCCTCAGGGCCGTTGTCAGCATTGCCAGACTCCTCTGGCAGGAGTATTTGATGAGGCACCGGGTAACTGGGGCAGGAAACGTGTGGCCATGAGGTTCTGATCTATACAGTTTCAGCCCGTTTGCTGCTAGAGTTGGGGTATTCCGGTCTAACAGCATGTCAGGGGGCGAAATGGCGGATAAAAACGACACGGTGAAAGCCAAACCGTCGCAAAAAAACAAAAAGAAAGCGGTGAGGCCCAAAACCTCTTCCGGCGCCAACGCGAAAACCAAGGCAAAAAAAACCAAGGGGGCAGCTGCAAAGAAAGCTGCGGTGAAGAAGAAGTCCGCCAGCGTTAAACAAGCGGCTGCCAGTAAAAATGCCTCCGGCAGGAAGGCCTCTACAAAAAAAGCTTCCGTTAAATCTTCTGAAAAAGCGGCTTCTGTAAAAAAGGCCGCTAAAAAACCGGCTACCACCAAAAAAAACGCCGCGAACCGCCAGGCAAGCAAGCGACCAGCAATTGATTCCACCCTGGAAGCAACCGGCATAAAACGGATCGATTATTTTGACAAGGTGCGGGACAGCAGTTTTCCTCAAACACGTCTCGCTGAAGCGAGAAAGGCAGCCCTCAAGCTGCGTGAAGAGATGATCACCGGTAAGCAGGCCCGTTATTACCGTACCGTCAGCCTGATCCGGGTGCCTTATCCCACCAAATTCGGACTTCTTAACGCGGCGCGCGTGGCCACGCCGCTGATGCACATCCTTAACCGGCTGTTTGTGGTTCGTTTTGATACCCCCGAAGGCCTGAAAACCTTGCTGTTCTCGCCCTCGGATATCGAAGCCAATCGCGAAACGCCTTTCTTCAAGAATCTGTCGGAAAGAGCGGGCCCGTTTTCCGAGGTTGTGGACCGGTTCCTGGCCCCTGTGATGAGCACGGTGGAAGAAGCTCTCGACACCATTGGTCTCAGCCCCGAGGACATTGATTATATTTCCTATGATCATTTGCACACCCAGGATCTGCGCAAATGGCTGGGCGCGGACGGCAAGCCCGGTTATTTTCCCAATGCGAAGTTATTAGTCATGGACCAGGAGTGGTCATCCACCCAGTCATTGCTGCCGCCGCAGGCATACTGGTATTGCCCCAACGGAATCAAGGGGGTGCCGGAAGACAAAGTCATCATGCTGGATTCCTCTGTTATGCTGGGAGACGGGGTGGCACTGGTACAGACACCCGGGCACACGGAAGGTAATCATTCCCTGGTGGTGAATACGCCCGATGGCCTGCTGGTAACCAGCGAAAACGGCGTGTCTGCCGATAATTATTCTCCGCTGGTGTCGCGGATACCTGGGGTGCGTCAGTATGCACTGCAAACCGATATGGAAGTGATTCTGAACGGCAATACGCTGGAAGGCGGGCTGGATCAATACGTTTCGATGGTGATGGAAAAAAACCTTGCCGGCCCTGCCAGACAGAACCCTGAATTTTTTAATGTGGTGCCCTCATCGGAAATGACCCATTACTGGGGCTTTCCGGGGCTTCGACCCAGCTTTTCTTTCGGGGAGATTGTCCATGGCAAGATCTAAACGGAAAACCTTCCCTCAGCAGGTGGTGTGGCTGACAGGGTCTGCCAGCGGACTCGGGCTGCATTTAACCGAATGCTTTGTCCGGCGTGGCTATTCGGTGGTGGCCACCGATATCAATATTGAACAGCTCACTGCAGCTGCCGAAGAGCGCGGCTGGCCGTCGGGCCAGCTGTCCATTCACAAACTGGATGTGCGCAGTGGCGATGACTGGCGGGAGATCTGCGATCATGTGGTCAAGCGCTGGGGGGGAATTGATTACCTTTTCAATATCGCGGGTGTGATCAAGCCCGGTTATCTTTACGAAGTCTCGGACGGTGATATCAATCTCCATATGGATATCAACGTTAAAGGCGTTATGCTGGGGTGCCGTGTGGTATCGGAGCAGATGCTATGCCGTGGTACCGGGCATATTGTGAATATCGCTTCTGTTGCCGGACTGGCCGCGGTGCCGGGTATTGGCCTGTACAGCGCATCCAAGTTTGCCGTACGGGCCTATACCCTGGCCCTGGCAGAGGAGCTGCGCCCCTATGATGTGGACGTGACTATCGTCTGTCCTGATGCCATTGAAACTCCCATGCTGCAAAAGCAACTGGATTTTGATGAGGCGGCGCTGACTTTTTCCGGGGGTAAAACCCTGACGGTGGAAGATCTGGAACGGGCGGTGTTTGCCCAGGTATTGCCAAAGCGGCCTCTGGAAATCTGCCTGCCGCTGGACCGCAGTACGTTGGCCAAAGCCGCAAACCTGTTCCCGGGGGTGAGCCAGTACGTGTCAGGCCAGCTGCGGAAAAAAGGTCTTACCGAACTCAAAAGGCGGCGCCAGAAAGCCTGATGGAGCTGATCTCGTGGGGGCTGGCGGCAGAAACCGGAACCCCGGGGCCTCACCTGCCGTAAATCTGGCTGCTCGATCCCGCCTATCTGCCTGAAACTGCTGCAATTTTCATCCATTTCCTCAGGTTACAAACTGTATCTCCGCGCTCTACAAATTGGAACAGTCTGTTACCGGCCGAGCCGTTAGAATAGGGACAGAATAACGATCCGGTAACCTAACGGACTAATGTATTGCAGTAACCAAATGAGGCTCCCTTGTGATTAATCGAATTTTTCCTGTGCTCTTTTGTTCCCTGTTCCTGGCTGCCTGTGGCGGCGGCGGTGGTGGCGGAAGCAGCGACTCGTCCGGTGATGGTGGCAACAATAATCAGGGTGGTGATGCTGAGGAAGAAACCTTTACGCAGCAACAGAATGCCTATCTGCCGCTGATCGTCGGTGCAGGCTGGGAATACAGCGCTGAAGACAAAATCATAGCTGAAGCCTACGGTACTTCAGGTGAATATTTTGCATTGCCTTCAGAATTCATATTGACTTTGGCGGAAGAAGGGACGCCTGCAGAGGTTTCGCAGATTCTCTCCAGTAATCCCAATACCGTCGGTTTGAAAGGGTTTGTTGGGTCCGACTTTTCATTTGATATAGAGGAAGGCGTTGAGGTCACTCTCAAGTCATTGATTTTTGATGAGGAAATCCTTCTGCTGGGCGGATCTGTAGCACCCGGTAGTGTGGCGGGAGAAGTGGTTTTTGATCTGAACTCGAAATTTCTGCCAATACCCTTGAACAATGTGCGTGTAGATGTCACCGCGACACCGATTATCAACGTGTCGGACAGTACTGTTTCAACACCCTGGGGTACTCTTGCCGCGAAGGAAATGGACGCTTCATTGCGAGTAACCGGGACCTACAGTACTCCTTTCGGCCCTATACCGATAAATATTACGATCACTGAGACTTCCTACTTTGTAGCAGGCATTGGTCCAGTCTCACGCTCAATCACCTACTACTTGGCGGATAGCATTCAGCTGGGCGAGGTGAGCCTGGACATCGCCGCATTGATAAATCTTCCCGAACCGATCGTATATGTTTATGACGGTTTGAATTTGAACAGCCCCGAAAACACAGTTATGAGAATGAGAGACCCTGAGCAGGTTGATCCTGCCTATACCAACCTTGACCCTGCGCAGTACAGTTTACTCAACGAAGAAGAATTCAATGCCATTGCCTGGGCAAGCGTGCAGGAGTCGCCGTCAGGCACAGCGTTTGAAGTCAGTGCTTCGTTGTCAGACCCGGTGCCCTCTATAACCGAGTCCGCTGTGATTTATGTTAAAGAGAACGGTTCCAACAACCAGGTTCCGGTTAATGTGACTTTCGTGAACAATGAAGGCCTCTGAAGGGAGGCTTTTAAAACCCTTTCACGGTTATCGATAGGGAAAGCGATAGCCTGAGAGGGTTCAACCATTCTCAAAGGATGTCCGGAATTCCTTTTCTCCCTCTACCGGATCCATTTCATACTGCTCAAACTCATCCACCCTGGCAGCGCTTGAACCGCGGCGTGCCCAGCGCAGAAAATCGTCAACCCGACCGTCATCGCCCTGAACCTCGAATTCAACCCCCCCATCCGGCAGATTCCTTATCCAGCCGGTGCAGTTCAGCGCGTCAGCTTTTTCTTCCGCAGATTTCCTGTAGAAAACGCCTTGCACACGGCCTCTGGCAAGCCCATGAATGCGTTTCATAGTCGATTCCTTCTGTCTGTGGTTCACGATATACAGTGAAGGATAGCTGATTTAAGGGGTGGAAGGGAATCACCCCCACAAAACGCACGCTTGATCGGCCGTATTCACTTACAAAAACAGGTCCTGGAGCAATTGGCTGTCGTCCAGTTCAGGGTTAACCCGGTATCCGGAAAAGTCTGTCACACCTGCCTCGCGGAGCACCGTTTCGTCCACAAAAAAGTTTCCTGTGCATTCATTGGCCGGTTGACACAGAATGTAGTGGGCAGCGTCTGCCATGATGTCGGGTTTGCGTGAGGCGTTAACCATCTGATCGCCTCCTATCTGATTCTGTATGGCGGCGGTGGCTATGGTGGTTTTCGGCCATAGGGCATTAAATGCGATACCGGCACGTTTATACTCTTCCGCCATTCCCAGAACACAAAAGCTCATACCGTACTTGGCCATGGTGTAGGGCAGGTGCAATCCGAACCATTTCGGGTCCATGTTCAGCGGTGGGGACAGGTTCAGTACATGGGGGTTCTCCGACTCCCTGAGGTGGGGGATGCATTTCTGTGAGGTCAGAAAGGTGCCCCGGTAATTGATCTGATGCATCAGGTCGAAACGCTTCATGGGGGTGGCTTCGGTGCCGGTCAGCTGAATGGCGCTGGCGTTGTTAATCAGAATATCAATACCACCGAAGCGCTCCACTGCCAGATTAACGGCATGCTCCACCTGTTCTTCCTCCCGCACATCCATTACGACGGGCAGGGCACGACCGCCGGCGGCCTCGATCTCGGCGCCCGCCGTGTAAATAGTGCCTTCCAGTCTGGGGTGGGGTTCCGCGGTTTTTGCGGCAATAACCACGTTTGCGCCGTCAGCCGCAGCTCTCAGAGCAATAGCCTTGCCGATACCGCGACTGCCACCGGTGATAAACAGGGTTTTATTCGCCAGGTTTGCCATCTTTCCGAACTCCATGATTGAGGTGTGGTAACAAAGTACCAAGCAAGCGCTTGGTTTGTAAAGAGGGCCCACAAAGCGTCCCGGGCCGGGAGCATGATTTGTTTTCCCGGGTTAACCACGCCAGGAATCCGGCGGAAGCCTTTAGCCTGTTCATTGTATCAAATCAGTGTTGGTTGAATATTGTTCTGTAATGCCTTGATATTATTCATTTTATTGTAATTTTTCTGACATTTGGGCAATCTATGAACCTTGCCAGCCTTATTGCCTTTTGAAATTACATTACCCGACTGAACTGGAATGATTGGGGAGCCTAGCCTATGGGGGATTCGATATCTCGTGCCGAAGCCGTCAGTTTACTGTGGAAACTAAAACAAGCCTCTGACAGCAAGTCCTCATCGGATATTCCTTATGTTCATTTCAACATGCTGCTGACGGATCCCCGCTACCGGGAGCAAATCCTCACTACCGCGGCGGATTCGCGCTACCAGGACCTCCAGCAAATTGCGAATCAGCTGCGGGGGGTAAAAATGGAGGGCCGGCTTATCAGGGATCCCGCTGCTGTGCGTGTGAACCGTGCCGGAAAGCGGGAAACCGAGGTGACCTTTCTTTCCAGCACCGACGTGCCCGACCAGCGGATTGTGAAAGCCGGCATTCCCTGGCTGTCGATGACGGTTGCCGCTCTACTGCTGATGGTGGTTTTCGCAAGTATTGTCGGGGCTTTCTATTATCAGGAACTGTCCCGCCTGCTGGGATCAGAAGTGCTGATCAGCGAGGATATTTTACAGGATACCCGCTGGGAGGCCGGTAAAACCTATATACTGGACCGGGTGATTTATGTGGAATCGGGGGCCGACCTGACCATTGATGCCGGGGTGACGGTGCAGGGCAAGCCGGGCTCCGCCCTGGTGATTACCCGTGGCAGCAGGCTGTTTGCCAGAGGAACCCGGGCTCGGCCCATTGTGATGACCAGCGCCAGAGAACCGGGTTCGCGGGCGCCGGGTGACTGGGGTGGGCTGGTGCTGCTGGGCAGTGCCCCCGTGAATAACAGTAATCTGCACATTGAAGGCCTGGATCCCACCGATCCCCGCGGGCTCTATGGCGGCGTTACTGAAATGGACAGCTGCGGGGTGCTGGAGTTTGTGCGGGTGGAGTACGCCGGTTTTGAGGTATACGCCGGTAATGAGCTGAACGGCCTTACCCTGGGTGGATGCGGCAGCCAAACAGAGATATCACATGTGCAGGTGCACTTGCCTCTGGATGACGGGATCGAAGTATTCGGTGGTACGGTAGACCTTAAACATATTCTTGTGACCGGCCCCGGTGATGATGGCCTGGATTGGGATCTGGGTTGGCAGGGGCGGGCCCAGTTTGTGATTATTCAGCAACACAGGGACCGTGGTGATAATGGATTTGAGGGCGACAGCAACAGTGAGCGACCCGGCGCGCTTCCCGCATCCCGGCCGGTGATATTCAATGCGACCCTGATTGGTGGTTTCAGTGACAGCAAATCGCAGCGGGGTATGTTGTTGCGCCACGGCACCGGGGGCCACTTTGCCAATATACTGCTGACCGGTTTTTCCACGGAAAGCATTGATATCCGTAACCGGGAAACCGTTAAAAACCTGGCGGGAAACCGGCTCCGGTTTGAATCCATTCTGATGTTTGATATTGGCGCGAACGGCCGGCAGTTCTTTGCGCCTGAGGATGGCAAGGCGGATGATGATGGCGGTTTTGCTGAGGCCAGCCTGTTTGAAAACCGCGAAGATATCCGGCTGGATGTGAATCCCGGATTCGGCTTCTCAGTGAGGGATTCCATGAACCCCGAATTTTCACCTCAGGGTAATAAAGTGGTAGATCTGTTCGGAACATCGCCGCCGCAGGATGATTTCTGGGATCAGGATGCCACCTACATTGGTGCGCTGCCGTCCAGTGCCAAAACCAACTGGCTTAACGGCTGGACCAGCTACGCGCCAGACTGACCCCTGGAATATGATGGCAGGTGGTTCAAGGCGCTAGAACAGCGCCTTGAATACATCCGTATAATGCTCGGCAAACTGGATTTTCATGCCTGATTTCAGATAATCCGGCAGCTCTTCGTAGTCACCGCGATTGGCTTCCGGCAGCACCAGTGATTTGATTTTCTGGCGCCGCGCGGCAATCACTTTTTCACGAATTCCGCCCACTGCCAGCACTTTGCCCGTAAGGGTCAGTTCACCGGTCATGGCCACATTGCGCCGGACCTTTTTATTCAGCGCCAGCGACACCATGGCGGTGGCCATGGTAATGCCGGCACTGGGGCCGTCTTTGGGCGTCGCACCTTCCGGTACATGAAGGTGCACGGAGGCCTTATCGTAAAAGGTTTTGTCCGCGCCAAACTCCTCCAGGTGCGAGGACACATAACTGTAGGCGATTTCTGCGGATTCCCGCATCACATCACCCAGCTGACCGGTTAGCTTCAGGCCACGGTTCTTGTTGTGAATCACAGTGGCTTCAATATCCAGGGTAGCACCACCCAGGGCCGTCCAGGCAAGGCCTGTCACCACGCCGACACCGGAGAGGGTTTTCTGTTCCTTGAATACCGGATTCCCCAGATACTTTTCAACATCCTCAACCTTGATCACGATCTTGTCATCCGGGTGTTCCAGAAAGTGGACAACGGATTTACGGATGATCTTGTTCAGGTTTTTTTCCAGATTACGTACCCCGGCTTCCCGGGCGTAGCCCTCGATAATATGCCGCAGGGCGGCGGTGTTGATCTTGATTCTGGAACGCTTGACGCCAGCACGATCCAGTGCCCGTGGCAGCAGGTGGTGCTTGGCGATCTTGACCTTTTCCTCGGTGATATAACCGGACAGGCGGATCATATCCATGCGGTCCAGCAATGGGCCGGGGATGGTATCGATCTGGTTTGCGGTACACACGAACAGGACTTTCGACAGGTCTACCCGCAGGTCCAGATAATGATCCAGAAACTCCTTGTTCTGTTCGGGATCCAGCACTTCCAGAAGCGCTGAGGCGGGATCGCCCTGGAAGCTCTTGCCCAGTTTGTCCACCTCGTCCAGCATGATCACCGGGTTGGACACACTGACATCCTTCAGTGCCTGCACGAACTTGCCGGGCATGGCGCCAATGTAGGTTCTGCGGTGACCCTTGATTTCGGCTTCGTCGCGCATGCCGCCCAGGCTGAAGCGGTAGAATTTGCGGCCCAGCGCATCGGCGATAGAGCGGCCGATGGAGGTTTTACCCACACCCGGCGGGCCCACCAGCAACAGGATGGAGCCGGACATTTCGCCCTTGTAGGCACCCAGGGCGAGAAATTCAATGATGCGGTCTTTCACATCTTCAAGGCCGTCGTGGTGCTTGTCGAGTACCTTGCGGGCCTGCTTGATATCCAGTTTATCGTCGGAAAACACGCCCCAGGGGAGCGATGTGGCCCAATCCAGATAATTGCGGGTAACGCCATATTCCGGAGAACCTGTCTCAAGCAAGGACAGCTTGTGCAGTTCCTCGTCGATGCGTTTCATGGCCTGTTCCGGCACCTGCTTGCCCTCCATGCGCTCCCGGAATTCATCCACATCGCTTTGCTTGTCGTCTTTGCTGATGCCCAGCTCTTTCTGAATCACTTTCAACTGCTCGCGCAGGAAAAAGTTGCGCTGGGTCTGGTCAATGGTTTCGTTCACCTGCTGATCAATCTGGTTCTGTAGCTTGGCCACCTCGGTTTCCTGCTTCAGCAGCACCAGCACCTTTTCCATGCGTTTCAGCAAGCCAACGGTATTAAGAATATCCTGCAGTTTGGGGCCCTTTGCCGTGGTCAGGGAAGCGGCAAAATCCGCCAGCGGCGAAGGATCATTGGGTCCGAACCGGCTCAGGTAATTACGCAGCTCTTCGGTATAAAGCGGATTGATGGAAATCAGTTCCTTGATGTTGTTGATCAGCGCCATCGCATAGGCTTTCACCTCGTCAGGGTTTTCCTGGGAGGGCTCGGGGTAGCTCACCTGGGCCAGATAAACCGAATCCTTGCGGATCCAGGTTTCGATTTTGCCACGGCGCAGTCCCTGGGCAATGAACTGTATTTTGCCGGATTCTTCAATGATGTTGTGCACTTTGGCGACACAACCCATCATGGAAAGCTTATTCAGATCCACTGACTTGCTGGTGACCGGTGCCTCGTAGAACGACAGCAGAATCAGCTGGTGAGGGGTTTTGGCCACCCGTTTCAGGGTTTCCGACCAGGGGGTGACGTCCACCACAATGGGCTGTACCTGGGCGGGAAAAAACGGACGGGAGGACACCGGAATAATGTAGAGACTGTCGGGCAACACCTGACTGGCCGGAATCAAACCGTTGCCCATGCCCGTGCCTTCGATCAGTTCCTGGTTATCATACTCTTGGTCTTTTGATTGGCTCATGTATCTCGTGCCTTGCTGATATCTGACTGGTACCTTGATATTAGCCTTTATATGGGGGCACTTGCGGACAAATCAATACTCGGGCACAGCCCCGCTACTGACCGCGTACACGGTCCAGCGTGCTAATAAAATCATCAAGAGAGTCGGAACATTCTGCCTGAATCGCTTCCAGGGTCTGGCTGTAGGAAGTATAGCTGGCTCCTCCCACAAGAATGTGCACCGAGGAGGGCAGCGAATTGCGCAGCTGGATCAGATAATCCGGTACGGCCGGATCGAGCACCGGAAAGCTGAGGCTCAGGGCTACCGCACGGGCATCCTTGCAATCAGCCGCAAAAATCAGTTCCTCCACAGGTACAGAAGGCCCCAGGTACACAACCTGCCAGCCCCGGGTGGCCGCCAGCACACCTGCAATGGTGGAGCCCAGCTCATGAGAGTGGTTGGGCGGGGTTGCCACGATAATTCTGGGGCCCTGTTCGTCAGTGTTGCTGTCTACCAGGTAGCGGCCCAGAAAGGAGCGCATGGCAGCCGACGCGAAATGTTCCTGACAGGTCCGGATATTGCCTTTCTGCCACAGGCTGCCTACTTTAAACAGCAGCGGATGCACCAGATCCATCAGGAAAGATACCAGGCCCATTTCCACCAGCGCCTGTTGCAGGTGACGCTCAAAGGGGCGGGGGTCCAGCATCAGGATATCGTTGATACAGATTTCCAGATAATTGTGGGACAGGTTTTCCTGTTTGCCCCGCTCTGGTGCCAGTTCCCTGGCAATCTCCAGTTCGCTGGCGATTTGTTCCAGCTCTTCGGTAGGCAGGTTGGCAACGGAACTGATTCTGCGGCCACCTTCGGTAGCTTTACGCAACAGCACCAGGCGATAAACGTCGTCATTACTGTAGACCCGCTGATTGGCGGGTGTTCGCTCTGGCGATATTGCTTTGTAGCGCCGCTCCCAGACACGGATAACATCGGCGGTCAGTCCGCTTTTTTCCGCTGCTGCCTGAATTGAATGCATGTAAACCTCACTCAGGAAAAATTATTTAATAGTAGTATTTGTTTTAATCGCAGCCAAGCGATCCCCGGGGCTATCAGTTGATTTTTTTCGGTTCAGCCACAAAAGCAGGTACAGGCACGCAATCAGGTTGCCCAGCACCATCAGACCCAGGATCCAGCCTGCGGCCCGGTGAAAGGTATCTTCCTGACTGTATATGAAAAGTGCAAACAGCACGAATCCGGCATACAGGTCCACCAGAGCCATCTGCCCCCATGGGCTGCCAAAAAGCACCGGTCCACTGCTGTCAATGTCGCCCGCGTAAAGCGCATATACAAGAAATCCGATAAGGGTCAGAGCGTTCAGACCAATGATAACCCGGATAAACTTAGTGGCAGAATGCATCGAGGTCCTCCCCGTACTGATACTGAATGAAGGCGACGAAGTTATCGTCCTGGTTCCGGGGCACGTTGGTCAGTCCCTGAAATGACTGCAATCGGCCACTGGGTATGTCATAAACAACGGTAATCGGATCAACCAGCAATCTGATCACAAAATTCCGTGGGTACATTAATATGCGCAGGGTATCATCGCCGGTTTTTTCCGGCTCCAGGGTAAAGTCCAGAGTGCTGAGACGCGGGGCAGACAGGTAAGTTACCTTCAGGGATTCTCCACCGATGAGCCTGGACATGTTGTCACGGATAAAGACATCGAACCCTGCATCCGCAATCAGCGGGCTGTCGCCGCTGGCAAAACTGAGCTGTTTTACTTCCGGCTCCACCTGCTTGCCCTCCCGGCGCTTCAGTAGTATCCGGTCGCCCTGGTAGGCAATACCTTCTGCCAGCCCCAGCGTGTGATGGATAAATTCATACTGGGGGACCCACCCGGGGCTTATGCCTTCCGGCAGGGAGTTGGTGTCCGGTTTTACCGGCCTGCCCGGCACAAAGCGAAAATCGCCGTTGATCCGCTTGGTAGCGATGCGATTGTTGTTTTCATCCAGGTAAAAAACGGTTTCTGCAGGCAGGTTTTCAGCAGTGTGAGGAGGCGTTTCCGTACAGTGGACTTCCCGGTACAGAATCTTCCCTGAATCGGGGGCCCTTGCAATACCCTGGTAATTTGCAACCGCAATATTACCAGTTAGCAGCATACAGGCGGACAGGCTCAACAGCCTGAGTAAACCGGGCAATTCAGGCAGTGGGCGCATTTTTACGGGCCTCCCTGTCAGTAACGAGCAGGCATACCGGCAAAATCACACCCCATGTCACAGCAATACTGATCAGGCTGTTGTCATGAAGTTCAATCGCTCCCAGTTTTTCTGCTCCCAGGTAAGCAAACGGAGCCAAGGCGGCGGAAATCAGCACCTGCCACAGCAGTTTGTATCGGCTGAAAGATCGCAACCAGGCCAGAGAATACCGGGTGGATATACCAAAACAGAACCACAGGCACAGTAACCACAGCGGCGGTAAATCACGAACCTGACCGGGAATGGTAACGCTGCCGGTTCCCAGTAAAAAGGATTCGGCCAGCGCGCCGAGCAACACAAAAGAAATGCCGGTTCGCATGTCACGCTGCCACTTTTCCCCCCAGATCAACTGAATAACCACGAAAGGGGATACCGCCGCGAGAGCCCAGGGGCTTGCCAGCATCACGCACGCCAGCCAGGCTCCCTGGAAGAAGGCAAAGTTGTATACTGTCAGCTTGCTGATAGCCATCGGTTACAGTCTGGCGGTGGTACGGTTCATGGGCTTGGCGTAGAGCAGATGCGACACGCCAATGGCACGTTCCGCAAATCCGCCCTCACAGTAGCTCAGATAAAACTGCCACATGCGCAGGAAGGTCTCGTCGTAACCCAGCGCTGCAATACTTTCCCAGTTCTTATTGAGTTTTTCATGCCATTTACTCAGGGTTCTGGCGTAATGCCCTGCGAAATCCGACTGATGTATCAGACGCAGTTTGCTGGCGTCTCGCACCGCGTCGCTGATGGCGGCAATCGATGGAATACAGCTGCCGGGGAATACGTATTTCTGAATGAAGTCCACCCGTCGCCTGGCCAGTTCATATCGGTGGTCTTCTATGGTAATGGCCTGTATGAGCGCCAGACCGTTGGGTTTGAGCAAGTGATCAATGGTAGAGAAGTAGCTGTGGTAAAACTGGTGGCCCACAGCCTCTATCATTTCCACCGATACCAGCTTGTCGAATTTCCGGGCGCCACTGAGAGCGGGTAAATCACGGTAATCCTCCAGCAACAGTGTGATCTTGTGTTCCAGGCCCTTTTCACGTATACGCTCGGCAGCATAGTGGTGCTGCTCTTTCGATATGGTTGTGGTAGTAACGTCACAGCCATAGTGCTCGGCCATGTAAATAGCCATGGAGCCCCAGCCGGTGCCAATCTCCACAACATGGTCGGTGGGCTTCAGTTCCAGCTTTTCGCAGATAATCCGCATCTTGTTCAGTGAGGCTTCCCGCATGCCGGCGCTTTCGTCCGGGAAAATGCCACTGGAATACATCATGGTGGGGTCAAGAAACATCTCGAAAAATTCATTGCCCAGATCATAATGGGCGGCAATGTTGCGCTGTGCACCCTTGGCAGTGTTGCGATTGAGCCAGTGGGTGAACCGCAGCAGTGGCATAAACAGTTTTGCCAGGCCACCCTCCATGGATTCCAGTACATCCAGGTTCAATGTCATCAGGCGGATAACATCTGTGAGGTTGTCGGTGCTCCAGTCGCTGGTCATGTATGCTTCTGCGGCACCGATACTGCCACCGAGGGCAATGTCCTTGTAGGCTTCCATATCTTTTATACGGATTTTGCCTACCGGACCTGGTTCGGGCCCCACAAAATGATGTTTTTCCAATGGGTCTTCGATAATCAGTGAGCCGTGAGAGATGTTTTCAAGTTGTGACAAAACAGCTCTTCGGCACAGGGATTCGAGGCGGCCTATGGAATTTTTTCTGCCTGAACCTGTTTCAGTTTGAGTCACTGCCGGATGAGAAGTTGAACTAGCCATTGTGGGCCTCCGCCTTGCGTGAAGATTGTGGTTTTTCAGACTGCCGTGAATCAGGATGATCGTAAAAAGGTACTCTCTTCAGCCAAAGCCTCAGAGCATGCCAGTAAATGCCCGCGGTGATTCTTGCGGTCATCAACGGAAACTGCCAAAGAATGCGCCTGAGATTTGGCGCATTCAGGGCCTGCCTTTCAAGCGAAAGCGTTGCATCAAAATGCTTTTCCGCTTGCTTGAAATTCTCTATGTGAATTGCCAGGCGCTCTCCGGGCGATGTCATGCGCCAGTTATACTGCATATCCATGGGATTGAACGGCGATACATGAAACTCTTTTTCGAACTGAAACTGCTGCGTTTGGCCGCTCTGCCAGCAAAGGCAATAACAGTGGCGTTCATCCCAGGGCGTGTTATTGATATCCGCCAGCACATACTGAAGGCTTCCATCATCCGCCACGCAGTAATAGAAGCTGACCGGGTTGAAACAGTATCCGAACACACTCAGCTGCGTGAGCAGCATGATTTTTCCGGTGAAGCTGTTACCGGTTTTGTCTTTCAGGTACTGCTGGATCTGGGATTTAAGGGACATGTGCTGCCAGCCAGGTTCCTGACTGCGAAAATAATGCTTTTCCTGAAATGAAAAAGGTTGGAAGTGGCTGAAACCCAGCAGCATCGAGATGCTTGCAAGTTTGTCCAGCGCATCCAGATCAAGATAGAAATAGTAGATGGGATATTTCAGCTGATGCTCCACCGGTACCATTCTGCGATGCCGGATCTCGCCGGTGTAAATTGCAGGCACTGTGAGGGGTGTGCTGGTGCTCATAGCGAGACTCCAAAGGCGTCGCAGACACGAAGAGCGCTCTTTACACCGTCTTCGTGAAAACCGTTGAACCAGTAAGCACCACAGAAGTGGGTGCGGTGCTTGCCTGAAATATCATCGAAGCGCTTTTGTGCGGCTACTGCTTCGGTGGTAAACACAGGGTGCGCATAGTTAAAGGTTTTGATGATCTTGTCAGGGGCAATGTCTTGGGTTTTGTTCAGCGTGACACAAAATGTAGTATCCCGCGTGTGGAAATTCTGCAGCATGTTCATGTTGTAGGTGACGGCGACGCGGTCACTGACCTGTTTCGGAATGTGGTAATTCCAGCTGGCCCAGGCCAGCCGGGACTTTGGCAACAGGGTATGATCGGTGTGCAGTACCACTTCGTTATCCTGGTATTCGATGCTGCCAAGCACCTGCTTTTCGTCCTCTGTGGGGTTCTCCAGCAACCGCAGTGCCTGATCGCTGTGCGTGGCAAAAATGACCTCATCAAAATAATGGAGATTGCCTTCCGTTGTAGTCACAATCACTGCTTCATCGGATCGGGAAACGGATTTGGCACCCTCAGTCAGAATGATTTTGTCCTTGAATGATTGCGTCATGGCCTCGATATACGTGGCGGAACCGCCTGAGATAACCCGCCAGGTTGGGCGATTATCAACGCTCAGCATGCCATGGTTTTTGAAGAACCTGACAAAGAAGTAAATGGGAAACTCGTCCATGGCAGCACGGCCGGAGGACCATATCGCGGCTCCCATGGGTACAATGAACTTTTCAATAAAGATTTCCGAGTAACGGTTTCTGTGCAGGTACTGGGTAAGGGTTTCTGTTTCACTCAGTATGCCGGCTTCCAGCTCCCGGATGGTTTCCCTGTTGAACCGGAGAATGTCCCTGATCATGCGCCAGAAAGATGGGGAGAACAGGTTTTTGCGCTGGGCAAATAACGTATTCAGGCTGGTACCGTTGTATTCTAGCCCGGACAGTTCGCACTTCACCGAAAAGCTCATGTCCGAGGTTTCCGATTTAACCCCCAGCCGATCCAGCAGCTTGATAAAGTTGGGGTAAGTCCAGTCATTGAAGACAATGAATCCGGTATTCACCGGGAACAATTGACCCTCCCGCTCAACGATCTCTGTGTTGGTATGGCCACCGAGTTTTTCGTTCTGCTCGATGAGGGTAATGTCGTATTTCTGGTTTAACAGATAGGCGCAGGTCAGTCCTGATATGCCGGAGCCAATGATGCCGATACGTTTTCTGGCCATGG
>JAWVYU010000007.1:0-38806 GCA_033722575.1 Ketobacteraceae bacterium | reverse complement strand
TAAGGTTGCCCTGCAGATCTGCGTAGTAACTTGCGTGAGGGCCCAGCTCATAGGTGGACTTTTCTGGTTCTACTGATAAACCGGCCTCGCCAGCACTGGCCATTGCCATACCGGCAACAAGCATCAGCGCGAATAACAGCGCCAGGCGGAGGCTGAAAGGCTTTGTTTCTGAATCGAGCATCTAGAACAACATTCAGGAATATTGGATCAATCGCTAATGTAGTAGCGTACACGCTAAGTATAGGTTCAGAATGATTAAATTCTTGTTGTTTTCCACAAAACAGGATCACAGGTGGTTAAGGTTATAAAAAAGAAGCAAGCTGTAACGCTTTGGTTCTAACGCTCCTTCCTAAGGCGGTAAGGGTGAATTAATCGGCTTTACCTGTATTAGGGCTAAACTTTATTGAGTCCGGGTCGCCAGATCATAGGTTCTTGCTGTTCTTAAGGGGGTCGCTTGGCTGCTGCATCGAAAGATTCGAAAAAAGGGTTTCTTGCACCGGTAGAAAATATTGCCGAGCTAAAAAAGCACAGTGTTTCCGTATATCAGTTTGTGCCCAAACACATCGGGGAGCTGCTGGTTGAGGCCGGTGTTATCAGCCCGGTACAGCTCAAAGAAGCCCTGATTGAGCAGAGCAAGACCACCGGCATGCGTCTTGGCGATATCCTGGAAAACCATGGGCTGGCGACGCGGGAAGAAATCGATCAGGCGCTGTGCCAGCGGTTTGGCGTTCCCTTTGTGCGTCTGAGCCATTTTGATATCGATCCGAGAGCCACGAAGCTGGTGCCCGCCCATATCGCACGCAAGCACACGGTGCTGCCGTTGTTGCTGGATACGGACAAGCTGATTGTGGCGGTGGCAGACCCCACGGATACCGACCTGATTAACATGCTGCGATTTATTACCGGGAAGGTGGTGGAAATCGGAGTTGCCACGCCGGAAGAAATCCGCCTGGGAATCAGCCGTTGTTACGGCGGGGAGGAGGTCCAGCATGCCCTTGAACACATTGAAACGCCTGCTTCCACCGAGCCTTACCACCTGGATGCCAACGAAGCCGAAAACCTGGCGAATCAGCGCCCGGTGGTGCAGCTGGTCCAGAATCTGATTCTGGATGCCATGGCGCGGCGTGCTTCCGATATTCATATCCGTCCCGGTGAAAAGCGCTGCGAGGTCTTCTTCCGCATCGATGGTCAGCTGATCAGTGTACAGACCTTTGATAAAAACCTGTTGCCTGCCCTGGTGAGCCGCATCAAGATCATCAGTAATCTTGACATTTCCGAGCGTCGCCTGCCCCAGGACGGGCGTTCCCGCATCCGTTACATGGGAAAAGTGGTGGATTTGCGGGTTTCGGTGATGCCCAGCGTCCATGGCGAGAGCGTTGTGATTCGCTTGCTGGATACCCAGTTTGCCATGGCAAGCCTGGAGGAGCTGGGTTTCAGCGGTGATGATGCTACCCGGCTGCGGCATCTGCTTTCCAGAAACAACGGGATTTTTCTGGTGACAGGGCCCACCGGATCGGGAAAGTCCACGACCCTCTACACGGCCCTGGCCCAGATACGCCAGCGCAATCTGAACATCATCACGGTGGAGGATCCGGTGGAGTACCGGGTAGATGGGATTACCCAGGTGCAGGTCAATCACCAGACCGGTTACACCTTTGCCCGGGCGCTCAGGCACATATTGCGACATGACCCCGATGTGATCATGGTGGGGGAGATCCGCGATCAGGAAACGGCGCGGATGGCGGTGGAAAGTGCGCTGACCGGGCATCTCGTGCTCAGTACCCTGCATACCAATGATGCGGCCACCACGGTGGCCCGTTTGCTGGAAATCGGTATTGAACCCTATCTGGTCAACAGCAGTCTGCTGGGGGTGCTGGCCCAGCGCCTCGTCAGGTGTAACTGCCCCTACTGCCTGGTGGAGGAAAGCGTTGATCCCAGTGTCCGCGCCGAGCTGGAAGTGGACCCCGGTGAGGTGTTCTATCGGGGCAAGGGCTGCGAACATTGTCATGAAACCGGTGTGCACGGCCGTCGCGCGGTGTATGAGCTGCTCACCGTAAGCCCGCACCTGAAAACCCTGATATCAGGCCATGCCAATGCTTCCGAGATACAGGCCCGGGCCATCAGCGATGGTATGAGCCAGCTCACTGACCATGCCCTGTCGCTGGCCCGCCAAAAGCTGATTTCTTTGGAGGAAGTCTATCGCGTTCGCCTGGAGTAGCAGGTATAATCGCCGGTTTATCTCAATCTCCCAACGCTAAGGTTTGTATATGCTGAGAATTGCTCAGGAAGCACTCACCTTTGATGACGTATTACTCGTTCCCGGTTACTCCGAAGTCCTGCCCAGGGAGGTGGATCTTGCCACCCGTGTAACCCGGGGCATCAAAATTGCCATTCCCCTGCTGTCCGCAGCAATGGACACCGTAACGGAAGCACGTCTGGCCATCGCGGTGGCCCAGGAGGGCGGAATCGGTATTCTCCACAAGAATATGACCACCGAGCAGCAGGCCAGGGAAGTCCGCACGGTGAAAAAGTATGAGAGCGGCATCGTCCGGGACCCCATCACCATTGAACCTGATGCCACTATACGGGACCTGATAGAGTTGACTCAGGCCCACAGAATCTCCGGCGTGCCGGTAGTGCAGGGGGAGCAGCTTGTGGGCATTGTGACCAACCGGGATCTGCGCTTCGAGAGTCGCCTGGATGCCAGGGTCTCCAGCATCATGACCCCGAAGGATCGCCTGGTCACCGCAAAAGAGGGTACTCCCTTTGAAGAAATCAAGAGCCTGCTGAAAAAACACCGCATTGAAAAGGTGCTGCTGGTGGATGATGGATTCCACCTCAAGGGCATGATGACCACCACCGATATCAACAAGGCCGAAGCTTTCCCCTACGCCAGCAAGGACGACCAGGGTCGCCTGCGGGTAGGCGCCGCTGTGGGCACAGGCCAGGGTACCGAGGAGCGCGTTGCTGCGCTGGTGGAAGCCGGTGTGGATCTGATTGTGGTGGACACGGCCCATGGTCATTCCAAAGGCGTGATCGATCGTGTGGCCTGGGTGAAGAAAACCTATCCCGAAGTTCAGGTGGTGGGCGGTAATATCGCCACGGGCGATGCCGCCAAGGCGCTGGCAGAGGCCGGTGCCGATGGCGTGAAAGTAGGTATCGGGCCGGGCTCCATCTGTACTACACGTATTATTGCCGGTATCGGGGTGCCCCAGATCACCGCGGTCAGTGAAGTGGCTGCCGCACTGAAAGGCACCGGCATTCCGGTCATCGCCGATGGCGGTTTACGCTATTCAGGCGATATCGCCAAAGCCATCGCAGCCGGAGCCCACGTGGTGATGGTGGGCAGTCTGCTGGCGGGGACCGAGGAGGCGCCCGGTGAAGTGGAGCTATACCAGGGGCGGTATTACAAGGCCTACCGGGGTATGGGCTCGCTGGGAGCCATGTCCGGTTCCCAGGGATCCAGCGACCGCTATTTCCAGGATGCATCCCAGGGTATCGAGAAACTGGTGCCCGAGGGTATTGAAGGCCGGGTTCCCTACAAGGGGCCTATCGCGGCGATTATCCACCAGCTGATGGGTGGTGTCAGGGCCAGTATGGGATATACCGGATGCGGCACCATTGAGGAAATGCGCACCAAACCCTGCTTTGTACGGATTACCGGGGCCGGCATCAAGGAAAGCCATGTCCATGATGTGTCCATTACCAAGGAAGCGCCAAACTATCGCGCCTGACTCCGGTATTGTTAACAATCTGTATCTCTGAACAGCCCCAAGTTGTGATTTTTCTGCTGCACTTGGGGCTTTGAATTTCTGAAACTGGTAATAAACACAAGGTAAAACCCTGAATGACTGCTGATATACATGCCCAGCGCATCCTGATTCTTGATTTCGGCTCCCAGTACACCCAGCTGATCGCACGGCGGGTTCGTGAGATTGGCGTGTACTGCGAACTCCACCCCTGGGATATGGATGATGCAGATATCAAGGCTTTTGACCCCAAAGCAGTGATTCTTTCCGGCGGGCCGGAATCCGTGACTCAGCACGAAACGCCCAAAGCATCCCAGCTGGTGTTTGAGCTGGGGGTTCCGGTGCTTGGCATCTGTTATGGCATGCAGACCATGGCCAAGCAACTGGGTGGCGATGTGCAGGGCTCCAACCACCGGGAATTCGGTTATGCCGAAGTGCGCATTAAAAACAATGCCAAGTGGTTTGAAGGGCTGGATGATCACGACGGCAAAAAGGCTTTGGATGTATGGATGAGCCACGGGGACAAAGTGACCGACCTGCCACCCGGATTTGAGTGTATTGCCGGTACCGACAGCGCTCCAATTGCTGCCATGGCCGATGAAAAGCGCGGTTTTTACGGCGTCCAGTTTCACCCGGAGGTCACCCATACCAAACAGGGTCATGAGCTGCTGAAACGTTTTATCAGGGAGGTGGCCGGCTGCGAGGCACTGTGGAATCCCGGTAATATCATTGACGATCTGGTGGAAAAAATCCGTGCCCAGGTGGGTGATGACGAAGTGTTGCTGGGCCTGTCCGGCGGTGTTGATTCTTCTGTGGTAGCAGCATTGCTCCATAAGGCCATCGGCAAGAAGCTTACCTGTGTGTTTGTGGATAACGGTTTGCTGCGCCTTAACGAGGGCGATCAGGTGATGGCCATGTTTGCCCAGCACATGGGGATCCGGGTGATCCGGGTGGATGCGGAAGATCTGTTTCTGGAGCGCCTGGCCGGTGAGGCAGATCCGGAGCGGAAACGGAAAATTATCGGTAATACCTTTATTGAGGTGTTCGACCGCGAGGCCAGCCGCATGAATGAAATCAAATGGCTGGCCCAGGGCACCATCTATCCGGATGTGATCGAATCTGCGGGTGCCAAAACCGGCAAGGCCCATGTGATCAAGTCCCATCACAACGTAGGGGGCCTGCCGGAAGACATGAAGCTCCAGCTGGTGGAACCGCTACGGGAACTCTTCAAGGACGAAGTGCGCAAGATTGGCCTGGAGCTTGGCCTGCCGTACGACATGGTTTACCGGCACCCTTTCCCTGGGCCGGGGCTGGGTGTGCGCATACTGGGGGAAGTGAAAAAGGAATACGCCGACATCCTGCGGGAGGCGGATCATATCTTTATCGAAGAGCTTCGCAAGGCAGACCTGTATCATGACGTCAGCCAGGCGTTTGTGGTGTTTCTGCCGGTCAGATCCGTGGGGGTCACCGGTGATGGCCGTCGTTATGAGTGGGTGGTTTCCCTGCGCGCGGTGGAGACCATAGATTTCATGACCGCCCGCTGGGCGCATTTGCCCTATGAGCTGCTGGAGAAGGTATCCAGCCGGATTATTAACGAAATCAGCGGCGTTTCCCGCGTGGCTTACGATATATCTTCCAAGCCACCTGCTACTATTGAATGGGAATAACATGATACAGGCAGCCCCGGGAGACATGGTTTTTCATGATACGCGCATTCGGCCGTTACATCCGCTACCTCCTCAGCTTGCTGGATAATGCCTCCAACGCCCTGATCGAACGCACCCGGGGAAGCCTGTTCTGCACACTGTTCAATATGCGCTCCAGATTGCTGGGGCGCTCTGTACGTTTCCGCCAGGATGCTGATGGCTATCAGGTTACGGATCCGGTTTTTTCACCGCATGCTTACCGTTTCCGCCATGAGGTGCAGGCCAACATGGCTTACAAGAAAGGTCTGGTCCGGCGTGCGCAGATGATGGGGGATACCTACCTGCTGGAGGCCATCGAATTCCATGAAGGCGATCTGGTGATCGACTGCGGCGCCAATGTGGGAGACCTTAAACTCTGGTTCACGCACCGGAACCTGCCAGTGACCTACATGGCCTTTGAGCCCAGCCCGCTGGAGTTTGCCTGTCTGGAAAAAAATGTCGCTCCTGGCACCGCACATCATTGTGGTTTATGGAAGGAAGACGGTAATCTCACTTTTTACGTGAGTTCCCAGGGGGCCGATTCCAGTCTGATTGAGCCGGCGGAATACGATGATGTGATTCATGTTACTACCCGTCGCCTGGCTGACTTTGTCGACGGGCCAGTGAAACTGCTCAAACTGGAAGCCGAGGGTGCCGAGCCGGAGATACTTCTCGGCGTGGAGGAAAAGCTGGAGCAGATTGAATACATCAGTGCTGACCTGGGTTATGAGCGTGGTGTTCGCTCTGAAAGCACTTTTGTGCCGGTGACGAATTACCTGCTGTCCAGGGGGTTTGAGATGGTGGATATTTCGCGGCAGCGAATGGTTGCCCTGTATCGGAACACATCCGTGTCCCGGTGACCGGGCGAGCGGATTGTCGGCGCTCACGATATAACCTGGAAAGAGCTATCAGTGAAATTCTCAGAAAACGATCACCATTACATGGCCATGGCGCTCGCCGAGGCCGCATTCGCTGCGGGGCTGGGTGAGGTGCCGGTGGGAGCTGTCCTGGTGCTGAATGACCAGATAATCGGCAGAGGGTACAACCATCCCATCGGTGCCTGTGATCCTACCGCCCATGCGGAGATTCAGGCCATTCGTGCTGCTTGTCAGCAACAAAACAATTACCGGCTCCCCGGCGCCACCCTGTACGTAACCCTGGAGCCCTGTGCCATGTGTGCGGGAGCCATCGTGCACTCGCGGATAGCGCGAGTGGTGTTTGCCGCCCACGAACCCAAGGCCGGAGCACTGGAAAGCACTCAGCGTTTCTTTGATCAGCCCCAGCTGAATCACCGTGTCTGTTGTGAATCCGGTTTGTATCGCGACGAAGCCGGCGCTATGCTGAGTGGTTTCTTCCGGCAGCGTCGAGAAGAAAAGAAGCGTTCCAGATCCTGAATTCCGTTTTCTGCTAATGAGGTTGTCATGGGAGCCACCAGCCGTTTTTTTGCCTACCTTGAACGCTTGCGCTGGATAAAGCGCTGGGGACTGAAGCGTAATGTGGTGGAAGAGAACGTCATGGAGCACAGCTGGCAGGTGGCCACCATTGCCCATGTGCTGGCGATTATTCACCGCAAGCATTTCAACGGCGATATCGACCCCAACCAGGTGGCCACCACAGCGCTGTATCATGACGTCTCGGAGATTATTACCGGAGATCTGCCGTCCCCCATCAAGTACCATTCGGACCGGATACTGAGTGCCTACCGCATGATTGAACACGAGGCCGAGGAAGAGCTGCTGGGGTTACTGCCGGAAAACCTGCAGCCGGAGTTCCGGAACATTCTGTTGCACGATCAGGTAGACGACAAGGTCAGCCGCTTTGTCAAAGCCGCGGATCTGATCAGTGCGTTTCTGAAATGTCAGCTGGAAGTCAAATCAGGCAATCACGAGTTTGAGGACGCCCAGAAGTCCATTGAGGACGCCATCCGGAAACTGGGAATGGCGGAGGTGGATTACTTTATGGCGACCTTTGTGGACAGCTATCTGCTGACGCTGGATGAGCTGCTGAAGCAGCACGACGCCAACATAGGGCGCTAGTCCGGGCGTTTTAGTGGACCAGCTCGTCACGCATGGCCACCACGTTCTGGGGTGCCGGCACGTATTGTTTTTGTTCCCGCTCGGTGGCCCAGACCAGCGCCTCGTAATAGCGGCGGATGTTTCTCACATAATGCACCGACTGGGCGCCGCCCCGGGCATAACCGTGCTTTACCTTGGAGTAGTATTCGCGTTTTTTAAGTAATGGCAATCGTTGCCGGACTTCAAACCAGTTATTGTCGTCGGCGTCATCCATCCGCGTAAGGCGGCGGGCATCCATGACGTGACCATAGCCGGTGTTATAGGCTGCCAGCGCAAACCAGGTACGGTGTGGTTCCACAATGGATTCCGGCAGGCGTTCATAGAGTTTCTTGAAATAGCGTGAGCCACCTTCGATGGATTGCTCCGGATTACGGCGATTCAGTACACCCATTTCCTGCGCCGTCCTCAGGGTCAGCATCATGAGGCCGCGAACGCCGGTGGGCGATATGGCGTTGGGGTTCCAGAGCGATTCCTGATAGCCAATGGCTGCCAGCAGGCGCCAGTCAACACCCACCTCACTGGCCATTTTCTTGAATTTTTCCTCGTATTTTGGCAGCCGGTAGTCCATGTGAGCAATAAACGTCCGGGCACCCACATAATTGAATTCACGGTGCCCGTAAAAGCGTTCGCGCATTTCTTCCAGGGTGCCGTCGGCGTTGATCTGGTTGAAAAACAGCTCCGCTGCCATGTACAGGCTCGGGTCTGACTGTTTGTTCAGTGCCCAGGCAAGGGGCTCGGCATCCTTGACGTTAAACGCCACCCTCAGCTCGGGAAAAATGTCCCGGTGCAGGGCAAATACGTTGGAATCCACAATGGTGTAGCGGGCCTGCTCTTCGTTGACGCTCCCGAGCAGCTCCAGCATGGCGGTGTTGTTTTTTTCGGTCCAGCTCAGGTCGGGGTGCTCCTGCCTGAGTCGTTGCAGATTTTCGGAGTGGCTGCTGTTGGCAATCACCACCAGTTCGCCTGGTTCCAGATCATCCAGGGTTTCGGGGGCGGCAGTGCCGCTGCGATAAACCAGATTCTGGGAGATTTGCTGGTAGGGAGAGGTAAACCGGAACCGGTGGCTGCGCTCGGGGGTTACCGTCAGGCCTGCGGCCGCCAGGTGAACCTGACCGGTTTCAACCGCTTGCAGCAGCGACCCCAGGTCACTGAACTTGATCATGCGCAGTTTGACGTTTAGGTGATCAGCGAATTTTTTTGCCAGCTCGTATTCAAAGCCGGTATCCAGCTCAAGTTCCCTGTAATAGGTGGTGGGGCCGGTTTGGGTGGCGACCACCAGCTCGCCGCGGTTCTTGATCTGCTCCAGCAAAGGCGGTTCTGGCTGGCAGGCGGGCACGAGCAGCAGTCCTGCGAGCACACCGTAGGCCCACAGTTTCTCCGCGGCTAACTGTATCAGTTTTGCAAATGCCTGCATCAATCGCTGTCTCATGTTGGGGTCCCTTGCCTTAAATTCCTTGTAAATCAGTGGCATACCCAGTTAAAGATTGGCTGTTTCAGGTTCCGGTCGCCGATTGGGGTGGGTCGCTGGACGCGCCACACCGGTTGTTCCTTGCAAAAAGCTCCTGCTGGATGAAAAGTGACCACATTATAACCAACGACGCTAAAGATGTCGATATTTTGTGGACTTCGTCGAATAAAAAATATCATCAATATGCTGATAAGTTATTAAATGCGCTTTTGCGATTGGACTTTGCTTGCCTAAGCTTAAAAAGTAGGAAGGAGACACTTTTGGTTTCCGTCACCCAGATACAACATGAGTTAGCGGTACTCAAGGGAGCAGATTCAATGAATAATTCAGCATCGGGAAACGTGATAGTCACGCTGATTGCCATAGTCGTCATTCAGATCGGGTATCTGGCATGGGCTGTGTCCGGTGCTGATAATGCAGGTATGCTGGTGGGCGTGGGTGTTGTGGTGGGGGTGCTGGCAATCATTGTGGGTGTTCTGGTAACTCGTCAGGCTGCGGGCATGTCGGATACCGGTCCGGTGCAGGAACTGCTGGCGGGGCTTGTCAGCGGCAAACGCAAGTTTTCTGACCGGCTCCCGGAGGGGCCGGCACTGCATAACATCATTAACCGCTTTCTCAGCCAGGTCGAAGAGGCCCTGGAACGTTCCGCAGGAGATGTGGATCGCATCAAGGTGATGACCAAGGAATTATCCAACCTGTTGACCGGCAGCTCTGCTTCCGGGAATCTGAATCAGGATGCCAAGGAAGTGCTGGAAACGGTATCCCACATGACAGCCGCAGTGCATGAGGCGGCCCAGAATGCAGCCACAGCTGCTCAGGCAGCCCGCGACGCCAGCAGCGAAGCGGACAGCGGGCAAAGCGTCGTCAACAGTGTCACCAGCTCCATTCACTCGCTGGCCGATGAAGTGGAACGGGCAGCAACTGCCATTCAAAAACTGGAGGCGGACAGTGAGTCCATCGGGGCCATTCTGGAGGTTATCCGGGGTATCGCTGACCAGACCAATCTGCTGGCCCTCAATGCCGCCATTGAAGCTGCCCGTGCCGGTGAGCAGGGCCGTGGTTTTGCGGTGGTGGCCGACGAAGTCCGTACCCTGGCACAGCGCACCCAGGAAGCCACCGAGGAAATCAATGACATGATCGCCCGGCTCCAGGAAGGCTCCAGTAACGCGGTAAAAGTCATGGCAGAAGGCCGGCGGCAGGCAGAAATGAGTGTCGAGCAGGCGTCCAGGGCGGGAGAATCCCTGAAAGCCATCACCGGTGCTATCAGCTCCATCAGTGCCATGAACGAACAGATTGCAGCCGCAGTGGAGCAGCAGACCACGGCGGCAGACAGCATCAACCGGAGTCTGTCGCGTATGACCCAGGCGACTGAGTCCAATGCCCGTAATGCCTCCGAATGCAGCAGGCTGAGCAAGGAAATGGATGGTGCGGTGCGCGACCTGGATCAGGCCCTGGGGCCCATGATCCGCTGATATCCGACCCTGCCAGAGCCAGTATTCAAGCGCTTTCCGGAGCCGGACAGCCAGTCCGGCTTTCTCCATAGTTCACAATTGCCTATAATGGCGCCCTCTTAACACGTCCCTGACCCATTCAAACACCATCACGAGATCAACATGCTAGAACTTCGTGGCGCACCTGCCCTTTCTGCTTTCCGTCGTACCAAACTGCTGAACCAGCTAAGATCGGCTGTTCCCTCTGTGGAGAATGTCTATGCCGAGTTCATGCATTTCGCGGATGTGTCCCGGGACCTCTCGGAATCCGAGCGGGAAGTGCTGGAACGACTCCTGCAGTACGGACCCTCGGCGGAGGTGGAAGCGGCCGGAGGGGCCCTGCTTCTGGTGGTGCCTCGTCCGGGAACCATTTCTCCCTGGTCCAGCAAGGCCAGTGATATCGCCCATAACTGCGGTCTGAAGGCTGTGCGGCGTATTGAGCGTGGCATCGCTTACTATCTGCAGGCCGGTGAACTGACGGAGACCGACAAATCGGCCATTGCGGCTCTGCTTCACGATCGCATGGTGGAGGTGGTGCTCAGCCGCGTTTCTGAAGCGGAAATGTTGTTTACCACCCACGAGCCCCGGCCAATGGCCACGGTGGATATCATGGGCGGCGGCCGCGAAGCACTGGAAGCCGCCAACCGCGAGCTGGGTCTGGCGCTTGCCGACGACGAGATCGATTACCTGGTACAAAGCTTCGGTGAGCTGAAGCGCAATCCCACGGATGTGGAGCTGATGATGTTTGCCCAGGCCAACTCCGAGCACTGCCGCCACAAGATTTTCAATGCTGAGTGGACCGTTGACGGAGTGGCGCAGGATAAATCACTGTTTGCCATGATAAGGAACACCCATGCGTGTCAGTCCGAGGGAGTTCTGTCGGCCTATTCCGATAATGCTGCTGTGATTGAAGGCTATAAGGCGGGTCGCCTTTATCCGGAGCCCGACAGCAAATGTTACGGATTTCATCAGGAGCCGGTGCATATCCTGATGAAGGTGGAAACCCATAACCATCCCACTGCCATTGCGCCGTATCCGGGAGCCGCCACCGGCGCCGGAGGCGAGATCCGTGATGAAGGTGCCACCGGTCGGGGTTCGAAACCCAAGGCCGGGCTCACCGGCTTTACCGTGTCTGACCTGAAAATTCCGGGCTATGAGCAGCCGTGGGAATCCTCATACGGTAAACCCGGGCGCATTGTGTCTGCCCTGGACATCATGATTGATGGCCCGCTGGGTGGAGCCGGTTTCAATAATGAGTTCGGGCGCCCCAATCTGTGTGGCTATTTCCGTACTTACGAAGAACAGGTCACTACCGTCAATGGTGAGGAAGTTCGCGGGTACCACAAGCCCATCATGATCGCGGGGGGGCATGGCAGTATTCGTGAAAACCACGTGGAGAAAGGCGACATTCCCGTGGGGGCAAAACTGATTGTTCTGGGCGGCCCGGCCATGCTGATTGGCCTTGGTGGCGGCGCTGCCTCCTCAATGGCCACCGGCGCCAGTCACGAAGATCTGGACTTTGCCTCGGTACAGCGGGAAAACCCCGAAATCGAACGGCGTTGTCAGGAAGTGATCGACCAGTGCTGGCAGCGCGGAGATGGCAACCCCATCAGTTTTATCCACGATGTGGGTGCCGGCGGCCTGAGTAACGCCATGCCGGAGCTGGTGAAGGATGGTGGCCGCGGCGGCAGATTTGAGTTACGCGCTATACCCAATGATGAGCCGGGAATGGCGCCGGTAGAGATCTGGTGTAACGAGGCCCAGGAGCGTTATGTGCTGGCGGTGGCGCCGGAAAACCTGGAAACCTTTGCGGCGATCTGTGAACGTGAGCGCTGCCCCTATGCGGTGATCGGGGAAGCCACCGGTGAGAAACACCTGAGCCTGCACGACGAGCATTTCGACAACACTCCGGTGGATTTACCCATGTCGGTATTGTTCGGCAAACCGCCCAAAATGCATCGCGAATTTGATACCCGGCAGGTGGAATTACCTCCGGTATCGGTAGAGGGCATTGCAATGCGCGAGGCGGTGTATCGCGTCCTGCGGTTGCCCGCTGTTGCCAGCAAGAGCTTTCTGATCACCATCGGAGACCGCTCGGTAACCGGTCTGGTTACCCGAGATCAGATGGTGGGCCCCTGGCAGGTACCGGTCAGCGATGTGGCGGTAACCTCCACCACGCTTGATGCTTTCACCGGTGAAGCCATGGCCATGGGCGAGCGCACACCGGCGGCCCTGATTGATGCCCCTGCGTCCGGCAGAATGGCCATCGGTGAAGCCATTACCAATATCGCCAGTGCCTCCATTGATTCTATCCGCAAGATCCGGTTGTCTGCCAACTGGATGTGTGCCGCCGGTTACCCCGGGGAAGATCAGGCGCTGTTTAATACCGTCCGGGCAGTGGGTATGGAGCTGTGTCCCAGTCTGGGAATTGCGATTCCGGTAGGCAAGGACTCCATGTCCATGCGCACGGTATGGCAGGAAGAGGGTGAGTCGAAAAGTGTGACGGCGCCTCTGTCACTGATCATCTCTGCCTTTGCCCCCGTCAATGACGTACGAAAAACCGTAACCCCGCAGTTGCAGAAAGATGCCGGCGCCACCCGCTTGTTACTACTGGATCTGGGGCAGGGAAAAAACCGGTTGGGGGCCACAGCCCTGGCACAGGTGTATGATCAGTTGGGAGATGAATGCGCTGATGTGGAGAGCCCCGAACAACTGGTGGCTTTTTTCGATCTGGTCCAGTCGCTGAAAAGCGAAGACAAACTGCTGGCTTATCACGATCGTTCTGACGGTGGCTTGCTGGCAACCCTGGCGGAGATGTGCTTTGCGGGCCACGTCGGAGCGGACATTGATCTGCAGCCGGTCAAGGGTAATCGAAACGCGTTCAGTGTGCTGTTCAATGAGGAACTGGGTGCGGTGATTCAGGTGGCCAGCGCAGACGCTGAAGCTATTCTGGCCCGTTGCAGTGAGCAGGGGATTGATGCCTACGATATCGGGACGCTGAACGACAAGGATGCACTGGAAATAAAACACGGTGAGCATACTCTGGTTAACGAAAAGCGGGTGGCGTTGCAGCAAGCCTGGTGGGAAACCAGTTATCGGATCCAGTCCCTCCGGGATAACAGCCAGTGTGCCGATCAGGAGTTCCAGCAGATTGCCCGGGCCGGTGACCCCGGCATCAAACCGATCGTGACTTTCGACACGGCCGACGATATCACGGCGCCCTTCGTGAATACCGGTGCCAGGCCCCGGGTAGCGATTTTGCGGGAGCAGGGGGTTAACGGTCAGGTGGAAATGGCGGGCGCTTTTACCAAGGCACGTTTCGATGCCATTGATGTGCATATGAGTGATCTGCTGAGCGGCAGCACCACGCTGGAAAGCTTTAAAGGTCTGGTGGCCTGCGGCGGTTTTTCCTATGGCGATGTGCTGGGTGCCGGCGAAGGCTGGGCCAAATCCATCCTGTTCAACGAGACGGCGCGGGAGCAGTTCAGGGCGTTTTTTACCCGCGACGACACCTTTGCGCTGGGGGTTTGTAATGGCTGCCAGATGCTGTCCAATCTTCACGAGCTGATTCCCGGCACGTTGCATTGGCCCCGCTTTGTGCGCAATCATTCCGAGCAGTTTGAAGCCCGCTTCAGCCTGGTGGAAATTCAGCAGTCACCGTCCATTATGCTGCAGGGAATGGAAGGTACCCGGATTCCCATTGCGGTGGCGCACGGAGAAGGTCGGGCAGAGTTTCGGGATGACCGGCATCTCAATGAGCTGAACGAGTCTGGCCAGGTGGCATTACGCTATGTGGATAACTGGGGCAGTATCACGGAAACCTATCCGGCCAACCCAAATGGTTCGCCCCGCGGTATTACCGGAATCAGCAGTGAAGATGGCAAAGTGACCATTATGATGCCGCACCCTGAGCGGGTGTATCGTACGGTTCAGATGTCCTGGCATCCGCAGAACTGGGGTGAGGACAGCCCCTGGCTGCGGATGTTCCGGAATGCACGCGTATGGGTGGGCGAGTAGCGCTAACGGGTACTAACAGAGGTTACCAGCAAACCGGAAAGAAGGAGCCCTTACAGCATGTATAAATTTGCTTTTTTCGTACCGGAAGATCACAAGGAATCTGTGAAAGCAGCGGTTTTTGAAACCGGGGCTGGCAGGATCGGTGATTATGATTGTTGTAGCTGGGAAATTCAGGGCACCGGCCAGTTCCGGCCCCTGGAAGGTGCCAATCCCTATATTGGTCAGCAGGGCGAGGTGGAAAGGGTCACGGAATACCGGGTGGAGCTGGTGGTGGCTGACGATCTGATCCAGCAGGCCGTAGCTGCCATGAAGCTGGCTCATCCTTACGAAGAGCCAGCCTATGATGTGTGGAAGCTGGAACCGATCTAACGGCGCGCCTCGGGTAGCAGCACGCCTCAGCTATAGCGCGGCGAGATCGGGGTGACATTGGAATTGCTGTCATTGTCATCCTGGTCATCGCCGTGGGAACGTCCTTCCAGTGGCAGCCACTGTACCAGCTTTTCCAGCAGCTCATTGCGGTTCAGAGGCTTGGACAGATAGTCGTTCATGCCGGCTTCAATACAGCGGTTGCGGTCTACGGTGGTGGCGTTGGCGGTAACGGCAACGATAGGCACCAGCGCTTTGTCGCCCTCCATCTGGCGGATTTTCCGGGTGGCTTCCAGTCCATCCATTTCCGGCATCTGACAATCCATCAGCACAATATCCACCGGATGCTTTTCCATGATTTCCAGGGTTTTAATACCATTGGCTGCCACATAGGTCTGTAACCCGATACGCTCCAGAATGGCCTGAAGAATCATCGCATTCACCGGGTTGTCTTCAGCAATCAGCGCATGCTTGCCTTTGACCAGCTCCTCCAGGGGGTAACGGCGCCGCGCCGCTTCCTCTTCAGATTCCTTGGGCTGCATGCTGTACTTCAGAGACACCGAAAAGATAAACTTGGTGCCTTCACCCAGGGTGGACTTGTAGGAAATGCTGGCATTCATTTGAGCCGCGATTTCCTTGCAGATGCTCAATCCGATACCAAGACCACCATGGCTGCGTGTATTACTGCTGTCCAACTGGCGGAATTTCGAGAATATCAGATCTTCGGACCCGTCGGGGATACCCGCACCGGTGTCTTCCACCGTGATCAGAAGATCCGCATTCTGTTGTTTCTTGTTGATGGCTTCAATGTCCATGGTGACTTTGACATAGCCACTATCGGTGAACTTCACGGCGTTATCAGCCAGGTTGCTGATCACCTGAAGAATTTTTGCTTCATCGCCAAACAGGTAGGCGGGCACGTCCTCCTTGATTTCAGTACGGAAGCTGATGCCTTTGTTTTTGCTCAGCCGTTTATACTGCTGTTCCAGCTGCTCCATCAGTCCATGGGCGCTGAACAGGTCCTTGTTAAGAACAAAGCGGCGCGCCTGAAGCTCTGCGTAGCTCAGCACGCCGTCTACCAGTAACATCATATGGTTGGCTGACTGCTCTGCCAGCACCAGGAATTTTTTCCGTTTGCTTTCTTCCGGTTCTTCATGCAAATGACCGATACAGCTCAGTACCCCGTTCATGGGTGTGCGCAGTTCGTGGCTGATGGTGGCAAGGAAGGCGTCCTTGTTTCGGTTGGATTCCTTCAGGGCGTCATTAGCCTGCTCCAGGGCCGCTTTGGCCTGTTTTTCTGCCTGGGCACGCTGTTTCTGGATGGTGTTCATGCGATCTGCCAGGGTTAATGACAACAGGCTGGCCTCAATGGCAGAACCCACCAGCAGGGCATTGGTAGTGACCACGGTGGCCGGGATAATGCCGATGGCCACACCACCCATAATCAGTGCCGCTACCAGCAAACAGAACCATGCCACAATAAAGAACCTGGCAGTCCGGTCGCCGCCTATGGCGAGCTTGATACCCACGTAAAGACAGAATATCGCGGTCAGAATGCCCACGGCTATGCTGTATTTCAGCGTCGGTACGTAGGGCAGAAACAGGGAAACGGGAATCAGAACAAGGTTGAAAATAACGATCCGTTTCAGGTTTTTATCAATATCGGGATAATGGAATTTCAGGTTCAGCAGATCACGAACAAAAAGTATTCCAGAACAGCAGATAGAAAGCACAAAGGCATTAAGGAGCTTGTCGTTCAGGATCGGGGTGTTGGGCCACAGGTATTCTCCCGCAAAGCCGGTCATCAGTGCCTGGAACAGACCAAGGGAGCCGATATACCAGATATAGAGCATGTAGCTACGGTCTTTGGTGGCAACGTAAATACAGGCGTTATAGAAAAACATCAGGAGCATGATGCCGAAATACATGCCCATGAACATAGTGGTTGTCTGACTGTGTTCGTGGAATTCGTTGGGTTCCCAGATTTTTATGGGAATACGCAGAGAACCCTTGGATTTTACCCGTATGGCGATAAACGCTTCCTGATTATGTTCCAGTAACACAGGAAAAACGTGGTTATTGTGTTCAATGGGCCTTTCCTGGAAATACAGGTTATCCCCTGATTTATACTGGCGTATTTCCTTGGTCTGGTAGTTGTAACTGAAGAAGTCAATGCGATCCAGCGGGGGATAGGGTATTTCGATCAGCCGTTCAACGGGCCGCTGACTGGCTGCGCTGAAATGATTCAGCTTGAAGAAAAACCAGTAAGTGGAATCGCTGATGCCGATATTGAAATTGGTGCCGGCCTGTTGCTGCAGCGGATCAGTATATTTGTGATTAAGAATATCCTGAAAAGTGTAATGGTCGCCTTCATCCTCAATGTAAACAATGGTGGAATTCAGGTTCAGGGAAGACTCCACATCCAGCGCATTCAGGGACTGGACATCGAGTGGTTTTTTCAGGGTGTAGCCGGTATTCGCCAGCAATAATCCGAGACATAAAATCATAAAGCCCCGGGATTTGGACGAGAATAGCGTAGCGACGAGAGTCATAGGATTACGAATAGTCAAAGCGAGTCTACTTCCGGAAAACAGGGGACATATCTGAAAGTGTAGCAGTCGCCCAATGGGGCGGCAGGGCGCTTTAGAAACTAGTATCCATAAGACGGGTTGTTTTTATAAAGAACAGGGCTCTTGGGGCTAAAGTAGTTAGGCTGCCTTGCGGTTGTGCAGCCATTTACCCAGCATCTGCCTGATCTGGTGGGCTTTGACGGGTTTGCTGAGGTAGTCATTCATGCCGGCTTCCAGACAGTTGTCGCGGTCTCTGGCCATGGCATTGGCGGTGACCGCAATGATGGTCACAGTGGCATTGCTGTTGTTCAGCTGACGTATCTCGCGGGTGGCTTCGAAGCCGTCTTTCACCGGCATCTGACAGTCCATCAGCACTACGTCTACCAGTTGATCCTTTAGAATGTCCACGGCCACCTGGCCGTTTTCTGCTGTCAGCACTGTGAAACTGAGCTTTTTCAGAATGCCCTTTAACACCATCTGATTAACGGGGTTATCTTCCACCACCAGCGCGGTCAGACCTCCCGGTATTTCTCCGGCTTCAGCGGATTCCGATGTTTCTGTGGCTTCCTGTTCGTTGGTTCTGACATAAGGGAGTTCGATGTTCAGCTTGAACTCGGTGCCTTCCTTCCCGGAGTCGAAAGTCAGGGTGGCTCCCATAAGGTCGGAAAGTTCATTGCAAATGGCCAAGCCGATACCCAGCCCTCCATGAATACGGTGAAAGGAACCATCGGCCTGACGAAACTTTTCAAAAATCAACTGTGACTTTTCGGCACCGATTCCGATGCCAGTGTCAATAACCCTGATGTTGAGGTTGGCGGTTTCCTTTTCCTGACTGAGGCTGTTAGCTTCAAACAGGACACTGACTGAGCCGGAGGGGGTAAACTTGATGGCATTGTCCACCAGGTTGCCGATGATCTGAAACAGCTGGCGCCGATCGCCGATCAACAGCTTTGGTACCTCATCGCTGATATTGATGTTAAGTGCCAGGCCTTTCGCTTTGGCAGAATCCTGGTAGAAATCGCGAACGGTCTGTACCAGCTTTTCCACTTCAAAAGGAGATCGTTCCAGCCGTAATCCATGGGAGTGAATTTCTGTGTAGGTCAGTATACCATCCACCAGCAGCATCATCTGCTGAGCACTGCGATCGGCAGAATCGATATAGGCAGCGAGCCGGTTGTCTTTTATTTCTCCCCTGATGTTTTCCAGGCAGCCAATAACACCATTCATGGGGGTGCGTAATTCATGGCTGATAGTGGCAAGAAATTCGTCTTTCAGCTGATTGCTTTCCATCAGTGAGTTATTCGCTTTCTGTAAAAGCAGTTTCGCATCTTTTTCCATTTCCGTTTGCCTGTGCTGGATAGATCGCATGCGCTCCGCCAGGGTAAATGACAGCAGGGTAACCTCGATGGCAGAGCCGAGGATGAAGGCGTTAGTGGTAAGAATATTGGCTTCCACCCAGCCCAGGGAAACTGCCGCCAGCAGCATGGCACCCACCAGCATGGTAATCCAGGCGATAAGAAACAGTTTGGCTGTGCGGGTCTGGGTGGCCAGTGCGATTCCCAATGTAATCATTATCAGGGAAGAAATCAGTGCATTCAGAATCACCGGTTTGATGATGATGCTGTACGGCAGAATGAAACACATCAGAATCAAAACCGGCTGTATCAGGATAAGTCCACGAATGACCTTGTCGAAACGGGGTACTTTGTCGCTTGTTTCCAGTATTTTTCTGGCGAACAGCATCATAAAAACTGCAATGGTACAGATAGATACACCTACCACATAGTCGTTAACCGCTGGCAGCTCCGGCCATATAAACTCAAAGCCAAAGCCATTCATGGCGGACTGGAAGGTAACCATGGCAACGATGTAGAGAATGTAATAAAGGTAAGTGGAGTCGCGAACAGTAAGGTACAGGCAGAGATTATAAAAAAACATCAAAAACAGGATGCCGTAGTATAACCCTTCGATAAGCAGCAGGGACTTCTGGGTCTGGTAAAAATGTATCGGATCCCAGAGCATCAGGGGGATCCGCAGGGAGCTGTTGCTGACAACGCGAATGTAAATGTCGTTACTATGGTTCTGTTTTACCTGAATGGGAAAAAGATAACTGTTGTGATCCACTGGGCGCTGGCTGAAAGGCAGGGTGTCGCCGGTTTCCCACTGATGGGTAACCTGGTTGTCGGTAACCTGATATACCCTGATGTGATCCAGCAGTGGATAACTGATTTCCAGCACCTTTTCCACCTCGGGTACCATGCTGGAAGGCCCCACTTTCAGTTGCAGACGAATCCAGATGGCCGCATCGCCGTAGCCCCGGTTCAGTACGTGTCCGGGGGAAGGTAACAGCTGGTCCCTGGCATTGCCTTTCAGGAAATCCTCGATGGTGAGTGAGCGATCGTGGTCTTCCAGGTAGGTCAGGTAGGGGTCGGCCTCCAGGGCATCAGGAACAGCGACCACGTCAATCACGTTGCTGCCGCTGCCATAAAGTGCGCTGGAAGTGGTACTCCAGAGAGCACCCAAAACGAACAGAACTAGGTAAACTGCCGGTTTCATTACACCGCACACCGCTGCCACACAACCCAAGGGTGAATTACAGTGTAGCACCACTCAGGAGGGTGTCTCTGGGTATCAGTGGGGTAATTCAGGATCTGTTAATCCAGATCAACACGCGGATCAACCGGGTTTGTTTGGACGGCCGGAATTGCGTTTGAGGTGCCGGAAAGCATCGATATCTTCGGTATGAACCGGAAAATGGCCTGCAATACGGTCGCGGAAAAAGTGTTTCAGGGCTTTGTAAATAGTGGGGAATGCCAGGTTGTCCCAAGGGATTTCCTCTTCTGCAAACAGCCGGGTTTCAAGGCTTTCTTCACCGGCACCGTAAGCACCATCAATCACTTCACCGCGAAAGAATATGTACACCTGGTTAATGTGCGGCAGATTGAACAGCGAGTACAGGCCGTGCAGCTCCAGTCTGGCTTCGGCTTCTTCCCAGGTTTCCCGCAGGGCAGCCTGCTCCGTGGTTTCACCGTTTTCCATAAAGCCCGCCGGCAGGGTCCAGTATCCCTTGCGGGGCTCAATGGCACGCCGGCAGAGCAGCACCTTGTCGCCACAGGTGGGCAGGGTGCCGGCAATGATGCGCGGATTGAAATAATGAATGAAACCGCATTCGTCGCATACGTGACGTTCCCGGTTATCGCCATCGGGAACAATCAGGGAAACGGGGTTGCCGCACTGGCTGCAGAATTTCATGGTGCTTTGTAGCGATACTCCATACCGGAAACTGGCTGGGCAGTATAAACGCTAAGGGGAAGGGCTGGCTAGACTGCAGGAAATCCCCGGAGGAAATCAGCAGCCTGAGGGACACCATGAGTGGATTTGCGGGGTGGCTGGTGTCACCCCGCCGCCGGTGAATCAGGCTTTACGAAAAGGCAGCACTTTGGCGGGGCTCTCTGAACCATTGGCAACGGCCGGTTCCCTGACGGGTGTATTGCCGGCGGCCTCGTTGAGCGCCATGCGCAGCTTGTCGAAGGAGTCGTGCATCATGCCGGAGATGGTAATGCAGGCCGCCATGGGGCTTTTTGCTTTGCGGCGCTCCATATCAATCCGGAACTGCAGGCCGCGAAGTCGGCGGCGGTATTGTTCCGGGGCCTCGCGAATCAGTTGCTCGCACATTTCTATACGCAGACGTTCCAGTTCCATTGGATTGTTTTGCGCCATTTCTTTCAGCTTGTCAAAATTAGGCAGATACCTTTGCATAATCAAAACCTCTTAATGGTCATTACTTCTCACCATCAGGGGTCAACATGTGGTCCCCGGTAAACACTCAATAAAGCGATACAGTGAGTCGAGCAAAATCGCTTGCGGGCCCATCCGGCCCTAAAAACTTGCAAAATACTGTATATATACTACCCCGCAGCAGTAGCTTGCGTAAGCTTGACGAGTCGGTGAAAATGTGAACATTTTATGGTTATTACCAGTATTTGCTTATAGCCATAAGTAATTTTTCCTTAGATTCAGAGGCTTAGGGCGATTGTGCAAGCTTTGGTGCAATGAGTAGTATTTTTGTAACTGTTTATAATTTATCGCTATAAAGAGGTTTTTCTGACGGCTTCATTGAGGGAGTTTCCCGTTACCACCTGTAAACTTCAGTAAAATCAGAAGCTTGCCGATCTGAACCCGGGCGGCCCCGTAACCGCAAATGAAGCTGTTTAGGTCGGCTGAAAACAGGCAAAATGGGGTCTTGGCGTGAGTGTCGGGGTCGGCTGGTGCCGGACGCAGTACAGAGCAGGTGTTTATTTTGCTGGACAGAGTCAGAGAAAGATTACAGGAATTCAACCGTCCGCCGCCGGTTAATCAGCAGCCGGAGGCGGCAGTTCTGATACCTATCACCGATCAGCCTTTACCGGAACTGGTGCTGACGCGGCGGGCGCAGCATCTCTCCAGTCACGCAGGGGAGGTAGCCTTTCCCGGTGGCAAGCGGGATCCGGAGGATGCCGATCTGGTGGAAACCGCCCTGCGGGAAACCCATGAGGAAATCGCGCTGCCACCACAGGCTGTGGAAGTTTTGGGCCACATGCCTCCGGCACGCTCCAAATTCGGCTTGCTGGTAACGCCTTTTGTGGGTGTGTTTGATCCCAGTCTGCCCCTGATTCCCAATGAAGATGAGCTGGATCATATATTTTCCGTTCCCCTGCAATATTTTATCGACAACGAGCCGACAGGTATTCATCAGGCGGAATATGACGGCAGAATCTTTGACGTGCCCTGTTACAACTACAAGGGCAACGTGATCTGGGGCCTAACGGCATATTTTATTGCCCAGTTCGTCAATCATGCCTTTGATACTGAAATAAACATCAAGCTCAGATCCAATACTCTGGGATCAGAGCACAACAGACAGCAGAGTAATAGCAGCAGGAGAGACTTATGATATACACCCTGGGGGAGCGCCAACTGGAAACCACTGGTGATGATTTTTACGTGGCACCCAACGCTACAGTGATTGGCTCGGTGGTGTTACATCAGAACGCCAGTGTCTGGTTCAATGCGGTACTCCGTGGTGACAATGAACCTATCGTGATTGGTGCCAACACCAACATCCAGGATGGCACCGTTATTCACACCGATGCGGGAGTGCCTTTTTCAATCGGCGAATACTGCACCGTGGGTCATCAGGTGATGTTGCATGGCTGTGAAATCGGTAACAACACGCTGATCGGCATCAACGCGGTGGTACTTAACAATGCCAAAATCGGTGATAATTGTATTATCGGTGCCAACGCGCTGATTCCGGAAGGAAAGGAAATTCCTGACAACTCCCTGGTAATGGGGTCCCCCGGCAAGGTGGTGAAGCAGCTCACTGAAAAACATATGCACATTATCAAAATGAGCGCGTTGCATTACGTGGAAAATTTCAAACGTTACAAGCGGGATCTGGCAGTCGATGAGCGATTCGTTGAATAAAGGAAGCAGTGCCCGGAAGGACATTGTGATGTCGCCCTGTATCAGTGTTTGTGCGCTGGATGAAAACGACATCTGTATTGGTTGTTTCCGGTCGGCAAAAGAAATCGGGGACTGGGGCCGGGTAGATAACGACGGTAAAAGAAATATTTTAAAGAATGTCGCCCGACGCATGTCGGCATCCTGAATCGGTATTTTTAACGGGGAAACCAATGACAACATTAGGAACGCCGCTGTCGGCCTCCGCCACCAGAGTATTGCTGTGCGGATCCGGCGAGCTGGGCAAGGAAGTGGTGATTGAGCTGCAACGGCTGGGGGTGGAGGTCATTGCGGTGGATCGCTACGCCAATGCCCCTGCCATGCAGGTAGCACATCGCAGCCATGTTATTTCCATGCTGGACGGGGACGCCCTGCGCCGGGTGATTGAATCGGAAAAGCCGGACTATATCGTCCCGGAAATCGAAGCCATTGCCACCGACACCCTGGTGGCGCTGGAAGCGGAAGGCTACAACGTGGTTCCCACCGCAAAAGCCGCCCGGCTTACCATGAACCGCGAAGGTATCCGCAGGCTCGCGGCAGAGGAGCTTGGTCTTGCCACCTCGCCGTACCGTTTTGCCGATAACGAAGCAGACTTCAAAGCGGCGGTAGCCGACGTGGGGGTACCCTGCGTGGTAAAACCTATCATGAGTTCCTCCGGAAAAGGTCAGAGCACCATAAAAACCGAAGGCGATATCCAGAAAGCCTGGTCCTATGCCCAGGAAGGCGGCAGAGCCGGAGCCGGCAGGGTGATTGTTGAGGGCTTCATTGATTTCGACTACGAAATTACCCTGCTGACGGTGCGCCACAAAAACGGCACCTCCTTTTGTGAACCCATTGGCCACCGCCAGGAAGACGGTGATTACCGTGAATCCTGGCAGCCCCAGGCCATGGCTCCGCAGGCTCTGGAAAAAGCCAAAGCCGTTGCAGACAAGATCACAACGGCGCTGGGTGGGTATGGCATCTTTGGGGTGGAGCTTTTTGTGCAGGGAAACGAGGTTATCTTCAGCGAAGTATCCCCCCGGCCCCATGATACCGGTATGGTGACACTTATTTCCCAGGATCTTTCCGAGTTCGCGCTGCATGCGCGGGCCATTCTCGGTTTGCCGGTTCCTGCCATACGTCAACACGGGCCGGCTGCGTCGGCTGTGATACTGGTGGAGGGCGAGTCTGACGAGGTGGCTTTCTCCGGGCTGGAGAGTGCCCTGAGGGAACCCGACACCCAGTTGCGGCTGTTCGGAAAGCCGGAAGTCAGGGGCAAGCGTCGGATGGGTGTCGCTCTGGCACTGGCAGATTCTGTTACCGAAGCGGTAGAAAAGGCAAAGCGTGCCGCGGATGCGGTGAACGCTGAGTGGTAGGGGTTTTCATTTGGGTTGGACAAAGTTTCCGTTGGAAGTTGAAGCATGAATGATCGGCAATTAAAAATCGGCGTGGCGCTGGGCAGTGGTTCCGCCAGAGGCTGGGCACACATCGGTGTGTTGCAGGCGTTGCGTGACATGGGAATCACCCCCCACGTTATTGCCGGATGTTCCGTGGGCGCGATGGTAGGGGCATCCTACGCGCTGAACAAGCTGGATGAACTGGAAGACTGGGCAACCTCCCTGACCTGGCGCGATGTGTTCGGTTTGCTGGATGTCAATCTGAACGGCGGGTTGTTCGAAGGGCGTAAACTGTTTGAGTTTATGCAGTCCCACATGTCATCCATGACCTTTGATGATCTGTCGCTTCCCTTTGCGGCGGTAGCCACTGATCTGGAAAACGGCCGCGAAGTGTGGCTGCGCAGGGGGCCGCTGGCAACAGCCATCCGGGCGTCGGCTTCCCTGCCGGGGTTGTTAACCCCCTACCGTACGCCCAAGGGGCGCTATCTGCTGGATGGCGGTCTGGTGAATCCGGTGCCGGTGTCCGTTTGCAAGGCCATGGGCGCTGATGCGGTGATTGCGGTTAACCTGAATTCGGAAATTGTCGGCAAGCATCTGCGCAATCCGCGACGTCTCGGGGTCTGGGGTGATGCATCCATCCGCAAAAAGGAATCGGCTGAACAGGCCGCGGATGCCGGAGACGACCACGAGGACGAGGGTGAACAGCCGTCAGAATGGCTGCAGAAACTGTCGCAGTTGTTCGGCTTTGAATCCGAAGGCGAACGGGAGGAAGAAGAGGATAACCCCGGCATGATTGAAGTGGTGGCCAGTGCCATCAATATCATGCAGGACCGGGTCACTCGGAGCCGCATGGCTGGTGATCCGCCTGATATCATGCTGTCACCCCGGCTGGCCCATCTGGGGCTGATGGAGTTCAACCGGGCCGGAGAGGCCATTGAAATGGGGCATCAGGTGGTATCGCGGGCCAGCCATCAGCTGGAATACCTGCTGGGCCGCTGAAAGGCCGCCCCGGTGCTGCCAGGAATAGATCCGGAGTAACTGTTGGAAAAACAAGAAGCTTTTCTATAATAGAGTTCAAGGCAGATAAGAAATTACCCTATCTGCCTTTTTTATGGGAGCGTGCCGCTCGAACTGGAGAACCTTCATGTTAAAGCTTGAATTCAAAGATCGCAGGCAGTCCGGTGTCTGGCTGGTGGAGTCGCTGTTCACCATTGGAACGGATCCCAAGTGTCACCTGGTACTGGATGATGGTTCGGTCAGCGAAAAGCACGCCCAGATACAGCTGGAAGGGTCCCACCTTTATCTTTCTGATCTTAACAGTTACAAAGGCACCTACGTTAATGGGCAAAAGGTCACGGAGCGCTTTCAGTTGCGCCCCGGTGATGTGGTAAAGCTGGGTGATGTTGAGCTCGAAATCACGGATCCGAAAGCCCGCTCCGGAGCGTCTGCATCATCGCCCTCAGGCCGCAAAAGCGAGTGGAGTATGATGGCGCTCAGTGGTGAGCTGAAAGGAAAATCCATCCCCCTCCACGGCACCATGGTATTGGGTCGCTCGGAAAAATGCGATGTGGTCATTAACGATGAGCACATGTCCCGCCGGCACGCGGAAATCAATCTTCGCGATGGAGTACTGCGCATTATCGACCTGAATTCCTCCAACGGTACCCGGGTCAACGGCACTAAGATCACTGAAAAAGTGCTCAAGCCCGGCGACAAGATCAACTTTGATCAGCTGGTTTTTCTGGTGGCGGGCCCGCAGGATTTCAAAGAAGAGGAGCTGGGTATTGATGAGGAGGAGGCGACAGTATTCCGGGTGGCGCCCATGCCCAAGTCGGCACCCCCAAAACCGGCAGCCAAAGCCAAATCTTCAGCGCCGGTGAGTCCCCAGGTGGACCAGCAGGTGTCACGGGGGCAGCAGGAGAAAGCCGGTACCGGTCTGAAGGTGGCGGTGGTGGTGTTGGTGCTGATAGCTGTGGGTGCGGGCGTGGCCTTGTTCACGCTCAAATAAAACGGATTCTTCAACGGGCCGGTCAGGGCTGTAGACCAGCATCCAGCCAACCCGGCTATTTGCGTTTTCTTACCAGCGCGTTCCTGATCAGGTTGTCCTTAATCTGCTTGGTTTCAATCTGGTACTTGCCCAGCTGTATGCACAGGTGGGCTTCCGGTATGGTTTCCAGGTACTCGGTGATCAGGCCGCTGAGGGTTTTGGGGCCATCCGTGGGCAGGTTCCATTTGAGTACCTTGTTGATGTCGCGGATGGATGCTGAACCATCAATAATGTAGGAACCGTCCGTCTGGGGGTGAATTTCCTTGCTGCTGGCCGACAGATCCGTGGTGAATTCACCGACAATTTCCTCCAGAATATCCTCCAGCGTTACCAGGCCCTGTACATCGCCGTATTCATCCACCACAAAACCAATGCGCCGCTTGACCCGCTGAAAGTTGATCAGCTGGGTATTGAGGGGGGTGCCCTCCGGAACGTAATAAGGCTCCACCGCCTGCTGCATAATGGCGGCTTTATTCAGCTCCTCTTCCGCCAGCAGGCGTGTCACCTTGCGCAGATGAAGCATGCCGATGGGGTTGTTCAGATCGCCACGGTAAACCGGCAGGCGGGTATGCTGGGCTGAGCGCAGGGTTTTCACGATATCGCTGATGTCCTGGTCCAGATCAATCCCCAGAATCTCGCTCTTGGGCACCATGATGTCGTCCACGGTGACCCGTTCCAGATCCAGAATACTGAGCAGCATGCCTTTATGGCGCCGGGGAATCAGTGAGCCCGCTTCGTTAACCACCGTGCGCAGCTCCTCCTGGCTCAGGCTGTCGCCGCTGACTTCCGCTGTTTTTACGCCGCCCAGCGACAGCAGCGCATTGCTGATGCTGTTTACCACCCATACGGCGGGATAGAGAATATAAAGCAGCGGCCGCAATATCAGGGACGCCGGATAGGCAATGGCTTCCGGCTTGATGGCGGCCAGTGTTTTCGGAGTAACTTCCGCAAACACCAGAATCACGAGTGTCAGCAGCCCGGTGGCGTAGGCGATGCCGGCATCACCGAACAGGCGGATGGCAATCACCGTCGCAATGGAGGAGGCAAGAATATTGACAAAGTTATTACCGATCAGGATCACACCGATCAGACGATCGGGCCGGTCAAGCAGTCTCTGGACCCGCTTGGCGCCCTTGTCGCCGGTTTTCGCCATGTGGCGCAGCCGGTAACGGTTCATGGACATCATGCCCGTTTCCGAGCTTGAGAAAAATGCTGAGCAGACAATGAGAAGAAACAGCATGCCGCCCAGGGCTGATAGGGGAATATCGTTCACTGATTAACCGCGTTGCAATATCAATTCGAGAACCACTTTGCTGCCGAAAAAGCCCAGCAGCAGCAAAACAAACCCGGTGAGCGTCCAGCGCACCGCTATCATGCCTCGCCAGCCCCAGGCGAAGCGCCCCAGGATCAGGATCGCCAGCACCAGCCAGGACAGGATCGTCAGCGCCGTTTTATGGAGCAGGTGCTGGGCAAACAGATCATCCACATACACAAACCCCGTAAGAATTGCCACACTGAGCAGCGCAAATCCGGTAAAGACCAGGTCGAACAGGGTGTCCTCCATGGTCTGTAGTGGTGGCAGCAGGCGCAGAATGTCATGGATGTGGCGATGTTTCAGCTGATAATTCTGGATCCAGATCAGTACCGCCTGGGAGAAAGCCAGGGTCATGGCGCTGTAGGCGATCAGTGATGAGCCGATATGAAACAGCATGCCCTTGCTGAGACCGGAGGTGGGTGCGGTGGTATCGGCATACACCAACTCTATGACTACCGTGAGCAGGGCCAGCGGGTAACTGGGTGCCAGCAGGGGTTCAATGCGGCGAAACAGGCAGCTTGCTGTGCCCAGCGCCACCACCACCCACATAAAGAAGGACGCCAGGGTGATCACGCCCAGCTGAACTCCGTCCGGCTTGAAAAGCCCGTTGAAAACCATCAGGCCGTGAGCCATAAGGGCGCCGCAGCCGAGGGAGAGGATCAGTTTGCGGTTCAGTGCATGGTGACGCAAACCGTTAACCAAAAAGTAGGTGCTGCTGCCATACCCCAGGCAGGCAATAGTACCAGCAATTGCGATTACCATTTCCGTGCTCAATGAGCTTTCCTGCTATTCGATGAGAGTCGCCAGATCCAGCATTGGCGCCGTATTCTGCGGCGGTCAGGTTCGCCAAGTGTCTCACAAGGTTCAGGAAAATCATAGCCGCTCGCACCATGGATGAGAAATCTTCATAATCTGGTTATACTTGGCGCCCTGAGCCGTGGGATACGGCTGTTTCGTTAATGTTACTATCGTTAATGTTATTATTGATGCAATCACTCATCTGCAGCAGGGCCACTAACCCATGTTTGAGAATTTAACCGACCGCTTATCCGACAGCCTCCGTAATGTCACCGGCGTTGGGCGTCTGAACGAAGACAATATCAAGGATACCCTCAGGGAAGTGCGTATGGCGCTTCTGGAGGCCGATGTTGCCCTGCCGGTGGTAAAAGACTTCGTCGCCCGCGTCAAGGAAGCCGCGCTGGGCCAGGATGTGATGAAAAGCCTCAGCCCCGGGCAGGCCTTCGTCAAGATCGTCAACGACGAACTGGTCAAGGTCATGGGGGAGACCAACGAATCCCTGGACCTGGCAGCCAAGCCGCCGGTGGTGGTGCTGATGGCGGGCCTGCAGGGTGCCGGTAAAACCACATCGGTCGCCAAGCTGTCCAAATGGCTCAAGGAACGCCAGAAAAAATCCGTTATGGTGGCCAGTGCGGACGTGTATCGCCCCGCCGCTATCAAGCAGCTGGAAACCCTGGCGGGTGAAGTGGAGGCAACCTTTTATCCCAGTTCCGCCGAGCAGGATCCGGTGGACATCGCCAAAGGGGCGATCGCCGAGGCGAAAAAAGCGTTCAAGGATGTGGTGATTATCGATACCGCCGGTCGTCTGGCCATTGATGAGGATATGATGGATGAAATCCGTCGTATTCACGACAGCATCAAGCCCACGGAAACCCTGTTTGTGGTGGACGCCATGACGGGCCAGGACGCTGCCAACACAGCCAAAGCCTTTAATGACGCCCTGCCGCTGACCGGTGTGGTTCTGACCAAGGCTGACGGTGATGCCCGGGGTGGTGCGGCCCTGTCCGTGCGCCATGTCACCGGCAAACCCATCAAGTTTATCGGTGTGGGTGAGAAAACCGACGCTCTGGAGCCTTTCTATCCCGATCGTATTGCTTCCCGGATTCTGGGGATGGGGGACGTGCTCTCGCTGGTGGAAGAAGCCGAGCGCAAGCTGGACAAGAAGAAAGCCGACAAGCTCGCCAAAAAGCTGAAAAAAGGCAAGGGATTCGACCTGGAAGATCTGCGGGATCAGTTCCAGCAGATGAAAACCATGGGTGGCATGGCGGGAATGCTGGACAAGCTGCCGGGCATGGGTCAGCTCAGTGAAGCGGCGAAAAACCAGGTCAATGACAAGGAGCTCAACCGGATGGAAGCCATTATCAGCTCCATGACGCCCCACGAGCGGCGTTTCCCCGACGTGATCAACGGCTCCCGGAAAAAACGTATTGCCGCCGGTTGCGGGATGCAGATTCAGGACGTCAACCGTCTGCTCAAGCAGCACAAGCAGATGTCCAAGATGATGAAAAAACTCAGCAAGAAAGGTGGCATGAAGAATATGATGCGGGGCATGCAGGGCATGATGGGCGGTCCCGGCGGGGGCGGGCCCGGTGGAATGCCTCCGTTCAAGATGTAATATTTAATCTAAAATAGGACTTTAACTCCGCGCCGAATTTGCGTAAAATTCGGCGCCTTCGTGAACTGGGCTTGGGGAAATCTGACCAAAAGCCCGGCTAAACGGTTGAAATATAAAGAGACAGGCCGCTGGTGCCTTCAATAGCTTGAACATTGAGGGTAGCAGCAGCCTGTTTTTGTCTATCCGTTTTATGCGAAATTAAATGCAATTCGGCCCGGATCAAAGACGTTCGGGTCATTTTCAAAACAAAAGGTAAGTGAATATGGTAACAATTCGCCTCGCTCGTGGTGGTGCTAAAAAGCGTCCTTTTTACCACCTGATAGTCACTGATTCCCGTAATTCCCGCGACGGCCGCTTTATCGAGCGTCTGGGTTTTTACAACCCCTGTGCCCGTGGCCAGGAAGAGCGTCTCCGTGTTGACGTTGCCCGTGTAGAGCACTGGGTGGGTCAGGGCGCGCAGGTCAGCCCCCGTGTGAAGCGCCTCGTAAAAGACGCCAGCAAAGCGGAAGCGGCTGCCTGAGCTGAATCTGATGCCTGAGGAAAGCCCGCAACAGGACGCCGACTGGGTGGTGTTGGGTAAGCTGACCTCAGCATACGGCATCAAGGGGTGGATAAAGGTGTATTCCTACACCGAGCCAGCGGAAAACATTGGCAACTACCACCCGCTCTGGCTGGAGAAGAACGGCCAGAAAAAGCAAATTGCGCTGGAAAGCGTCAAGCGTCACGGCAAGGGCCTGGTGGCCAAAGTCAAAGGCTGTGACGTCAGGGAACAAACCCCTGAATACACTGGCGGGCAGCTGGTCGTCCCACGGGAACAGCTGGCGCCGCTGGAGCCCGGTGAATACTACTGGTCGGACCTTATCGGGTTGACGGTGATCAGTGAGCGAGGCGAAGACCTCGGCAAGGTAGACCACCTGATAGAAACCGGGGCCAACGACGTGCTGGTGGTGAAGGGAACTGACAACAGTATTGATCAACGGGAACGCCTGATCCCCTATTTACCGGATCAGGTGGTACTGGAAGTCAACCTGGACGCGCAAACACTGCGCGTTGACTGGGATCCGGATTTTTAGGGGCATGGCAAACGTGCCCGGTAAGTCCATGGCCTTCGCGGCAGTGACGCTGTTTCCGGAAATGTTTGCTGCATTGCAGAATTATGGCGTGTCCAGTCGCGCCCTGAAACAGGGGCTTGCCAGCCTGACGCTGGTGAACCCGAGAGATTTTACGAACGATGTCCACAGAACCGTGGATGATCGGCCCTACGGCGGCGGCCCCGGTATGGTCATGCTGCCGGAGCCTGTGCTTCAGGCCATTGACACAGCCAGGAACGCAGTGATTTCGCCTGTAGCAGCGACAGCAGCGACAGCAGCGACAGCAGCGATGTCGCCTGAAACGGCGCCCAAGGTGGTCTATGTGTCACCTCAGGGCAGGCCATTCTCCCAGGCGTTGGCTGAGTCAGTGGTAAGGGAAGGGCGGCCACTGGTATTTGTGGCCGGGCGTTACGAAGGCATCGATGAGCGCATCATCGAACTGGCTGTTGATGAAGAGTGGTCCCTGGGGGACTACGTACTGAGTGGCGGTGAACTGCCGGCAATGGTGATGATGGACACCATCATCCGGTTGATTCCGGGTGTGCTGGGTCATCAGAACTCTGCCGCGGAGGACTCATTCACGGAAGGGTTGCTGGATTGCCCCCATTACACCAGGCCCGAGGATTACCAGGGTCACAGGGTGCCGGAGGTGCTGCTGAGTGGTAACCACCAGCGGATCCGGGAATGGCGCCTCAAGCAGTCTCTGGGGCGCACCTGGCTAAGGCGCCCCGACATGCTGGAGCGTAAAACCCTGACGAGCCGGGAGCAGGCGCTTCTGGATGCCTTCAGGGAAGAATACAGATCAAAGCACGCACCGGATTAGCCGGTTGCCTGCGGATAAGGCAGACAAGAAAGAACAGTTTCAGACAGGAGTTCTCCCGGTGATGGCAATACGTGTCACGGGCGAGAGCTTTTCAGCAATAACGTGCAAGTAGCGGCCTGATCGTTTTGAGAGCGGTCTTTTTCCAGGGGCAGGGCCCCGGCTTCTACCTCTGGCGTTGAAAAATGGAGCAAACCATGAGCGGTAAAAACAAAATCATTCAGGAGCTGGAAAACGAGCAGCTTAAAAAGGACCTTCCCCAGTTTGGTCCCGGCGACACGGTGATTGTGCAGGTAAAAGTACAGGAAGGTAACCGTACCCGTCTGCAGGCGTACGAAGGTGTGGTGATTGCACGTCGCAACCGTGGCATTAACTCATCCTTTACGGTACGCAAGCTGTCCAACGGTGTAGGCGTTGAGCGTGTATTCCAGACTCACAGCCCCCAGATCGACAGCATCGAAGTGAAGCGCCGTGGTGCTGTGCGTCGCGCCAAGCTGTACTACCTGCGTGGCCGCACCGGCAAGTCTGCCCGCATCAAGGAAAAGCTTAATTAAGCGCTTCCTCAGCGAAACCCGAAAAAAGCGAGCCCTGCGGCTCGCTTTTTTTGTTTATACTCTTCCGGAAAAAACGGGGAGTTATTCTTGATGACAGAACCTGTAGTGCCCGTGCAGGATGATCAGCTGGTTGCCACTTTTATCGATGCCTGCTGGCTGGAAAAAGGTCTGAGCCAGCACTCCCTGGATGCCTACCGACGCGACCTGCTGGCGTTTGTGCGCTGGCTGGTGATGTCCGGCCCGGAGCAAGCCCCTCTGTTGCTCAATGCCCGGGAGGCTGATGTACAGGCTTACCTGAGCTATCGGCAACAGTCCGGCTTCAACCGTCGCTCTACCGCCCGCAGCTTGTCTGCTTTGCGCGGATTCTATCGCTACCTGGTGCGTACCGGGCAACTGGTGGAGGATCCCACGGCCAGGGTTGAGCAGGTAAAGCTGGGCAAGCCTTTGCCGAAGTCGCTGTCCGAGGAGGAGGTGGAGGCCCTGCTGCAGGCACCGGACCTGACGGAAGCCATCGGAGTGCGGGACCGCACCATGCTGGAATTGCTGTATGCCTGTGGCCTGCGGGTTTCCGAGCTGGTGTCTCTGGAAACCTACCAGATCAATTATCGCCAGGGAGTGATCCGTCTGATGGGCAAGGGGCGCAAGGAACGCCTGGTCCCCATGGGGGAGGAGGCCCTGCACTGGTTTTCCCGGTATCTCCGGGAAGCTCGCCCGGAATTACTGAAATCGCCGGATTCACAGGTACTGTTTCCCAGTTCCAGGGGAGGCTTCATGACGCGGCAGACTTTTTGGCATAGAATCAAGCGATATGTCACGATAGCCGGTATCAACAAAGCCGTCTCTCCGCATACATTGCGACACGCGTTTGCCACCCATTTGCTGAATCATGGGGCCGACTTGCGGGTGGTTCAGCTGTTGCTGGGCCACAGCGATTTGTCGACGACCCAGATTTACACCCATATTGCCAGGCAGCGTCTGCAATCATTGCACCAGGCTCATCATCCGAGAGGGTAGTACCGGGGTGTCCACCAGGCAGGGAGAGTAAGACATTCAGGAACAATGGCCCCCTGAGCGGGTCAGAGTGAAGCGTCACCAGACGGAAAGACAGAAAAAAGCAGATAAGGTTAAAACATGAAACAACACTACGGTTTAGGGCTGGCAGTCGCGCTGGTGGTAATTGGCACAGGGATTAGCGGATGCAAACAGGAGGAGCCCCCGAAAGCAGAGATCGCAGCAGCAGTCCAGACGGCTCACACGGATGTGGCGGAGGCCGGACAGGATAAAGCGGATAATCCCGAGGCTGACCAGCAGACCATGCAGGAAGTATCCGCAGAAGATCAGATCCGGCGGAATCTCACCGCTAATCTTCCGCGCCTGTCCATTGTCAGTATGAAGGAGAGCGCGGCTCCCGGCATATATCAGGTGGAGATTAACGGTGGCGAGGTGATACATGCCACGGCAGATGGCAAGTATATCCTCAATGGTGATCTGCTGGCGGTACAGCCGGGCGGAGTTCAGAACCTTACCGAAACCTGGCGCAGCAAGAAACGGGTTGCTGCCCTGCAGAGCCTGAAAGACGAGGACCTGGTGGTCTACCCCGCCAAGGGAGAAGAGAAAGGCGAAGTCATCGCTTTCACTGACACCAGCTGTGGCTATTGCCAGAAGTTTCATCAGGAAATACCGGAGTTGAATGCCATGGGTATTACCGTGAAATATGCGGCCTGGCCCCGTTATGGACTGAAATCTCCCGCCGGTCAGACGATGCTGCATATCTGGTGTTCAGATGACCGTGAGAAAATGATGACCCTGGCAAAAACCCGCCAGCCGGTGCCGGAGCCGGAGGGTGAGTGTAATGCCCAGGTTATTAATGAGCAGATTGCCCTGGGCCACGAGATCGGGGTGCGAGGTACTCCGGCGGTGTATCTGGGTGATGGTCGCAAGATTGGCGGATACCGTGAGGCTGCCGACCTGGCTGCGGAAATGAACATCGCTGCGAATACGGCAGCCGCTCCTTCGGAATAAGGGGAGTTACAGTACGAAAACCATGCCCAGGCATGATCCGGGCATGGTTTTTTTATGTCCGGATTTCGTTGTAAGTGTGTGCTTACTCGCGTTTTTCCCTGAAATCTTCACTATAGATATCAAATCCGTGCTTTCTTGCCGGATCAGGGCCTTTCAAGGATTAAATCTTTCCCCTTTTGTGTTACATTCTCGCCCTTTCCGCGGATCTTTAACCTACAGATTGCCCGGGCTCCCGCGGCCCCCGGCCACAACAAATAATGACAATTGAGGTGAATGGTTTGAAACCTGTTAATGTTGGAATCGTCGGCTTTGGTACCGTTGGTTCGGGTACCTTCAACGTAATGACACGCAACGCCAAGGATATCGCGCGCCGTGCAGGTAGAGCTATTCAGATCACTCACATCGGTGCCCGCCGTGACAATCCTGCCGCGGACACCTCGGACTACAAAATCAGCCGCGACATCTTTGATGTGGTGAATGATCCCGACGTGGATATTGTGGTGGAACTGATTGGCGGTACCACCACTGCCAAAGACATCGTGATGCAGTCTATTGAGAGTGGCAAACACGTGGTCACTGCCAACAAGGCATTGATTGCAGAACACGGTAACGAGATTTTTGCGGCGGCCCACCAGAAGGGTGTGAACGTGGCATTCGAGGCGGCGGTAGCCGGTGGTATTCCTATTATCAAAGCCATTCGCGAGGGCCTGTCTGCCAACCGGATCAAGTGGGTGGCGGGAATTATCAACGGAACCGGCAACTTCATTCTGACGGAGATGCGCGATCACGGCCGGGATTTTGATGACGTTCTCAAGGAAGCCCAGGCGCTGGGTTATGCCGAGGCTGATCCGACCTTTGACGTTGAAGGTATTGATGCGGCTCACAAGCTGACCATTCTCGCGTCCATCGCCTTTGGTATTCCCTTGCAGTTTGACAAGGCTTACACCGAAGGCATCAGCAAGATTACCACCGCGGATGTGGAGTACGCCGAAGAGCTGGGATATCGCATCAAGCATCTGGGCATGACCCGTATCAGCGATGCCGGTGTTGAACTGCGCGTACATCCAACGCTGATCCCGGAAGGGCGGCTGATTGCCAATGTTAACGGTGTGATGAATGCCATAGTGGCCATGGGTGATGCCCTGGGTCCGACACTCTATTACGGCCCCGGTGCGGGCGCCGAGCCAACGGCTTCTGCTGTAGTGGCGGATATCATTGATGTGGCGCGGGCCCTGACCACGGACCCGAACAATCGCGTACCGCACCTGGCGTTCCAGGCGGACAGTCTCGATGGCCGTCCGATTCTGCCGATGGAAGAGGTGGAGACGGCCTATTACCTGCGGATGCGGGCTCAGGATCATCCCGGGGTGCTGGCGAATGTGGCGGGCATATTCAGTGCTGCGAATATCAATATTGAGTCGATTCTGCAGAAAGAGGCAGACGAATCAAATGGCGAGGTGCCCATCATTCTGATTACCCGCCGCGTGCTGGAAAAAGAAATGAATCATGCGATCGCGCAGATCGAAGCGCTGGACGATATTGTCGGTGATGTGGTGCGTATTCGCCTTGAGCATCTGAATGCAGAATAACTGAGACAGAGTTGGAACAGAAAACATGAGTACTCGATACACTGGCCTGATTGATAAATACCGCGACCACCTGCCCGTGAGCGATGACACCCGTGTCATCAGTCTGGGAGAGGGCAATACCCCGCTGATCCGTCTGAACAACGTGCCCCGTGCGATTGGCAAGGACGTGGATATTTACGTGAAATATGAAGGGTTGAATCCCACCGGCTCCTTCAAGGACCGCGGCATGACCATGGCGGTGACCAAAGCAGTGGAGGAAGGCAGCAAAGCCATTATCTGTGCCTCCACCGGCAATACCTCCGCCGCTGCTGCCGCCTACGCTGCCCGTGCCGGCATTACCGCTTTCGTGATTATTCCGGAAGGCAAAATTGCCATGGGCAAGCTGGCTCAGGCCATGATGTACGGTGCCATTATCATGCAGATTCGCGGTAATTTTGATGAAGGCATGAACCTGGTAAAGGAAGTGGCCGAAGTGGCTCCGGTGACTATTGTCAATTCCATTAACCCCTATCGCCTGCAGGGCCAGAAAACCGCCGCATTTGAAGTGGTGGAAGAACTGGGCGCGGCACCGGATTATCACTGCCTGCCTGTTGGTAACGCCGGCAATATTACCGCTCACTGGATGGGTTATTCCGAATCCCACAAACAGGGCTTTGCCAATAATCTTCCCACTATGGTGGGTTACCAGGCGGCCGGCGCAGCGCCCTTTATGCGGGGCCAGATGGTGCATAATCCCGAAACCGTGGCTACCGCGATCCGTATCGGGGTGCCCCAGTCCTGGGACAAGGCCTGGAATGTCCAGAAAGAATCCGGTGGCTGGTTTGATGAACTGACTGATGATGAAATTCTGGAAACGCAGAAAATGCTGGCCCAGACCGAAGGCGTTTTCTGTGAACCTGCATCGGCGGCGTCCCTGGGTGGTGCCATCCGTGATGTCAGGAACGGCAAGATACCGGAAGGCTCCAAAATCGTCTGTACCCTGACCGGTAACGGCCTCAAGGATCCTGATACGGCGATTGCACAGTGCAAAGCCGCCAAAATGGTGACCATTGATGCGACCCTGTCCGATGTCAAAGGCGCCATCATGAAAAACATGGACGTCTGATACTCTTTCCGGGGCGCTGTTCTGGCGCCCCTGTCTTTCTGGCCCGTTGGCTATACTGTCTGCAAACTTTTGACAGATTCTGTTTTTTGAACCGCAGCATGAGTGGTAACGGCAACCGATGAAAAAAATAACCCGCCGGACATTAGTTGACTTTGAGCCGTTTTGCGATGATCTGCCGCCGGCATTGCAGCGTATCTATGCAGCCCGGGGCATCACGGATTCCCGTGAGGTCAGCCTGCAGCTGAACCAGCTGATTCCCGCCAGCCGCCTCAAGGGCCTGGACGCGGCCCTGGACTTGTTGCAACAGGCTTTACAGGAACAATGGGATATCCTGATCGTGGGTGACTTTGATGCCGATGGTGCCACCAGCTCGGCCCTGAGTGTACTGGCGTTGCGTGCTCTGGGGGCTGAACGGGTGGATTACCTGGTGCCTAACCGCTTTGAATACGGCTATGGTTTAACGCCGGAAATCGTCGAGGTGGCCAGACAATCCAACCCGGATCTGATTGTAACGGTGGACAATGGCATTTCCTCCATCAGCGGTGTGTCTGCAGCGAAGGCGGCGGGTATCCGGGTGCTGGTAACAGACCACCACCTGCCGGCGGATGAGCTTCCCGATGCCGATGCCATAGTGAATCCCAATCAGCCCGGCTGTGAATTCCCCAGCAAAAACCTGGCAGGGGTGGGGGTGATCTTTTATGTGATGACTGCTCTGCGAACCCGCCTGCAGCAGGCCGGGTGGTTTTCCGAACAGGGGTTACCCGAGCCCAATATGGCGGATTTTCTGGATATTGTGGCGCTGGGCACTGTGGCGGATGTGGTGCCGCTGGATCATAACAACCGCATTCTGGTGGAGCACGGTTTGCGCCGAATTCGTGCCGGGCGTTGCCGGCCCGGCATCAAGGCACTGATCGAGGTGGCCAGGCGCACGCCAGGGCGACTGGTGGCGGCGGACCTTGGTTTTGCGGTGGGGCCGCGTCTGAATGCGGCCGGGCGCCTGGATGACATGTCCCACGGTATTGAATGCCTGCTCACAGACGATCCCCGCCATGCCCGCGATATTGCCATTGAGCTTGATCAGCTGAACCACAATCGCAAATCCATCGAATTCAGCATGCAGAACGAGGCGCTGGCCATTCTGAACCAATTGCAGTTCGAGCGCGACAGTTTGCCCTGGGGGCTGTGTTTGTATCGCAAGGACTGGCACCAGGGTGTGATCGGCATTCTTGCGTCACGGATCAAGGAACGCTTCCACCGGCCGGTGATTGCGTTTGCGCCCGGTGATGAAGGTGAGGTAAAGGGTTCAGCACGGTCCATTCCCGGCCTGCATATCCGCGATGCCCTGGATGCGGTGGCGGCACAGCATCCCGGACTGATTGCCAAATTCGGCGGTCATGCCATGGCAGCCGGGCTGAGTCTGCCAACTCAGCACCTGGAGACCTTCAAGGCTGCCTTCGACCGGGAAGTGCGCCGGATGCTGACGGAAGACGACCTGACAGGCAGCGTGCTCAGCGACGGCGAGCTGCATCCCCGGGAACTGGACCTGCCTTTT